>NZ_JABXKI010000085.1 GCF_017115095.1 Nostoc sp. NMS4 | reverse complement strand
GGCTAATCCAAAAAATTAATACTCAAATTGAATAAAGGGCATTGGGCATTGGGCAAGAGAATAAGAACTATTAACAAATGACCATTGTACAGACGCGATTAATCGCGTCTCTGACAAATGACGATAATTGAAGAAAGGGGAAAAGTCTATCTTGTAGGTGCTGGGCCTGGAGATGTAGCATACCTAACAGTAAAAGCTTACAATCTCTTAGCTGCTGCTCAGGTGTTAGTTTACGATGCTTTAGTAGATGCTCAATTATTGCAGTGCGTACCAGATGATTGCCTGAAGTTGGATGTCGGTAAACGCGGTGGTAAACCTAGTACAAGCCAAGCACAGATTAACAAGTTACTGGTACAGCACTGTTTACAAGGAAAACAAGTTATACGGCTCAAATCAGGAGATCCTCTGATTTTTGGGCGTTGCACTTCCGAAATTGAAGCTTTGAAAGCATCCGGTTGTGATTTTGAACTAGTACCAGGAATTTCCTCAGCCCTTGCAGCGCCTTTGTTGGCAGGAATTCCTCTCACAGATCCGGTTTTAAGCCGCACTTTTACAGTCCTTACAGCTCATCAACCAGAGGTTTTAGACTGGGAGGCACTCTCACGGTTAGAGACACTAGTAATTTTGATGGGTGGGAAACATCTGCAACAGATTGTACATCAATTGGTGCAGCATGGGCGATCGCACTTAACACCCATTGCCATTATCCGTTGGGCAGGAACTCCCGATCAACAAATTTGGATAGCGCAACTAGGCAATATTCTGGAACAAACCGCCAGATTATCCCTTTCCCCAGCAGTAATTGTGATTGGCGAAGTTGTTGGGCTACGCAAGTACTTACAACCTGAGAAAATAGATTGTCAGGATTCTACTTCAGCCAAAACTTTGAGCCTCCCTGCTATGTCAAGCAATTTCCCCCTATCTCCCCTTACTGGTAAAATGATTTTGGTGACACGTTCAGTTGGCCAATCGAGTCAATTTAGCGATCGCCTCATTGCATCAGGTGCAACAGTCATCGAAATGCCTACCTTAGAAATCGGCGCGCCCTCCAGTTGGGAAGCTTTGGATAATGCGATCGCTCATTTATCTGACTTCGACTGGTTAATTCTCACTTCTACCAATGGCATAGATTACTTTTTTGAAAGGCTAACTACCCAAGGTAAAGATAGCCGTGCCTTAGCTGGTATCAAAATTGCCGTCGTTGGTGAGAAAACAGCCCAAAGTCTCAAACAACGCTCTCTGCAAGCAGATTTTATTCCCCCAAACTTTGTTGCCGATTCTTTAGTGGAAAATTTTCCAGATAAATTAGATGGTAAAAAGGTGTTATTTCCCAGAGTTGAAAGCGGCGGTAGAGAAGTTTTAGTTAAGGAATTAACTCTTAAGGGAGCAAAAGTAATAGAAGTTGCGGCATATCAATCTTGTTGTCCTAATAGTATTCCAGCTGCGGCAAAGTTAGCTCTCCAAAACCGCAAGATAGATGTAATTACCTTTGCCAGTTCTAAAACTGTACAATTTTTCTGTCAACTTACTAATAATATATTTACCAATAACTCTGATGCTAGCCAATTATTAGAGGGAGTTTGTATTGCCTCTATCGGCCCCCAAACCTCCAAAACTTGCCATGAATTATTCGGACGTGTGGATATAGAAGCCCAAGAATATACTTTAGATGGTTTAACCCAAGCACTGATCCGATGGGCGACAAATTCTTAGATGAGGGAGATGAGGGAGACAAGGGAGAACCAATGCCCAATGACAAATGACAAATGACAAATGACAAAACGTATAATCGGCTTAACTGGAGGTATTGCCACAGGCAAAACCACTGTCACTAATTATTTAGCTAACACTTATAACCTACCGATTTTGGATGCAGATATTTATGCTAGAGAGGCAGTATCTTTAGGTTCGCCTATTCTGGGTGCGATCGCTCAACGTTACGGCGAACAAATTCTACTACCAGATGGCAGCCTGAACCGTCAAAAGCTAGGCGAAATCATCTTTAATCGTCAAGATGAACGCAACTGGATAGACAATTTGATTCATCCTGATGTGCGCGATCGCTTTCTCAAAGCAATTGCTCAGTCTTCTTCACAAATACTAGTGTTAGTAGTGCCTCTATTATTTGAAGCTGGGATGACTGATTTGGTTACAGAAATTTGGGTAGTGCGTTGTTCCCAAGAGCAACAACTACAAAGATTGATACAACGAAACCATTTAAATAGAGAACAGGCACAAGCCAGGATTAACAGCCAATTATCTATCGAAGAAAAAGTCGCTCATGCAGATGTAGTTTTAGATAACTCTTCTACCCTAGAAATACTACTGAAACAGGTAGATATAGCTATAGAAACTACAAGTAGTGACTAGATGTTATTGATATTCAAATATATACATATATGACATTTTCAAGGCATAAAAGGCTTATTACTTAATACTATATAGTTAAGCAAAAAACTCATATCTCACAAAATGCTGTCCAACAGTTCGGTGATTTTACAGTTGAATATGGGGTTAATAGTACTGTAAATTTAAAAGAATCAGCTTTCAAATGAATTATTAGTTCTATTTTTTAATTGTTTTTAGGTGCCTTCTCTTCAATCAGAACAGGTATGAACTTAAGTTTTAGTGTTTTTAATAAATTAGCTCTGGTTCTTTCTCCACTAACAGAATTAAAACAAAAGAATAAAATCCATGATTACAGACAACAAGTTTGGGGAGGCGACTATATATTTGAGCGCCTCAATGAAGGAACAATCGGATACATGACGGGAGTAGGGAAAGGCGTTAAAGCTTGCGATCGCATTATTTTACGAGAAGGTTGTGAATCTTATCAATATCAAGTTGAAGAAATTGATTACTACTCCGATCCATCTGATATGTGGATAGCTTTACTCAAGCAAGTACCGAATGAATAAATATTTAACTATTCTGGCTTCTGAATTCTGACTCCTGAATTCAGAAGTCAGAATTTTTACAACCAAGAACCGCTATATCTATGTTAAATCGACCAAGAAATGAGCTATTAAAGTATTTCTTTCGTAGGATAGCAAGTAAAGATGCAAAAGTTTTGGGTTATCTTTATCAAGGTGCATCACTGAACCATCAACTGCTAAGTGGTGATGATCTATCCAACGCTCCTGTGAATCTAGTAGAACACTGAAGTATGGGCTGACATCTGGATGATTTTTAGTTAACTCATCGTAGCTTTGATAAAAAGGAGGTATCCCAATTCCCATCGGCATATATAAACCTTTAGGATAATCTGCTACAGGCAATTGAGGAAGTGTTTTCAGATTAATTCCACTGATGAATAATCTATTTTTTTCACCAGTCTTGGTATCTGTGAATCCTAGCTCAATTTCCTGTAAATTTTGTTCAACACCAATCGGTTTAATATTCCTTAAAATGGCTTTATCAAATTTGCCTATTCTCCAGTATTGATTTTCCCAAGGCTTATTTTGATCGTAAAATCCTGGCCCTCGAAAACTTGCAAATTTAATTTCATTTTTAACGTCGTAAAAATCTCTCCATTTTGTGAGATTGGTCGCTAACGTAGTTCTAACTTTTCGGCTTTGCTCTCCTGATACAATTATCCTCTCATCAAGGGGGAACTGAGTAGCAACTTCTTTTTGATCGATTACATTTCTGAGAAGATTAGTCTTGACTATTGTGCCGCTCGGATCTTGCCAGTGTTCTAATTTCCACCAATGCTGCCAATATGAAATCTTATTAATTTTTTCAAAAATATTTTTGTAATGTCCCATCGGAAAGGTAAACCAACTTTGATAATAAAGAGATTTGTTACCATCCTCTTTAGTGAAAAGTAAGACTTCCCAAAATCCTGCATTTAAGCAATTATTAGCTAAAGCAACCTCTACCAAATTTTGCTTTTCAAAACCGTCTCCTCCAATAATTTCTAGATTTTTTGAATTAGCAGGAAAACTAATCTGTTGTCTGTTCCACTCCCTGTCTGTAAAAGCGATTGTTTCTAAACCTGGATCTTTTTTAACCCATTCGGGTACTTTAGGAACTAATAGCTCTAAATCAACATTTTTTATAACTATTTTTGCTGTGTTTTTGTCTGTTGGTTCAAACACGAAATCGAAATGTGTATCATCTTTTTTAATAAGTGTTAACTTTCGATTAGAATATCTTTTAAAATTTTTGCCTAAAGGCGCGGGATTGGCTGGATAATCGACATTAGATAATTCTTGTAGCTTTACACTCATCTGATTATCAAATTTATATCTGGATTTAAACCAAAAACCACCCAGTCCCAGCAAACCAAGGCATAGAATGAGCGTACTAAATAAAATCTGTTTTTCCGTAAGCCTGAAATTAAGTTTGCTGAATTGGGAAATGCCTGGAATTTTCCCCGTCGCAGAGATATTTTTCATCGGATAAATTCATTTTTATGATAATACCAATTAACACCATAGCATTCTATAAAACGAATTGCTAATTTCTATTTTCAAGGATCATGCTAATAAACTGTTATCTGCGATTAAGGGTTTTAATACTGATTTTCTACGGATGGTGAAGGCTACATCTCTGTGAGAAAATTGCGGCTCTTTCGGTTTCCCCAAAAGCCGCAATTTTCCGTTACACTTAGCTTAAGTTTCAGTCAGGCTTTAAACTCAATTTAATCGATGTTTCCTTTCTAGCGATCGCATAAGTAGGATGGCGTAAATAATCGAAGGTTTAATTAGATACAGTTGGGCTAACCTGCCGAAGAAACTCAATATTCAAATCTAACTTTTCTCCTAACCATAAAGAATGAACCGCGTGGTCTGCCACAACATCGCCTGTTTCAGGATGGACAAGAATATCCAATCCGTGACGATTGAGCATTAGCCAAGGAACGACTTTATCAAACTGATTCGGTAAGAAAGCAACTTGATACATCGCTTTTGGATGGGGACCGATGGGCTTGTCATGCCAGCGTCCGAGTTGCACGTCAAACCTAGCGCCTAATCCTTCGCGTACACGCGCAGCTATATCCCGACTCGCAGGATCGAAGTAAACATGAGCATGAAAACCAGCGATCTCGATAATATCTTCTTTCATAAGATCCACTTTTCGCTCTCAACTCTAATTTTGACTAGCGGACTTTTTCTTTATTATCTTCTGTCAAAAGTCTAATGTTTAACTTACATTTAACATTTTAATAACCTATTCATACTTGTTTAATGATCTAATAGATTCATGGTTTATGGCAATTCTAAATCATTCATGAAAAAAATCTATTGCCTATTATAGGCTTACACAACTAAGTAAGAAAGATTGTTTCTTATAGATAAGGTGATAAAAAGAACAATCATATCCTGTCAAATAACTTTGGTTGACTTTGGTATTAACAGAATTGCTTTATTATGTCTAAAGCCAAAAAAAGCATACATAAAATAAATAATAATCTAAATGTATCAAACAATAACTAAAACATTATTAGACATTCTCACCTATAGAGGGCAATATCAGTGCGATCGCCAAGCTTATCTATTTCTCCAAAATGGAGAAACTGAGTCAGGGAGCCTTACTTATGGAGAATTAGATCAACAAGCTAGAGCGATCGCAGTCCATCTCCAATCAATGCAGGGAGAACGAGCTTTATTATTATACCCTTCTGGATTAGAGTTTATTACAGCTTTCTTTGGCTGTTTGTATGCTGGGGTAGTAGCAGTTCCGGTTTATCCTCCCAGAAGTAATCAGGAGTTGCCTCGATTGCTTTCTATCGTTAATGATGCCGAAGCGAAGATAGCACTGACAACCACATCAATACTAACTGACATTGAGAAAGGGTGGCAAGAGGAACCAGAGTTAGCCCAGTTAAAGCTGGTAGCTACAGATACTATTGAAGCTAATCCTCAAAAGTTTGTACCTAAATCAGTGACACCAGAGAGTTTGGCATTTTTGCAATATACTTCCGGGTCTACAGGAACACCCAAAGGGGTGATGGTGACTCATAGGAATTTGCTGGATAATCAACAGATGATCCAGGCTGCAAGCAAACATACAGAAGAATCAACTTACGTAAGCTGGTTACCTCTTCACCACAATTCAGGATTGGGAATTGTAATTCAAGCTCTGTTTATCGGTGCAAAGTGTATCCTGATGCCACCTGTAGCCTTCTTGCAACGTCCCGTCCTCTGGCTCCAAGCTATTTCTCGCTACCAAGCCCACACTAGTGGCGGACCAAATTTTGCTTATGAACTGTGCGTTGACAAAGTATCTTTTCAAGAGCGCGAAACTCTTAACTTGAGTAGTTGGAAGGTGGCGTTTAATGGTGCAGAGCCAATCCAGGCAGAAACTCTAGAACTGTTTCAAAAGACTTTTTCTAACTGTGGTTTTGAGCTAGAAGCATTTTCACCTTGCTATGGTCTTGCTGAGTCAACTGCCGCAGTTACAGGAAGTCCAAAAGGAGCTAAACCTGTTGTTTGTCATGTCTCTAAGGCAGCACTCGAACAAAATCTCGTAGTTGCAAAAGCTCCAGAAGCTCTAGATACTCGCATTTTAGTAAGCAGTGGAAAAACTTGGTTAGATCAGAAAGTGGTTATAGTCGAACCATGTTCATCTACTGCTTGTTCTGATAACCAAGTCGGAGAGATTTGGGTTAGTGGTTCTAGTGTAGTTCAGGGCTATTGGGGAAAACCAGAGCAGACAAAAGAAACATTTCAAGCATACCTAGCAGACACTGGTTCTGGGCCATTTCTTCGTACAGGAGATTTAGGGTTTCTCCGTAATGAAGAATTATTTGTCACAGGAAGAATCAAAGATGTAATTATCATTCGAGGACGAAATCATTATCCCCAAGACATTGAATTAACCGTTGAAAACAGCCACCCTTATCTACGAAAGAATTGTAGTGCAGCATTTTCTGTTGAGATGGAAAAACAGGAGTGTTTGGTGGTTGCTTGCGAGGTGGAAAGAACTCATCTACGAAATCTGAATACTTTGGAGATAGTTAAAGAAATTCAAATTGCACTATCAACAGAACATCAATTAGAAGTTTGTCATGTTCTGTTGTTGAAAACTGGAAGTATCCCTAAAACTTCTAGTGGAAAAATTCAACGTCGTGTTTGTAAACTAGAATTTTTAAAAGATAGTTTGAGTGTAGTAGGGCAGTGGCACAAAAGTATTGAAAATCATCCGAAAGAATATGTAGCCCCAAGTACAGCAACTGAAGAAATCATCGCCAACATCTTCACTTCAGTTTTAAATGTAGAAAGGGTCAGTATCCACGACAACATCTTTACTTTAGGCGGACATTCCCTACTGGCAACTCAAGTAATTTCTCGACTCCGACAAACCTTTGGCATAGAAATCCCCCTCAGAGCAGTCTTTGAATCTCCAACAATTACTCAATTAGACCAAACTATAACCCAGTTACGTAATACTAATAGCAGATTAACTCTTCCCCCCATTCAACCAAGAGAACCAGATACAGAACAATTACCCCTATCTTATGCACAAGAGCGACTGTGGTTCCTAGACCAACTCTTAGGGCCAAGTGCAACTTATAACATACCAGCAGCAGTCCGCATCAAGGGTGACTTAGATATTAACGCCCTGCAACAAGCATTATCAGAAATAGTCCGTCGCCACGAAGTACTACGCACCAGTTTTCAAACTGTCAATGGCACACCAATACAAGTAATTCACCCATTAGCCACCATGAATATCAACCTGGTGGACTTACAGCAACTACCAGATACAGAACGTGAAACCGTCCTACAACAACAAATACAACTTGAAGCAATTACCCCCTTTGACTTAGAAATCGCACCATTAATTAGGTGTAATTTCTTGCAGTTGTCAGCCAGAGAATATGTGTTATTAATGACGACACATCACATAGTTTCTGATGGTTGGTCAATGGGGGTATTCATCACCGAACTATCTGCTCTATATCAAGCTTTTTGTGCGAGAGTTCCTTCCCCCTTATCAGAATTATCTATCCAGTATGCAGACTTTGCAGTTTGGCAGAGACAATGCTTGAGTTCGTACTACCTTGAAACTCAACTCAATTACTGGCTTTCTCAATTGCATGGTGTACCAGAATTATTACAATTACCAACTGACCGGACTCGTCCCAGTGTGCAAACTTACCAGGGTGCTACACAAAGCTTCACCTTGAATACTGATATCACCCAGAAGTTGCAAACCTTGTGTAGGCAATCGGGTACTACCTTATTTATGACCCTCCACGCGGCGTTTGCGACTTTCCTATATCGTTATAGTGGTCAATCAGATATTTTAATTGGTTTACCAATAGCCAATCGTAACCGCAGTGAAATTGAGCCACTGATTGGCTTTTTTGTGAATACTTTAGTATTGAGAACCAAGTTTGAAGAGAATCTCAGTTTTGAAACTTTACTTTTACAAGTCAGGGAAACTACACTCCAAGCCTATGAACATCAGGATGTGCCTTTTGAACAAGTAGTAGAAAAATTGCAACCACAACGCTCTTTGAGTTATTCACCTTTATTTCAGGTGATGTTTATATGGCAAAATGCACCAATGGGGGAAGTGGAAATCCCTGGTTGTGCTTGGTGTCAGCTAGATATAAAAAGTACAATTGCGAAGTTTGATTTAACACTGTCGATGTCCGAAACCGACCGGGGATTGGTGGGGTCATGGGAGTACAATACTGATTTGTTTGATGGGTCAACTATTGCGCGGATGGCGGCTCATTTCCATAATTTGTTATCAGCAATTGTAGAAAATCCCCAACAAGCGGTGAATGAATTACCCTTGTTGAGTGCAGCAGAACGTCATCAATTGTTAGTGCAGTGGAATGATACCGAGTGTGAATATGCCTTAAATAAATGTATTCATCAGTTGTTTGAAGAGCAGGTAGAGAAAACACCCCAGACTATTGCCGTGGTGTTTGAGAACCAGCAATTATCCTACCAACAATTAAATCAAAGAGCCAACCAACTAGCACATCATTTGCAAAGCCTCGGTGTCAGACCAGAGATGTTGGTAGGTATTTGTGTAGAACGTTCTGTTGAGATGGTGGTGGGACTGTTGGGGATACTCAAGGCTGGTGGTGCTTATGTGCCACTTGACCCCACGTATCCTCAAGAAAGGTTGAGTTATATGTTAGCGGATTCGGGTGTTGAGGTGTTATTGACGCAACAACAACTTGTGGAAAGTTTACCCCAGCATGAAGCTGTTGTGGTTTGTCTAGACACCGAATGCGATCGCATAGCCCAGCATTGCGATAAAAACCCAATTACCGACATCATATCTCACAACCTGGCTTACACTATCTATACTTCTGGGTCTACAGGTAAGCCCAAAGGTGTGCAAATTTTACATAGTGCTGTGGTCAATTTCTTATGTACTATGCGCCAGCAGTCAGGAATCACAGCAGATGACGTACTTGTTGGAGTAACGACTTTTAACTTTGATATTGCTGCTTTAGAAATTTTTCTACCAATAATTGTGGGTGCTTGCTTAGTGGTAGCAAAGCGTGAAGTCACCCTTGATGGACAACGGTTGCTAGAGTTGCTGGTCAAATTTGGGGTAACAATTATGCAAGCTACTCCAGTAACTTGGCGATTACTGTTAGAAGCTGGATGGCAAAATTCCCATCAATTAAAAATACTTTGCGGGGGTGAGGTTTTACCTTGGGAGTTAGCCAATGAATTACAAACAAAGAGTACTTCCTTGTGGAACCTTTACGGGCCGACAGAAACTACCATCTGGTCACTAATTTCTCAGGTTGAGTCTCAGTCTGGCTTAATTTCCATCGGTCGTCCTATTGCCAACACCCAAATCTACATCTTAGACAGCCATCTGCAACCAGTACCCATCGGCGTACCGGGAGAATTACACATCGGAGGCGCAGGTTTAGCGCGAGGCTACCTCAACCAACCAAAACTAACTCAAGAAAAATTTATCCCCAACCCCTTCTATGATGGTAAATCAGAACGCCTCTACAAAACAGGCGATCTCACCCGCTGCGATCGCTATGGCAACATCGAATACATTGGTCGCATCGATAATCAAGTAAAGATTCGCGGCTTCCGCATCGAACTCGGAGAAATTGAAACAGTCCTCAACACCCATCCCCAAATCCAACAAGCCGTAGTCATTGTTAGAGAAGATATTCCAGGTGACAAACGCTTAATTGCCTATGTAGTGACTAGTGATGAAACACTTATCACCAAGCAACTCCGGGAATTTCTCAAGAACAAGCTACCAGAATATATGCTGCCTAGTGTCTTTGTCACCTTAGACACTCTACCATTAACACCTAACGGCAAAATCGATCGCAAAGCCCTACCTACACCAGATAGAGAAATCGGCTACAAACATGAATACATCGCACCAAGTACAATTATAGAACTTCAACTGACTCAAATTTTGTCATCTATTCTGAATATCACTCCAGTAGGAGTTCGAGACAACTTCTTTGAACTTGGTGGTAATTCTTTATTAATTGTCAGATTTCTATCTAAATTACGACAAGTCTGTGGCGTAGATTTGCCAGTGCATTGCTTGTTTGAATTTCCTACTGTGGCTGATATTGCCCAACTTATTGAAAAGATTCGTCAGGTAGGAACATCGAATAATATTACCGACAATATTTTAGATTTAAGTGCTGAAGCCGTTCTTGATTCTGAAATTCAACCTCAATCACTAGCTTTTGATGATGTCAGTGAACCTAAGTGTATCTTCTTAACTGGAGCAACAGGATTTGTCGGCACTTATCTACTATACGAATTGCTTCAACGTACTAATGCTAATATCTATTGTTTGGTTCGTGCTGCTAATCCTGATGAAGGTAAAAAGAGATTGCAAACTCAACTCGAAGCTTATTTGCTTTGGGACGAGGGCTTTAGTTCTAGAATTATTTCTGTACTTGGAGATTTATCTCAACCATATTTAGGTGTTACAGCAGCAGAGTTTGAAAACTTAGCCAGATGTATTGATGTTATATATCATAATGGTGCATTAGTTAATTTTATTTATTCCTATTCAACATTAAAGGCAGCTAATGTTACAGCAACTGAAGAAGTTATAAGATTAGCTAGTCAAATCAAAGTCAAGCCTGTTCATTTTATTTCTACTCTTTCTGTTTTTGATTTGTCTAAAGATTCTCAGCTTCCTGTAATTTCAGAATCAGATCCCCTTAACGATAGTCAAGGTTTAATTAGCGGTTATGCTCAAAGCAAATGGGTAGCAGAAAAATTAATTATGATTGCTCGTGAAAGGGGACTTCCTGTGTGTATATATAGGCTAGGTCATGTAGCTGGACACAGCAAAACTGGGATAGGAAATACAAGCGATTGGCTTTCTATAATGATTAAAGGTTGTATCCAACTCAGAATGTTCCCAGAATTAGAAAGGATGATAGAAATGATTCCTGTAGACTATGCAAGCAAAGCAATTATTGCTATATCACAAGCAAAATCATCTTTAGGAAAGGCTTTTCATATCACCAATCCTCATCAGATATCTGGTGAATATCTAAGTAATTGGATAGAGAATTTTGGTTATCCAGTTAAACAAATTTCATTCGTAAACTGGCGTAAAGAACTGATTAATCATATTAATTATTTTCCCGATAATGCTCTACATTCTCTATTACCTATGTTTCCCGAAGAATCTGACTTTCAAAAATTAGAAATGAAATTTGACTACCAAAACACGGTTAAAGCATTGTCTGGAACTGGAATTTATTGTCCACAGATAAATGCAGAGCTACTGGAGATATATTTTTCATATTTCCTAAAGATAGGGTTTTTGAATACACCAGACCAAATGACTTTTGTATAAATTTACCCTGCTTCTTCACTATCATCGGGTAAATCAATTTTTGGTCGCCCATAATTAGCCAAAGTCATCCCTTCTTCTAAATATACAGTAGAGTATTTACTCAACCCAATACGTTGTGCAGAATAAATTCCTGAATGACCTGAAAATAAATAGCTCACTATACAGCCAATAGCAATAAATACCCCTGATTCGAGGCCAAATAATTCAATTCCCATCAGAGTCGATGCTATAGGTGTATTTGCTGCACCTGCAAATACACCCACAAATCCCATTCCTGCTAAGAGTGGTGCAGGTAATGCTAAAAGCAACGATAAAGCATTACCTAAAGTCGCACCAATAAAAAACAAAGGGGTTACTTCCCCACCCTTAAAACCTGCTCCTAGAGTTAAAGCAGTCAGACATAATTTTGCTGCAAAATCCCAAGGAGGTAGCTGATTGTAGAAAGAATCAACGATCGCTGGAATACCAAGCCCAATATATTTAGTTGTACCACTCAATCCAACAATTATTGCTATCATCGCACCGCCTATAAAAGGACGCATTGGAGGATAAGATATTTTGGCTTTAAAGAAGTGACTAATTTGGTGAGTTATTTTAGCAAAAAATCTCGCTACAATTCCAAAAACTGCACCTGCAATAATGGCAGAAATCAGCCCCCAAATTGTGAGCGTTGGTATAGAGGGAGCGTGTCGGTATGCTGTATGTTGTAAACCAAATAGTAAAGTGACTTGATTCCCAACGATCGCAGCGATTAAAGAAGCAAAAAGAGCGTCATAATGAATTTTACCAATGGCTAAAACTTCCAGACCAAATACGGTTCCAGCTAAGGGTGTCCCGAAAACTGAAGCGAATCCTCCACTGATACCTGCGGTTAACAAAATTCGCCGATTAGCACCTTGAAAATGCAATATTTTAGTTAACTGGTCTGCGAGAGAAGCACCCATTTGTAATGCTGTACCTTCACGACCGGCTGAACCACCGAAAAAATGGGTAAGGTCTGTTCCTAGTAAAACAAGAGGAGCCATACGGAAGGGAATAACGTTTTTGGGGTTATGAATTTCTTCCAGTAAAAGGTTATTTCCAGCTTCTACATTCTGACCGAATTGATGATAAATCCAACCACTCAAGAAGCCACCAAAGGGAAGTAAGGCGATAATCCACCGATGTGATTCTCGCCAATCAGTTGCCCATTCCAATGATGCTAAAAGAGCCGCAGAAGCAGTTCCAGCAAGAATGCCAACCACAAAGGAAATAGGCAACCACTTGATTAGGTGGGGTAATGCAATAAATGGTTCAAACTGGCGAAAGTGTTTCATACCATGACTCCTTGAGGTGCGATTTGTAGACAGATACTTTCTACAGGAGAGTCAGGTAATGCATTTAGCCAAGCCCTACTCTCCCGCAGTTAGCAGGGAAAGTAGGAGCCATCAGCCTTCCAGATGAGAGTTTATCGCGCGGAAAAGGCGGTTTTGGCGAGCTCCATCGCCGTTAATAGTTTAATTAATTCAATAATACCATTTTTACTGTGAGTCAATATCTTTGGTATTCTACGATATAGATAAATAATGTGTATCATTGGCGGTATTATATGCTGCCATCATCAGAAAGTAATTATCAGCCTGTTAAAGATTCTCAAACAAAACTAGATCGGTTTTTAGTTTGTGGGCTAGGAAGTTTGGGTCAGCATTGTGTTGCAGTTCTGAAAGAGTATGGTGCTGTTGTAAATGCGATTGACCAAGAACAACCCAAAAATTTGGAAATACCAAATTTATTAAGTTTATTAGAAAATTTATTAATCGGAGATTGTCGTCAGAGCAGTATTTTAGAACAGGCAAATATTTCTCAGTGTCGAACTGTACTTTTGGTCACTGGTAATGAACGGGTAAATATAGAAGCTGCCTTTGCAGCAAGGCTTTTAAATCCTCAAGTTCGCCTAGTTGTACGTTCTGACAAACAAAATCTCAATGAGCTTTTAAGTCAAATTCTTGGTAATTTTATTGCCTTTGAGCCAAATCAAATTTCCGCTTCTGGCTTTGCTGTTGCTGCTCTTGGAGATGATAATCTCGGATATTTTCAACTGGAGCAACGTCAATTTCGGGTAGTAAAGCATCAGATTAAATTGAGTGATAGCTGGGCGAATAAATGGCATATACATGAACTAAATACTTCATGTCGTCGGGTATTAAATCACGCTAATGATTCATCTCTATTGCCTAAAGAATTTCATCAGTGGGAACCAGAAGCGACATTACACCCAGGTGATACGATTATTTATATCGAAGTTACAGAACAGCTTCAAACTTTAAAACAACTTGCTACTGTGCGTAAGTACAACTGGCAGCAGTTATGGCAAGAGATTGTATTAGGGAAAGGTGGGAATAATCTCAAACATAAAATTGCAAATCTATTGCGAAAAGTCTCTCATTATCAGAGTTTGCGGGTGGCAATTATCTGTGGAATCACAGTACTTTTTCTTTGGCTTTTTGGAACAATTATCTATATCTTAAATTATCCTGAAAGTAACATAATAGAAGCTTTTTATGCTACCGTTGTCTTGCTTTTGGGAGGATACGGAGATATATTTGGCGGTGTGAATTTTAAAACGCCACCGGAGCCAGCGCAAAATATGCCAGGGTGGTTACGATTGTTTAGCCTCGCACTAACTTTAACGGGTATAGGTTTTGTGGGAGTTTTATATGCGTTGCTAACTGATGCTTTGTTAAGTTCAAGGTTTAAGTTTTTCAATAGTTATCAGCCATCAATCCCCCAAAAAGACCATGTTGTACTGATTGGATTAAATCGAGTTGGTCAGCGAGTCGCGGCTTTATTGCAAGAATTTAAGCAACCTTTGGTAGGTATTAGCAGCACAGCACTAAATGCCGATTTTCTGAACAAAATACCACTAATTATTGATAATATTGCTGATGCTTTAGGCAAGGTAAATCTCGCTAATAGTAAAAGTGTGGTTGTTGTTACAGACGATGACATGGAAAATTTGGAAATAGCTTTGATGGCATACGCTAAAAGTCCTACAACTCGTGTGATTATTCGGACCTACGACCAATATTTTCGTGATAACGTAGCACGGTTATTTCCTTATGCTCAAGTCATTTGCACATCTGCTATTTCAGCAGAAGTATTTGCTGCTGCGGCTTTTGGAGAAAATATTCTCAGCTTGTTTAACTTTGATACTCAAACTATTTTGGTAGTAGAGTATATGATTGAGGCTGGAGATACACTAAATGGATTACTATTGGCTGAGGTCGCTTATGGTTATGGAGTTGTACCAATTTTATACCAAAGCCTCAAGCGATCGCCTGTGAAGTTAATGCCTTCCGATCATACACAACTTAGTGTTGGCGATCGCCTGGTTGTTCTGGCAAATAGCAATAGCCTCCAGCGAATTGAACGAGGTGAAATGTTTCCTCGAACCTGTCTTGTACAAGTTGAGAAAGTTTTAGCTCAAGATGCGATTTTTGATGGTGCAAATGAAATAAGTATAATATCGGGATGTAATATTGGCACAGCTAGAGACTTGATGCATAATTTGCCTGGACAGTTACCAGTAGCATTATATAAACAACAAGCTATGTTACTGGTGCGGAGGCTCAGTAAATTAAGAGTTACATCTCGGTTGAAATTATTTGTTGAGGATGCAGATTAAAATAATTCGTAATTCGTAATGACGCTCGATGACTCGCTACCGCTACGCTAACGTAATTCGTAATACTCGCCTTCTCTAACTGTATTGGCTTATATTTGTAAATATTTTTTTCTATTAATTACGAGTAATAAGACAGCAGCGATCGCAAACAAGCTTCCAGTTATAAATGTTGCCTCTGCTCCCAGTGTTTGCCACAATCCACCAGCTAGCAGACTAGCAGGTAAAAGTGCTAATCCCACAGCTAAGTTGAGGAATCCAAAAGCAGTACCGCGCAGATTTGTCGGTATACTATTTGCCACTAGCGCTAACAGTAATCCTTGACTCATACCCAAATGCAAACCATAAAGGGCAAACAATCCCCAAGTTTGCCAAGGTGTCTGCACAAAAGCGAAGCCTAGATACACTAGAGCGTATAGGAGAAATCCACCTACCAGTAACCAAAATTTGCCTACGCGATCGGAAAGTATTCCTATTGGGTAGGCGCTGAATGAATAGGCGATGTTCATCACCACTAATGTCAATGGGATGAGGGAGGCAGAAATACCTGTTTGTTCAGCTCGCAGCAACAAAAAAGCATTGCTGGAGTTGCCTAAATTGAATAGCAGCGCCACTGCAACAAGTAGCCAATATCCTTTACCTAAACTGCGTAAAGCTTCCCATTGCAGAGGATTACTTCGGTTTTCTTGAGTTTGAGTTGTTGTTGGTTCGCGCACTCCCACTGTTAATAAAGCCACTGCGAAGAATCCAGGGATGAGTGCTAGCCAGAAAACCAGGCGGAAGTTGTTTTGGGAAGCAGCCATCAGGGTAAACGCTGCCAAAGGCCCCAAAAATGCTCCGATAGTATCGAGGGATTGACGCAATCCATAAGCTGCACCGCGTACCTCTGCGTTAGTGGAATCGGCAACCAAAGCATCGCGGGGCGCTACCCGAATACCTTTGCCAATGCGATCGCCAAATCGAGCTATTAATACCCCAGTTGGGCTGGTAGCTACAGCAAATAGAGGTTTCACAAAGGTTGATAATCCGTACCCAAACACCGCTAATCCTTTACGATGTCCTAAATAATCACTCAATACTCCCGAAAAGACTTTTAAGATTGAAGCTGTCGCCTCTGCAATCCCTTCAATGATGCCGACAGTTAAAATATCTGCCCCTAATACTGATACTAGAAATAAGGGCAACACTGAATGAATCATCTCGGAACTAATATCTGTCAGCAAACTGACAAATCCCAAAACCCAAACAGTCCGAGGAATTTTCTGGAGAAATTTATTTTTTAGCTGCATGTTGCCTATTTCTGCTACATCTATCATCTATATTGATAGTGATAAATATGTACACCCCTATAGCCAATTTATCAAAACAGAATTCAGGAGTCAGTCGCCAGAATGGGCTAAACCTTAGCTATCCGCTAACAGAATTGAATTCTGTGCGAATGGCGAATGAATGAACGGGTTTAAAACCCCCTAAACATTGAAAATTTAGCGGTCTAAAATTAGTGGCGGGTTTGAATACCCCACTAATTTGTTCTGACTCCTGACTTCTGAATTCTGAATTCTTCTTCAATTGCTGCCAATATTTTTGAAAATGAAAATAGTATTACTAAATCAGTTCTATAATTCTTGAGAACCAATAAGTAATTTCTGCATCACTGAAGGTAGTCAATCGGGCAATTTCCCTGGCCATCTGATAGGCTTTCTCACCTTGAGGATGTTGAACCAAACCAGCATGATTCAATAAAACAGTTTTCAAATCTCCTGGATATACAGGTAAGTGACAATTACCCTGAGATTCCATCCTTTGGATAATTGGACTCCAGTCAATGTTGCCAACTTGATATTTCAGATTCATAAATGTTTCTTAATGCAACAGATGTTTCATAAACGAACTTAGCAACAAAATAAATCTAATACAACACTTATTACAATACCTCTATGGATAGAAAATATTGGAATCTATTAGTCTACAAAGTACCCGCACAGCCTTCAACGCAGAGGGTGTATGTTTGGCGTAAACTTAAGGGATTGGGCGCACTTTATCTACAGCAGTCGGTGTGTTTGCTACCACAGCGAGAAGACTTGCAGAGCCATTTGCAAGAACTGAAAACGGACATTACAGCAGGTGGCGGTGAAGCAGATTTGTTAACTATTTGCATTGATGAACCTGAGCAAAATGCGATGTTGGTAGAGCGCTTTCAACAGCAATCAGATCAAGAATATCAAGAGTTTTTGGGGCAATGTCGAGATTTACATAGCGAGTTGAGTGAGGAACGGAAAATAAGTAACCTCACTTTTGCAGAACTGGAAGAAAATGAGGCGGAACTAACTAAACTACGTTCTTGGTTGCCAAAAATCCGCGATCGCGATTTGTTTGATGCCCCAAAATACTTACAAGCTACTGAAGCTTTGAAGGGGTGTGAATTGGATTTTCAGCTATTTTCCTAACAGATATATCAAGCACAAGGAATAGACTCAGAATCTTTATACAGCAGAACTCAGAATTCTGAATTCTGAATTCAGGAGTAATATCATATCCGGTAAATTAGTTTTGATATATCATTGCGATCGCTTCACTCGCAATGACAACTATTTATCCAAATCATGACTTACACAAAAACCCTCCTAAACTCTCATTTCTCCGTGAACTCTGTGTCCTCTGTGGTTCGTTTTCCGTTACCTGTTGTGAAAATCGAGAGACTCAGATCCCCTCACGGGGACTACAACGTACTTTAATAATAGAGGTTGTAGACAATTTTAAATCAATATTCTCAGCTGACCTTGGGCTTCTTGAAGAAAAAGCGATAAAACTTAGGCTGACCAAGATTTTTCCGCCATGCCTCCATATAAATGTAAAATACTGGAGTCAGATAGAGTGTCAATACCTGAGAAAACAGCAATCCCCCAACGATCGCAATCCCCAAAGGACGACGCGCTTCTGAACCAACTCCTGTCCCCAAAGCAATGGGGAGTGTGCCAATTAAAGCTGCCATTGTGGTCATCATAATCGGGCGGAAGCGAGTCAAGCAAGCGGCATAAATGGCATCAAAGGAATTTTTTCCTTCCTTTCGTTGGGCTTCAATGGCAAAATCCACCAGCATAATCCCGTTTTTCTTGACGATGCCCACTAGCAGAATGATGCCAATAAAAGAGTAAAGATTTAAATCAACCTGGAAAATCAACAGCGTCAATAATGCGCCAAAACCCGCCGAAGGTAAACCGGAAAGAATGGTGATTGGGTGAATGAAATCCTCATAGAGGATACCGAGAATCAGATAGATGACTACAATAGACACCAACAACAGCGCACCTAAATCGTTGAAGGACTGTTGAAAGGTTTGGGCTGAACCCTGAAAGCTGGGGGTAATTGTTGAGGGTAACAACTCACTGGCTGCTTGCTTGATGGCATCTGTAGCTTGACTGAGAGACGTTCCGGGGAGGGTGTCAAAAGATATAGTCGAAGAGGGGAGTTGAGCAACGTGAGCGACGGTGAGGGGACCGACATTTTGGGTGATATTAGCGATCGCACTCAAAGGTACCTGTTTTCCAGTACTCGATTGCACATATAGTAATGATAGGGCGCTGGGATCTCGCTGAAACTCCGGTTTCACTTCTAAGATTACAAAAAATTGGTCATTTGGAGTATAGATAGTAGAAACCTGGCTGGAACCATAGGCGGCGCTGAGGGTTTGTTCAACTTCTTGAGCGGTAATCCCTAGAGTTGCGGCCTTGTTGTGGTCAACTTTAACTTCTATTTGGGGAGTGCTGAGTTGTAAATCGCTGTCAACGTTCTGGAGTCCGGGTAGAGTTCTGACTTTATCTACCAGTTTCGGAACGTATTGGCGCAAGTCTTGTAAATTCAAGCTCTGCAAGGTGAACTGATAAGTAGAATTAGTTTGTTGTCCACCGATGGGAATCGCTGGCGGAGAGCGAAGGAATGTCTTAATCCCAGTTGTGCGTCTTAATTTTGGGGTTAGTTCTTGAATAATTTGGTCAGCTGTGAGTTGACGTTGATCACGTGGCTTGAGCCGAATCGTAATTCGCCCCCCGTTGACTGAACCGTTCGGGCCACTTGCACCCACTATCGAGTCAACTGCTTCAATATTGGGATCTTTGCGAATGATATCAACAACCTTTTGCTGGTGACGCAGCATATCATCAAAAGAAATATCTTGCGCGGCTTTGGTGTTCGCCATCAATTGTCCGGTGTCTTCGGTGGGGATAAATCCTTTGGGAACGATGACGAATAAATAGGCGGTCATTAATAGCAGAATCCCAGAACCAATTAGTGTCATCAAGCGGTATTTTAAGACGGGCTTGAGCGTCCAATCATATCCCCGCAGGAGTAAATCAAATCCCCCTTCTAAGAATTCATAGAGCCGATTTGGTCTTTGCTGATGGGATGAACCCAAAAAGCGACTGCACAACATGGGGGTAAGACTGAGGGAAACAAAACCCGAAACCAAAATTGCCACTGCGATCGTTACGGCGAATTCATGAAATAATTTACCGATTATGCCACTCATAAACATGATGGGGATGAACACCGCCACCAAGGAGAGGGTCATTGACAAAATGGTGAAACTGATTTCCTTTGATCCCTTCAATGCTGCATTTAGGGGAGATTCGCCCATTTCCCGATAACGGACGATATTTTCTAACACCACGATCGCATCATCCACGACAAAACCCACCGAAAGAGTCAACGCCATGAGTGAGATGTTATCTAGGGAGAAGCCCGACAGATACATTACCGCAAAAGTGCCAATGATCGCTACAGGTAAGGCCAAACTGGGAATTAACGTCGCGGTGATGTCACGCAAGAATAAGAAAATAACTAAGACGACTAGACAAATTGAGAGAACTAAGGTAAACTTTACATCGTTTACAGAGGCTCGGATAGTTTGGGAGCGATCGTACATAATCCCCATTTCAATGGATTTGGGAACTTGTTCGCGGAGCGTAGGTAAAAGTTTCTGGATGGAATCAACAATATTTACCGTGTTAGCACCCGGTTGTGGCTGCACAGCGAGAACAACGGAATGACGGTTTGTTACCTGGCGATCGCTATACAAATTCGACACTTTGACGTTTTGTTCACTGTCAATCACCTCCCCTAAATCTTGGAGACGCACAGGCGCACCATTTTTATAAGTGACAATTAGCTGACGATAGCCGGCAGCATCGGTGAGTTGACCGTTGGCCTGAATCGTATAATTTTTGTAAGTATCAGAGAGACTGCCGGTTGGTAAGTTGACATTTCCCTGTTGAATTGCAGTTTTTACCTGAGTTAGACCAATTCCCCTTGATACCAACTCTCGCGGGTCAAGTTGGACGCGGACTGCATATTGCTGTTGACCAAAAACCTGTACTTGAGCAACACCATCAATCATCGAGATGGGCTGACCAACTGTTACCTCTGCGTATTCATCTACCGTCGATATTGGCTGTGTCTCAGAATACATATAGAGAAAGAGAATCGGTGAGACAGAGGGATTAACTTTGCGGTAGGTGGGGGGGTGAGGCATTCCGGCTGGGAGTTGTCCGGCGGCGGCTGAGATGGCTGCTTGTACATCTTTGGCGGCATCTTCCACCCTGCGGCTAAAGTCAAATTGTAGGGAGATGTTGGTGCTACCGGTGGAACTGGTGGAATTAAATGAATTGAGTCCGGCAATTTCGGTAAACTGTCTTTCTAAAGGTGCGGCGACTGAAGAAGCCATTGTTTCCGGGGTAGCACCGGGGAGACTGGCGGAGACAGATATAAAAGGATATTCAACGTTGGGTAGGGCGCTGATTGGTAATAGGAGATAACTCATCAGACCGAAGATGAGGATACCCATCATTACCAGGGTAGTCATGACTGGGCGACGGATGAAGAGTTCTGAAAGGTTCATGGGTTTTGTTCTCCCAGAAATTTGGTGAGGAGGCGATCGCTAAATATAAGGCAATAGGTTTGGGTTAAGGCTTAAGTGTTTTTCAAAGGCAATTTTTTAAACGAACCGCAAAGGACGCATTCGCGCAGCGTCTCGTCAGAGAAGAACGCAAAGGAAGAGAAGGAAGAGATGCTTAACTGAACTCTTGAACAACTGGCTCATGAAATCGCTTAGTCTGTGTTGTTTTAGGTTTATATTTCATAAGGGCAAATATAAAACAATCCCCTTCCATTCAGATTGATCGCTGTGATTAACCAGCAGCAGCAATTCATCAATTGCCTGTCTAATCGGCATCCGATCATTCACTACGAACAAACCCAACATTTGCTCTCCCTTTAACAATCGTTCGTAAGCGAAATCTGGCATTGTTGCCCGATCATGAGTGAGGATGATGCGATCGCTCACTGCTGCCCAATTTAAGATTGTTGGGTGATCTACTTCCTGCAAACCAACATCCTGAACGCGAAGTAAGTCAAGATTCGGTTGACGCAGAAATAGTCCTCGCACAATATCGCCATTAAAATTTTCATCGCTCAATAACTTCAGCATTGACATTTTTTAAAATCATTGCTGGGCTAATAAGCGAGAACGAATTAGGCTCAAATCAGGTTGAATATTTGACAGGCGTTGATGAACAGATTCAGCTAATTGTTCACGTTGTTGGAGATATAATTCCACAGCATTTCGATGTCGAAGGTAGTAGCCAATAGTTAGGTATACATCAGATAATGATAAGGATGAGTAACGCCCAACAATAGACTCAGGGGATGCACCATCTTGAAAGCTACGAATCACTAGTTCTAGCAAAACCCTTGTATTGCCTACTCGAATTGCACCTGTTGCATCTTCACTTAGAGGAGGAATTTCTTGTTCTATTGCTAAAGTCATAGTATAATTATTCCCAAAACGCTAATATCTAAATTTCGCCTCAGTTTTACCCCACCCTAACCCTCCCCTTGGAAAGGGGAGGGAACTAGATTTCCGGTTTCCCCCCTTTCCAAGGGGGGATTAAGGGGGGTAATTCAACTTACTTGTCTGCACACCGTAGCCCTTAGAAAGGGGGATAATTCGACTTGTGTGTAAA
>NZ_JABXKI010000047.1 GCF_017115095.1 Nostoc sp. NMS4 | reverse complement strand
TAACTCTATTACACCGGACCTCTCTCTTCATCCTCTTATTTTGGCTAAGGTATTGATTTATATCGCTGGTTTACCTCACCCTCAATCCCTCTCCTTATAAAGGAGAGGGAAGCTAGAGACAGGATAAAGTTTTGCATCTTATTTAATCCATGTTCCTAAAGTCCTTACTACGAAATTATTCACCTCTTAACTTTGCGCTCTTTGCGCCCTTCTCTGACGAGACGCTGCGCGTAGCTTGCTTCCCCGAAGGGGTATGCGGTTCGTTTTCTTAACCCAGCAAAATTAATGGGACAGACCACTAGCTTCTAGAACCAAAGTTTTCAAGAATGAATTAAAGGGAAAATTTCAGAAAGATGGGTTGGGTTACAAAAAAAGTAGGAGTATTCTAGTGTGGAACTTGAAAGCTGGTATTATACTACTCACACTGAGTTGTATAATTGCCACTGGGATAGCAGTATATCTTCTAGGCGGTATTGAACCAGCACAAATCCAAGCGTTGCTGAAATCTTCTGGTGTCTGGGCACCGATTATTTATATTGCTTTGTACGTTGTGGCAACTATGTTAGTTTTGCCCTCAACGGTGCTTAATTTGACTGGAGGTGCGATTTTTGGCCCTTGGCTGGGTACTGTCTGGACTAGTGTTGCAGCAGTTATTGCGGCAGTAATTGCCTTTGTTTTTACTCGGACTATTGGACGGCAAACGGTTGCAAAGCGATTAGCAGGACGCTGGCAAGCGATGGATGCTGAGGTGCGTCGTGGAGGGCTTTTTTATATGTTTGCCATCCGATTAGTACCGATCATGCCTTATGGTTTGGTCAACTTTGTCGCGGGACTGACTTCGATCGGTTTTAAAGATTATGTTCTCGGTACAACACTTGGTACTGTTCCTAGTGTCTTACCTTTTGTACTACTAGGTAGTTCTGGTTTGAAGGCAGTGAATACAGGCGATTTTTTGCCGCTAATACTTGCATTAGGCTTAACTGGAACGCTGGTAGCAGGGTCTACTTGGTATCGCCATCGTCGGACTTTTCCCAAAAAAGCTATAGAAAGTCTTAAAGAATCAGACTCTTCAGATAACATCAATCCGAAGAATAAATAGACTATTTGATTTGGAACTATACTGTGAACCAAAACCTTTTGCGATCGCAAGCACTTTCTTAGCTTGACTATTCAAAAATTAAACAATATTTTTAGATGTTACCAAAGTATTCATTCATTGTTCCAATTTATAACGAAGAAGAAATTATTCCAGAACTATACCGCAGACTGAGTGTAGTCATGAATCGGATGGATGGGCTGGTTGAATTAATTTTAATCAATGATGGTAGCCGCGATCGCTCCCTACAATTACTACGAGAACTTTATGAAAAAGACCCACGCATCTGCTATCTGAGTTTTGCTCGTAACTTTGGTCATCAAATTGCAGTAACTGCCGGTCTTAATTTTGTCCGTGGTCAAGTTATCGTCATCCTTGATGCTGACTTACAAGATCCACCAGAACTAATTCCTGATATGGTTGAAAAATGGCGACAGGGCTATCAGGTCGTCTACGCTCAACGCACTCAACGCCTTAAGGAAGGATGGTTTAAGCGTTTTACCGCCTATTTCTTTTATCGCATCCTCAAAAAGCTTGCAGATGTAGAGATTCCGACTGATACTGGTGATTTTTGTCTACTGGATCGGCAGATTGTAGATATTCTCAATTCTATGCCAGAACGCACCCGTTATATTCGTGGTCTGCGTTCTTGGGTTGGCTTTCAGCAAACAGCAATTCAGTTCGAGCGCAACCCCCGCTTTGCTGGGGAAGTTAAATACACTTTTAGCAAATCCTTAGCCCTTGCCATCAATGGTTTAGTCTCCTTTTCAATAGTACCACTGCGGTTATCAACCTACTTGGGGTTAGTAGCCGCCGCCGCCGCCATCTTCATGGCTTTATTAGTCTTGTATTGGCGGCTTTTTGTCCCCCATTCGCCTTTAACTGGGTTTACGATTATTTTGATGGCAATTTTCTTCCTCGGATCTGTCCAGTTAGTCAGTGTTGGCATCTTAGGCGAATATATAGGGCGGATCTACGAAGAAGTTAAAGCCAGACCCCTCTATACTTTGGCAGAAGTAGCTGGTTTTGATCGCAGATCCTCCAACTCAACGAGCAATTCTGACAAACTAGATAATTTAGAAGATCCTAAAAAGACCTCACCCTAATGGTCTGTCCCATTAGTTACGAGGGGTGAATAAGTTCGTAGTAAGGACTTTAGTCCTGGATTTTTAAGCACTGAAGTGCTTACTACAAACCCATAATATTTAATAGGACAGACCACTAAGAGGCTATTTGAAAAGTTTTAAAGGGTAAAATTTTATGCCAATCTCTTCACACCCTACCCCCTACACTTTTTGAAACTGTACCGCTTCTTTGAAAGTACAGTGTAAAATGTTTCGGCTAGCGAAACATTTTTGCTGCTGCTTCCATTGCCCTATTAATTGCCTCTGCATTCGTTTGTGTTGCTCTGGTCAATGCCGCTAGTTGCGGATCTGTAGAAAAGTTAGTACATACAGCATTTATTAATTGAGCATTTACGGTTCCCGCAGCAGCTTGCATTACCGGAGTTTCAAGCTTTTCATTCTGAATTATTTGCCCTTGGCGATTAGCTTGAAGTAGCCAATTGTATTGAAAAGCATCTGATGCGCAACTTGCAATTACATGTACTCGACTCACTGCTACAACACCTTGAGCATGGTCTATATGTATCCAGAAACTATACGCACCCCCGTTTGTTTGAATACTTCCTCTATCGATAGAAAAAATATCACCTTGCTCTCCTTGAGCTGTAGGTATCCATTGATTTGCAGGCACAGGAATTTGGGCTAAAGCAGGAGCTATTAAAAATGCAGCAGGAGCAAACACAGCGCACGCACCCAAAACAATACTGGAAACAATCTTTTTCATACTAAAAAGCAACGCTTATATATCTAGGCTGCTCCTATTGGTGTATTAATAGCATCAGTAGGCTCTCTAATTTTTTGTGAAGCTTAGGCGATCGCAGAATCTTGATCCGCATCATTCATTGCCGCCCTCAAAATTAAGTACAATAATTAACTTGATACTTACATATTTTCCAGATTTTCAGTATATTTTCTAATTGACATTAGTTCGGTTATCTTAACGTCTCACCGATGGGAGTGTAGGGGTTTAAATATTTCCGGCGATCGCAGTTACTGGAATTGACTTAACCAGGAATTTTGACATATTTCCGCTCCATGAAACAACTACTAGGTCTTGCATTGTACCAAGCTCTATGCAAAGATAATTCTAAGAAAGTACGGTAAGTCGATAGAACTATCGTATTTTTATAACAATTGATGCTGTCAAAATATAGTTGATAACAAAATAGTGTTTTCAATTAATGTTAATTGGCAAATAATCACTTGAATCCAAATCAAGCTTTAGTCAATGTCAGTAGCCATTGATGAACTTTGTACAGCGTAACCAAAAAAACGGCATTAACGATGTCTCACAAGTATCAGTTTACATAGTGTGTGGTTGAGTTTTCCTTAAAAGGAGAGAAGTCTTTACCAAGGAAGTGATTGTAGCATTCAAGATGTTTCTAGGATTCTTTCAATTCTCAGAATTACTAGCTAACTACAAAATTTGGATTGTACATTCAACTACTTAGTATTGGTTTCGGTATTTATTATAAGCTTCTGGTTTGTCAGCAGCAAAAGCCTTATTTAATCTATGTTCTAATCGTTTTTTGTAAACATTAGTTCAATGATTTGTCTTGGCTTTTCTGTCCAATCAAGAGCCAATTTATTCATCTTTAGGGTTGAGGAGTTAAGGAATCATGTCAAATTTTCGCTGGAATTATAGATCCATAGTCTTCCTGCTTTTGTTGCTAGATATTCTCGCTATCCTGGTTTTTTATCCAGCCAAAAGTCAGGCTGAACTACCTAAATCCGATCTATCTACGACTGAAGTACAAGAGAACAAAGCACCAGAAGCAGTTGTCAATCAAACAGTAGACACTTCAATTGCACCAGTCACTCTTAAAAAAGCTCCAAACGATCTCCGAGAGAGAGTAACACCTGTCTCACAATTGTTGCAAGTTGCTCCACCAAATGACAAAAAAGCTCCAAATAATTCTGCGGGACAAGTAACATCCGTCTCGCAACTGTCAGATATTAAGCCGACAGATTGGGCATTTCAAGCATTACAGTCTCTAGTTGAGCGCTACGGTGTAATTGCGGGATATACAGATGCTACATTTAAAGGCGATCGCTCCCTAACGCGCTATGAATTTGCAGCTGGGTTGAATGCAGCTTTAGATCGCCTCAATGAACTAATAGCGACTTCGACAACAGATTTAGTCAAACGCGAAGACTTGGATACCATCAAAAAACTACAAGAACAATTTTCTCCAGAACTGGCTCAACTTCGGGGACGTGTAGATAGCTTAGAAACGCGAACTGCAAAGTTAGAATCAACTCAGTTTACAACCACAACCAAACTTATCGGTCGATCTCAGATTGTCCTTGGCGAAGTTATAACAGGCAATAACGTCGTCACCAAAAGACCAGCACCTCACAATGCCACACTTCAAGGCTCAACTTCTTTACGACTAAACACCAGTTTTAACGGTAAAGATTCACTAGCTATAACAATAGGAGGTGGAAATATTGAATCATTGGGACAAACAAGAGCTGGATTATTAGGAACTTATGAGGGAAGAACTGCTGATAACTCCAGTATTACTTTTGCACGCAATACTATTATTCTCAGTGGTGTTCGCTATCGGTTTCTACCTTTTCCAAATACCCAAGTCAACATTTATCCCTTGTCTGACGGAGCTAGTGAGATAGGTCTTTCTGGTCCGGTTAACCCATATTTTGAATCGTCTTCTGCGACTGGTGCTAATGGGATTTCACGATTTTCACGGCGGTCTTTGGTCTATAACTATGGAGATAGCGGCCCCGGAATTGCCATACTCCAGGGATTAGGTAAACAGGTTCAATTCGGGATAGCATACAGCGCACCAAACGGTAACAATCCCACAACTAATAATGGTTTATTTACAGGTAGATATTTGGCTTTAGCACAGTTAATATACTACTCTGGTAATCGGAATTTTCGGGTGGCTGCGACTTACGTTAATACCTATAGCCCACCAAATACTCTCGGTTTTAGTGGAACAAATTTTGGCCCAGCCGTCGGAAGTAACCTGGTAAACAGTACTGTGCCTGGAGCCGGAACTGTGGGCAATCTTTATGGTCTACAGGCGTTCTATCAAGTTAATCCCAAGCTCGCAATCAATGCGTGGGTAAGTTATGGGGTACACCGCTATTTAGGGCACGGAGATGCTGAAGCTATGGATTGGGCGGTAGGACTGGCATTCCCGGATCTTTTTAGTGAAGGTGCTTTAGGGGGAGTTTTAGTTGGTATGGAGCCAAAACTCACCAGTCTTAGTAAGAATGTAGATTTGGGAGCCGGTGCGGGACAAGCGGACAAAGATACTTCGCTGCACGTTGAGGCATTCTACCAATATAAAATCGGAGATCATATTGAGGTAACACCGGGTTTGATCTGGATTACTGCACCGGATTCTAATGCCAACAATCCTGATAGTTTATTTGCTTGGGTTCGTACTGTCTTTAGGTTTTAACCGAATGGCACGCTTGTAAAGTAGAGACGCGATGAATCGCGTCTCTACAAAATTGCCATTCGGTTTTTTACATAACTTTACGTTTGAATTTGTTTGTTAAGATGCTTGCTTTTTGTCGAAAACTATGAAAAGCTTTGTTATGGTATAAACTACGGTTTATCGATCAAGTTAAAGTATTTGTCAAGACAAATCTAATTGGCAACCTTTCTTAAGGGGTCGCAATTTAAGGCTACTAGTAAGCCGGAAAGTAGATAGGCAAACAGATTTCTAACATATTTTGCAGCATCGATGGGGTGAAGACTTGATGCTTAAGACTTTATCGATCGGGGGGGAATTGTAGATGCTGAAGACGTTAACAACTGATTTTGAACTCGACTTAGAAGCAGATGTGCTTGTGATTGGAGGTGGGACGGCTGGAACTTGGGCGGCGTGGAGTGCTGCATCAAGTGGAGCTAGAGTTATTTTGGTAGATAAAGGATACTGTGGTACGACTGGATGCGCTGCGGCATCTGGAAATGGTGTTTGGTACGTGCCACCCGATCCAGAAGCACGAGAAACAGCGAAGGCGAGTCGGGAATCGTTGGGTGGGTTTTTAGCCGATCGCAATTGGATGGATCGGGTACTGGATCAGACTTATGAAAACGTCAATCAGTTAGCAGAATGGGGTTATCCCTTCCCTACCGACGATGAAGGCAAACCCTACCGGCGATCGCTCCAAGGGCCTGAATATATGCGGTTGATGCGGCGGCAAATTCAACGCGCAGGAGTCAAGATTTTAGACAATAGCCCCGCCTTAGAATTACTGGTAGATGACGATGGTGCTGTTGCTGGTGCAACAGGTGTGAATCGTCAAACTGGGGAGAAATGGCTAGTGCGATCGCACTCCACAATTATCGCAACAGGTGGCTGTGCATTTCTCAGCAAAGCGTTAGGATGCAACGTCTTAACAGGGGATGGTTATCTAATGGCGGCAGAAGCAGGAGCCGAGATGTCGGGTATGGAATTTTCTAATGCTTATGGCATCTCTCCCGCCTTTTCTTCAGTCACCAAAACCCTGTTTTATAATTGGGCAACTTTCACCTACGAAGATGGTACTGAAATTCCGGGGGCAAGTTCTCATAGACGTTCAGTAATTGCTCAAACATTGTTGCAACAACCAGTTTACGCCATCATAGACAAAGCGGCAGAATCGATGCGGCCATCTATGCGTTTAGCACAGCCTAACTTCTTTTTACCCTTTGATCGTGCAGGGATCGATCCATTTACTCAACGTTTCCCAGTGACTCTGCGCTTAGAGGGAACTGTACGCGGTACGGGAGGAATTCGGATTGTCGATGAGAGTTGCGCTAGTTCTGTACGGGGACTTTACGCGGCTGGAGATGCCGCAACACGGGAATTGATTTGTGGCGGATTTACTGGCGGTGGTAGTCACAATGCAGCTTGGGCAATATCTTCTGGCTATTGGTCGGGGAAATCGGCTGCTGAATATAGCCGCAGTTTGGGAGAATACACAACTCAACGCCATGTTAAGGGTGTTGGAGAGGTAGGATTAGAGAGTGGGGGCGTAGCTTGCCGCCGAAGGCATCGCTCCTTAGCGACTGATGAAGTGATTCAGGCAGTCCAAGCCGAAGTATTTCCTTACGAAAAGAACTATTTCCGTACAGAACAAGGTTTAACCGAGTCTTTGGGTAAGCTAAATTATCTTTGGCAAGAACTTCGCAGTAGTCAGGTAACATCAGCGAAAGAGCTTCCCAGGGCGCGAGAAGCGGCGGCGATGGTAGCTACAGCACGATGGATGTACAGCAGTGCCATTGAACGTAAAGAAACTCGTGGGATGCACAAACATCAAGATTATCCAGAACTTGATGCTAATCAGCAACATCATCTGATTAGTGGCGGATTAGATCGGGTTTGGGTGAAGAGTCAGCCGCTAAGTACAAAAAAGCTTTTATCTAAAATAGGAGCAGCAGTGTGATTGAGTTGGTCAGCGAGTCGCGGTGCATAAAATGTAATATCTGCGTGAATGTTTGTCCAACGAATGTGTTTGACAGAATACCTAATGCGCCGCCAACCATTGCTCGACAGAGTGATTGTCAAACCTGTTATATGTGCGAATTATATTGTCCAGTTGATGCCCTTTATGTTGCACCAGAAAGTGATGTGACGGCTTCAGTCAACGAGGCAGAATTGGCAGAAGTTGGGCTACTGGGTAGTTACCGGGAAAATATCGGTTGGGGACACAAACGCACTTCAACAGCAAAAGCCGATCAAACATTTCAAGTTTTGAAGCAGATGAAATAATGCGGCGGAGAAAATAGTCATGCTGGCATTAAAAAAGGTAGGAAGCAAGAAGCAGGAAGCAGAACGTAGTCCTAGAAAAGTTGGGTATTTTGAGTCTAGTGACTGTTTTCAAACTCGAAGATCCCCCCTAACCCCCCTTAAAAAGGGGGGGAAAGAAATTCTTAAAGCACTTCTTTTTAAGGAGGGAAAAGAAATTCTTAAAGCCCTTCTTTTTAAGGAGGGGAAAGAAATTCTTAAAGCCCCCCTTTTTAAGGGGGGTTGGGGGGATCTCCAAAGACAAGGTTGCTTAACAAGAGGTTTGAAAACACGCCCTAGATACCTTATGTCTAGTACGAGATTATCAACATCAGTGGCTTGTGTCCTACTGCTACTAACTACAGCATGTAGCCAAGGCGAAACTAAATCTGCTCAATCCATTGAGGCTGTTAATGTCAACAATGCTGTTGCTGCATCTAATAATATTTCTACCCTGCGAATAGGTTATGTAGGTAATTCAGAACCTACAGGATCGCTTGGTTGGGCAAAGAAAAAGGGAATATTAGAGCGTGAGTTGCAAAAAGCGGGATTTAAAAACGTTACTTTTGCTAGATTTCCTAACGGGCCGGATCTAAATGAGGCGCTTGTTGCCGGACAATTAGATGTTGGCTCTTTAGGCGATACACCAGCCATAGTTTTGAGAGCAAGGGGTCAGCAAACCCGACTGTTGCGGATTAGCCAATTTAATACAACCGCCTGGTTGGTGGCGAAAAAGAATGGTGCGCGATCGCTTGCTGAACTTAAGGGTCAAAAAATAGCTACCCAAAAAGGCTCTTATATGCACCGATACCTGCTGGGTCTATTAGCTGAAGCTAAAATTGCCAAGGATGTAAAAGTTGTTCACTTGATGACTACTGAGGCAAAAGCGGCTTTAGAACGTGGTGATGTAGCAGCTTATGCAACCTCAAGCGATCTGGGGCCTTTTCTGAAATCACAAGGGTTTCCAGTGATTGATTCTTCTGCGAATCATCAGGGTTTGTCAGGGACATCATTAGTTGTCGCAACTGAAAGTTTTTTGGCAAAACAGCCTGATTTTCCCCAGAAATTTAATGCAATTCTCACAGAAGCAGCCAAGGATTTAAAAGCCAATTCTGAAGAATATTATCAGTACCATGCCCAAATTACTAAATATCCTATCGATATTATCAAAGTCTCATTTCCACTCAAACAGGTGTCAGAAGAACCATTACCAGCCGAGGGAGTGAAACTTTTAGAAGGAACAAAGAAATTTTTAGTCTCGCAGGGTTTAGCAAAGTCGGACTTTAAATTAACTGATTGGGCTGTTAAAGAAAAGTAGGGAGAAATCAATTCAAAATTCAAAATTCAAAATTCAAAATTGTTCGTGCAGCGTCTCGTAGAGAAGAAAAAGACTGGGAAAGATGTAGCTTTAACTTCCCGTAGGGTGGGAGATGAGGAGGCAGAAATCAGTAACTTTTCTGAGCAAGAAAAACAAATTTTTGTAATTAAGTCTTTCAAAAGCGCAACTCCCACGCTCAAAGGCGCAACTCCCACGCTCAAAGGCGCAACTCCCACGCTTAAAGGCGCAACTCCCACGCTTAAAGGCGCAACTCCCAGGGTCAAAGGCGCAACTCCCAGGGTCAAAGACGCAACTTCCAGGGTCAAAGACGCAACTTCCACGCTCAAAGGCGCAACTCCCAGGTTTAAAGGTGCAACTCCCAGGTTTAAAGGCTCAACTTTCAAGCTTATAAACTTAGGACTCACGCAATAACTCTCTAAAACTCTCATTCCTTTGTGTCCTTTGCGCCTTTGCGGTTCGTTTTTCCATTATTTGCCGTAAGTCCTGTAAACTTTCTGCTTCCCTCTTGACTAATCCATCTACAAATTCAGGTAAAATATTATGACTATTGCACTAGACCGTCCACAGAAAACCAAGTCTGCTCAAATTCGGGAAAAACTGGGTTATCCAATCATTGACACCGATGTACATACCCAAGAATTTCCCCCAGCATTTTTGGATTATTTAGAACAAGTTGCGGGAAGTGCGATCGCAGAGCGTTTTCAAGAACACTTACCCGGTGCATCTCGTTCTAAATGGTTCAAGCAATCTTGGGATGAACGCCGCGCTAACCGTACCGCCCGCCCTCCTTTTTGGACTCGTCCCACTAACGATCCTCTAAATTTAGCTACGGTTAGTTTGCCAAAGTTGTTGCACGAACGCTTACAAGAAGCTGGGACAGACTTTGCTGTTGTGTACCCCAACTTGGCAACAATGGCTCCACACATCGGTCATGAAGAAATGCGGCGGGCTGTTTGTCGTGCAGCTAACACCTATCATGCTGATATTTTCCGCCCTTATAGCGATCGCTTAACACCCATTGCTTCCATCCCCATGCATACGCCCGAAGAGGCGATCGCAGAATTGGAATATGCGGTGAAAGTGCTGGGACTCAAAGCCATTCAAATCCCCGGACATATCCGCCGCCCAATTCCCGCCTTCGAGAAATATGGCGAAGAAGTAGCCAACGAAGCCATCTGGATTGATACCTTTGGCTTGGATAGTAAGTATGATTACGATCCCTTCTGGGCGAAGTGCGTAGAACTAAAAGTTGTACCCACCACCCACTCTTCCGGTATGGGTTGGATTAATCGGCGTTCCATTAGCAATTACCAATACAACCATATTGGTCACTTTGCATCGGCTGCGGAAGCATTATGTAAATCTTTATTCTTTGGTGGCGTAACTCACCGCTTCCCCACACTCAAGTTTGCTTTCTTAGAAGGAGGTTCTGCTTGGGGTGCTAGTTTGTACACCGATTTAATTTGGCATTGGGACACCCGCAATAAAGATCATTTGGTGGAAAATAACAATCCCGCCAATATCGATCGCGAAGAATTGCTAGAACTCTATACCCGTTACGGTGGCGAATTAGTACATGGTCGTTTGGATCAACTAGGTAGTGGTTTAGGTTTCCACGCCGAGTTAGTAGCGCCCTTAGAACCCGGTGATTTGGATGAATTCGCAGTTGCAGGAGTTACGAAACCAGAAGATATCCGCGATCGCTTTTTGAATCATTTCTACTTTGGGACAGAATCAGATGATACCCGTGTATCTCAAGCTTTTAATCGGAAAGCTAACCCTTATGGCGACCGTATTAAAGCCTTCTTAGGTTCTGATTCTGGTCATTGGGACGTACCTGATATTACTGCGATCGCAGCTAATACCTATTCAATGGTAGAGCGCAAAATTATCACCGAAGAAGATTTGCAATATTTCCTGTCAATTCATCCCTTGGAGTTGTACACCAGCCTGAATCGTGACTTTTTCAAAGGTACGGCTGTGGAGAAAACAGCAGATGAATTTTTGGCTAGCAAAGTTTAGTGATTATTGTTCGTAGTAAGCACTTTAGTGCTGAAGAAAGCGCTGAAGCGCTTACTACATACTCAAATACCAATCTTTTGAATAATTTAGGGTAAACTATCATGACGATCGCTCTTGACCGCCCACAAAAAACTAAGTCTGCTCAAATTCGAGAAAAACTTGGTTATCCGATCATTGACACCGATGTTCATACCCAGGAATTTGAACCAGCAGTATTAGATTATTTAGAGCAAATTGGCGGAACTGAACTTGTCGAACGTTTTAAAGAAAATTTACCAGGATCTTCGCGCTTTAAGTGGTATAAGCAAAGTTGGGAAGAACGTTTTGCTTATCGCACCAATCGCCCGAACTGGTGGGGTCGTCCCACAAAAAATACTTTGAATTTGGCTACCATTAGCTTACCCAAGTTGCTGCATGAGCGCTTGCAAGAAGCAGGTACAGACTTTGCCGTTGTGTACCCCAACTTGGCAACAATGGCTCCAAATATCGGCAACGAAGAAATGCGGCGGGCTGTTTGTCGGGCAGTTAACACTTATCATGCTGATATTTTCCGCCCTTATAGCGATCGCTTAACACCCATCGCCGCCATTCCCCTGCACACTCCCGAAGAAGGGATTGAAGAGTTGGAATATGCGGTGAATGTTCTCGGACTCAAAGCAATTCAAATCCCCGGTTACGTCCGTCGTCCAATTCCCGCCTTTGAAAAATACGGCAAAGAAGTCGCTAACGAAGTAGTTTGGATTGATAACTTTGGCTTAGATAGCCAGTATGATTACGATCCCTTCTGGGCTAAGTGCGTAGAACTAAAAGTTGTACCCACAACTCACGCCTCTAGCCAAGGTTGGACAACTCAGCGCTCCGTCACCAACGCCCAGTACAATCATATTAATCACTTTGCCTTTGCAGCCGAAGCATTATGCAAATCGCTGTTTTTTGGTGGAGTTACCCGCCGCTTCCCGCAATTAAAGTTTGCCTTTTTAGAAGGTGGTTCAGCTTGGGGCGCTAGTCTATACGCCGATATTATTTGGCATTGGGAAACCCGGAACAAACAACACTTGTTATCAAATAACAATCCTGGTATTATCGACAAAGAAGCATTAGTAGAGTTGTATACTCGTTACGGTGGCGAACTTGTAGAAGGACGCTTAGATAAAATTGGTGACGGTTTAGGATTCCACCATCAACTATTAGCACCAGAAGATCCGGGTGAACTCGACGAATTTGAACTAGCAGGAATTGAGAAACCGGAAGATGTGCGCGATCGCTTCTTGAATCATTTCTACTTCGGTACAGAATCAGACGATACCCGTGTCAGCCAAGCCTTTAATCGTGCCGCTAATCCCTTTGGCGATCGCGTTAAAGCCTTCTTAGGTTCCGATTCCGGTCACTGGGATGTACCTGATATCACCGCCGTTACAGCCAACGCCTACGCAATGGCAGAACGCGAAATCATTAGCGAAGAAGATTTGCAATACTTCCTGTCAATTCATCCCTTGGAGTTGTACACCAGTCTAAATCGTGACTTCTTCAAAGGTACAGGTGTTGAGAAGGCGGCGAATGAATTTTTGGCTGCGAAAGAGACGCGATAAATCGCCGTCTCTACAAAGGATTGATTCTGCGTCTTTGCCAATGCCCATCTTTACAACGTTCCATGTTCCATTTCCTCTGTTCACTTGTAGAGTGGGCCTTGCTCACTCTACATTTCTCCTAAATTCTGCATCGAATTAGAAACTGATTGTATTAATTGTGTTTTCCCTAATTACGAATTACGAATTACGAATTACAAAAGATGATTTGATTATGGTGCTAGATATTACAAAACCAAAAGATTACATTGACCTAGCAACTTCTCTATCCAAAGAACTTGCACAATCCGCAGTTGAACGGGATGCTAAAGCCGGAGTTCCCGAAGAAGAAATTAATAAACTGCGTGAAAGTGGACTGCTACCACTGATTGTACCCAAGCAATATGGTGGAATTGGCGCAACTTGGATTGATGCCTTAAAAATTGTCAGAAAACTTTCAAAAGCAGATGGTTCAATTGGTCAATTGTATGGTAATCATCTGAATTTGACAGCTTTAGGTCACGTTTCCGGCACACCAGCCCAAAAGGAAAAATATTATAGAGAAACTGCTAAGAAAAACTTATTTTGGGCAAACGCCATTAATACGCGGGATACGAGACTGAAAATTAATCCAGAAGGCGAGAATTTCCGGGTTAATGGTGTTAAAAGCTTTGGTACAGGAATTTCCGTTGCAGATTATCGGGTATTCTCCGCTTTAGAAGATGGCGTAGAATTGCCCTTCATATTCATAATTCCCAAAGATAGAGAAGGGTTAGTTTCCAATCAAGATTGGGATAATATTGGGCAACGTCGCACAGATAGCGGTAGTTATACATTTAACAATGTTCTAGTAGAAAAAGATGAGATTTTGGGGCCATCAAATCCCCCTGATAGTGCCTTCTCAACTTTTCTTGGCATTATTGCCCAGCTAACAAAAACCAACGTTTATCTGGGAGTTACTAAAGGAGCCTTCGCCGCCGCTCGTGAATATACTAAAACTACTACCAAAGCGTGGATTACATCAGGGGTAGATAGTGCCACTCAAGACCCATATATTCTGCATCATTACGGAGACTTTTGGGTGGAAATTCAAGCTGCGATCGCTCTAGCAGATCGAGCCGCCGAGAAAGTACAAGCAGCCTGGGATAAGGATGCAGCGCTGACTTATCAAGAGAGGGGAGAAGTTGCGATCGCAGTTTCCGCGTCTAAGGCATTAGCTAGCCGTGTAGGTATAGATATTACTAACCGCATCTTTGAAGTTACCGGAACCCGCGCCACAGCAAGCAAATATGGATTTGATCGTTACTGGCGAGATTTGCGAACCTTTACCCTCCACGATCCAGTGGACTACAAATTGCGTGCGATCGGTGATTGGGTACTCAACCAGCAACTACCTGTCATCACTCAATATTCTTAATTTGTCATTTGTCATTTGTCATTGGTTATTCTCCTTTGCTCCTGTGCGCCTACTCGCACTCCCCACTCCCTTTTACCAATCTAAAATCTAAAATCTAAAATCCAAAATCAATATGACTCAACTAAAAACACTTCCTACCTACGACCCAAGTTTATTTGAGGGAGCCGCAGAGGTCTACGCTCAATATAGAACCAAATACCCACCGATTGTATTCGACAAACTAGCCGAAATATTTCATCTCAATGGTCAAGGACGACTCCTCGATTTAGGTACTGGCCCAGGATTAATTTCAATTGCTCTGCGAACCAGATTTGAAGAAGTTGTTGCGATCGATCCCGATCCCGGCATGATTGCAGAAGCCAAACGACAAGCAGCAGCAGTGGGAGCAAATAATATTACTTGGTTACAACAAGGAGCAGAGTTAATCGACTCTAGCTTAGGGAAATTTAAGTTAGCCACAATTGGCAGAGCCTTCCATTGGATGGAACGCGAATTAGTACTTGAACGCCTTGATGAATTGCTTACTGATGATGGTGGATTAGCATTGCTTCAGACCGGTGACAACCCTTGGGAAAGCAATCTACCTTGGAAACAAGCTGCTGTTGGAGTAGTAAAGAAATGGTTAGGTGAAGAACGGCGGACTGGACAACGAGGACAAGGTATTCGTAAGCCAGTAGATCCTCCCCATGAAATGGTCATTGGCAATTCGGCTTTTGCTCGTCAAGAAAGCTATGAACTGCTATTTGAAAAATCTTGGACAGTCGATAGCTATCTCGGCTATTTATACACTACAGCCTTCTCCCTGAAAATTTTCTATGGCGATAACGCCCCAGCATTTGAAAAGGATCTTAGAGAAGCACTACTAGCAGTTGAACCATCTGGACATTTTACAGAAGAACTCAAAGCGACAATCCTAGTTGCTTGGAAGCACTAACAAAATTGAAAACAAGCAAAACAGAGCTTCATTCACAAATTTTAACCTTCCACTAGCACGACCCTGGAGTGGGATTTTCTCACTCCACTTCCTAAATTTTCCCTTTTAACTATTCAATTTTCAGTTCCTCGAGTCGTTGCAGGGTGGGTAATACCCACTCTCTTCCCTAATTTCATCAATAAAGTTTTTAAACTTAGAAACTTATACTATTTCCCTGTGAAGCTGCGCCAAACCTTTCTTTCTTTCTTTCTTTCTTTCTTTCTTTCTTTCTTTCTTTCTTTCTTTCTTTGTGTCCTTTGCGTCCTTCGCGGTTCGTTTCTCTTTCTTATACTTCATACAGAATTGATATTAATAGAATTTTTTTTACCTTATTCCACTGCAATCAATCATCACAGCTTTAACCATTTAGAGGGAAATAAATAAAACAACCCATGCCAGCTTTAAAAGGAAAGTTTGAATTCAGAAAAAACCAGAAAACAACACGTCGTTCCTTGTTGTTTGCTCTGGGCTACTGCTTAATGCTATCGACAGTATTATCGAGTTGTAGTGAAGCAAAAAATAATGCTCAACAGTCAGCAACTTCCCCTGAGTCTGTAGCTTCATCTAGCACTACAGAGAAGTCAACAGAGAAGCAAGTAGTACGGATTGTACGTTCAAAACAACTTACCGCTTTAGCAGTTTTAGAAAAACAGGGTTCCTTAGAAAAGCGATTAGAGCCTCTGGGTTTTAAAGTACAGTGGCCTGAGTTTGCGGCTGGGCCACAACAGCTAGAAGCCCTGAATGCAAATGGACTAGATATCGCATCTACAGCCGAATCGCCTCCTGTATTTTCGCAAGCAGCCGGAGCGCCTCTTGTTTATCTAGCTACTACACGCCCCAGTGGTAAAGCTATTTCACTTTTAGTTCCTGTAAATTCTCCGATTAAAAGTGTTAGTGATTTGAAAGGTAAAAAAGTGGCTTTTCAGAAAGCCTCTATTGGTCACTATTTATTAGTTAAAGCATTAGAAGACGCAGGACTAAAACTGAGCGATGTCCAATCAGTTTTTCTAACGCCGCCAGATGCAAATGCAGCATTTAGTCAGAACAAAGTGGATGCTTGGTATATTTGGGAGCCATTCGCTACCAGAAATGTACAAAATAAAATAGCTCGTGTTTTAGCAGATGGTGGTAAGTTGCGGGATACTGGAAATTTTTACTCAACTTCACGCCAGTTTTATCAGGCTCATTCTGATGTTATTAAAGTGTTTCTAGAGGAACTAGAAAAGGCAGAAATCTGGACTAAGGATCATCCTAAAGAAGTTGCACAATTACTTGCTCCTGTAACTAAGCTAGATCCACCAACTCTAGAAATAATGCATAAGAAATATGATTATGGGCTGCTACCAATCACCGAGAAAACTATTACTAAACAACAGGAAGTTGCAGATAAATGGTACAGCTTAGGACTTATCCCCAAGAAGGTGAATGTTAAAGAGGGGTTTTTGACACCTGAAGAGTACGCCAAAATTACTCCTTCAGAGGTTCTAGCGAATAAGTAATTATCTCAAGAACAGACTAAAACACAGGAGAATTTTATGCCTACCTCGACTTTAACAGAAGTTAAAATTAGGTCTATTGATGCCCCTTTAGGAGCCATAGTTACCGATCTTGATGCCAGTCAAGCGATCGCACCTGAAGTTATACTACAACTTAAGGAAGCTTTGCGCGATCGCCACATCTTAATCTTCAAAGACCAAAAGCTCTCTGATGAACAGCTTTTGAACTTTTCTTTATACTTTGGCGGACTGTTTGTACCATCTGATGAAACTCCAGTCTTAGCTTCTAAACCGGGAGAAACCCCGGTGGTGATTCCGATTTCTAACCTCGATGGTGGCTATACTGGTGCTGGAGAATTAACTTTCCATTCTGACCACAAATGGACTCCTACACCATCTAGTGGTTCGCTTCTTTATGCTTTGGAAATACCAACTCATGGTGGAGATACTTATTGGTTAAATACCAATTTGGCATATCAAGCGTTAGATGAAGCCACCAAAGAACGGATTGCAGATTTACAATTAATTACCTATAACCCATTTTTGCAAGACCGGAATGCACCCCGCCCTTTATATCGTTTAGACAAAAGTATTCCTTTAATCAGTCCGATTTTTCCCCATCCTTTAGTCAGGACACATCCAGAGAGTGGTAAAAAGCATCTTTACTTGGATGTTGCTACAGAAGTAGAAATTGTTGGCTTAGAGCCAGAAGAAGGATCTAAACTAATTGAACAGTTGAGGCAACATCTAAATCAACCCAAGTTCTACTACCAACACAAATGGTCAGTAGGTGATATTGTCTACTGGGATAATCAAGCTACATTACATTACCGTCAAGCATTCGATCCCAATGAGCGACGAGTATTAAAGCGAGTTAGCCTTGCTGGTAGTCGTCCTTTTTAGAATTTATAGCTCAGAAGATTAAGCTAATGAGCGTTTAGACTATACATTTTATTGGTCAAGAGTCAAGATTTCTTCTAGACTTTTGACCAATAAAACTTGTCTAAATATTATACTCCCTGCTTGTAAATAAAAATACTAAAAAAATATTTTTTGTTTAAAACAAGTGTTAATGAATACTTTATTTTAAAACTAAAATTGATACACTCTAGACTGAAATTGATAGTTGCTAGCACTCATTAAAAACGCTACAACAGAAATTATTAAATTTAACTAGAATAACCATTATGGCACTTTTCAAATCTTTGCAAAGGCTCAATTTGTCTGGAAATAAACCGCTACAATCACAAATCAAAAATGCCAAGACTATATCTGAGCATAGCTTAAATACTAAAACTATAAGAGTAGAATATAAAATTGCTCCTAAACATATATCTTTATTAATCGCTGCTTGCACTCTCACCATACCAATGAGCATAGTTGGTTGTAGCCAAGAAACTAAAAATACTCAAAACGAACTATCCCGAACTAGTACACAATCTCAAACTAAAACAGTTTCTAATACTCAGCAAAAGCAAGAGCTACGAGTTGTTTATTCTAAGCTTGGTTCTCTTGCAGTGATGAGAAAGCAAGGAACTCTAGAAAAAAGTTTGGCAGCAAAGAATTTTACTGTAAAGTGGCAAGAGTTTGCTGCTGGCCCACAAGCTTTAGAAGCGTTAAATGCTGGTTCCCTTGATATCGCAGCCACAGCCGAGTCACCACCTATATTTGCTCAAGCCGCAGGTACACCTCTTGTGTATATTGCAACGACCAAATTTAATGGTAGAGGAGTTTCTTTTTTAGTACCAAAAAACTCTCCGATTAAAAGTGTTGCTGATTTTAAGGGCAAAAAAATTTCCTTTCAAAAAGCCTCTATTGCTCACTATGTTTTGCTAAAAGCTTTGCAAAAAGAGGGACTAAAACTGAGTGATGTAAAATCTCTTTTTCTCCCACCTCCTGATGCAAATGTGGCTTTTAGTCAGGGGGGAATTGACGTTTGGGTAATTTGGGAACCTTACATTACCAGAAATGTCCAAGCAAATCTTGGTCGTGTATTAATGGATGGACAAGGACTTCAGGATATTGGTAGCTTTTATACTACCTCACGTAAATTTGCCAAAGAGCATCCTGAGATTATCAAAGTTTTTCTAGAAGAGTTTATCAAAGCTGAAGATTGGTCGCAGAAAAATATTGATAAGTTGGCAGAACTTGAGAGTGGTGATGTTGGTATTGATGTACCTACTCTCAAAACAATTCATAATAAAGCTGTATATGGTCTGCTACCTATCACCGATGAAGTTGTTAACAAACAACAAAAAATAGCTGATTTATGGTATGCACAAGGACTTTTACCAAAAAAGGTTAATGTCAAAGATGGAGTACTTACTCCAGAAGAATATGCAGCATTCACACCTGATTCAATTAAATCTAATAAGTAATTGAAGAAGAAGTCAGAATTCAGGAGTGGAGCTTGAAACATTTCCGTTAGCTTGGGTCAGAATCAAGACATCATTCGTATAAAATTCATTCTGTAAGTTGCTTTTTGACTCCTGAATTCTGTTTCAGTAATTTTAATCAACTTTAAAAAATCAAAAAATTTAAGTTGTTAGCTAATGTTTTTGTATCAGTAGTTAGTCAAAATTTGAGGTGCAAAAGTGTTTAATAATTTCGGTAAAACTCAGACAATAGCAATCAGCAAAATCGCCTTATTTATCATACCTGGCTTTGTAGCTTTATCTACTACTTTAATCGGTTGTACATCAACTGTATCTAATACAAATACACAAACTGATGCTAAAGCCGAACCAGTAGGAGCAAAGACTATAACTTTTAAAACAAAGGTACTGCGAATAGGGTATCAAAGCTCTGGTGATTTAGTGAGAGTCACAGGGGTTTTAGAAAAACGTTTGGAGCCTTTGGGCTTGAAAGTAGAGTGGTCACAATTTGCTCAAGGTCCGCAACTTATGGAAGCGATGAATGTGGGCAAAATTGATGTTGGCTCTGTTGGAGAAACGCCTCCGATCTTTGCCCAAGCTGCGGGTGCAAAAATCATCTATCTGGCTGGGAGAAGACTTGGCCCTAATTCAGGTAAAGGTAGTGCGATCGCAGTTCCGAAAAATTCTCCAATTAAAACGTTAGCTCAAATTAAAGGTCAAAAAGTAGTTTTTCAAAAAGGTTCTGCTTCTCACTATTTTATCATCCAAGCCTTAAAAGAAGTAGGTTTAAAATATAGTGATATTCAAGTTTTGAGTATGCCCAATATCGAAGCCCGTGGTGCATTTATTCAGGGTACTATTCCAGTTTGGGTAACTGGCGATCCTCATTTAGCTTTGGTAGAAAAACTCCACGGTGCGCGTGTGTTGCGAGATGCGACAAATATCGGTACTCCAGGCGGATACTATGTAGGAACGCGAGAATTTGCTCAGGAAAATCCTGAATTAGTTCGCATCATTTTAGAAGAAATTGATAAAAATGGTCAATGGGCAGAAGCGAATCGTAAAGAAGTAGCCAAACTCATAGCACCTGTACTCAAAATTGATTTACCCATTCAGGAAATAATTTCTAGCCGTGCTACTTATCGCTTAAGAGGAATTACTCCAGAACTAATGCAAGCCCAGCAAAATGTTGCTGATTTGTTCTATAACGAAAAAATCTTACCCAAAAAGATTGATGTTAAAGAAGCATTGCTCACGCCTAAAGAATATGCAACTATTACTCCACCAACACTGATAAGTGAAAAGTAGAGAATAACCAGATATGAAGTTTGTTTTTTTAAACAAACTAGAATACCAATTTACTAAATGAAAAAGGAGATTTGTTAAATTAGTCAAATCTCAATTCTTTATCATTAACAAGTTTAGGGGTTTAAGTCCCCCGGTTCAAAAAATAAGCAAGTTTTGGGTCGGGGTCTAAATCCCCGGACGCTCTCTACGAGACGCTAAAAGCGAACGCAGACTCGCTAACACAAAACTTACTTGCGACTTGCGACTTGTTTTAATTGGTGTTCTAGGAGGTTTAAATAACAACTTCCTATTATCTTACTTGCTGCAAGAAAGTAAGACTGACAACCTAAAACTTACAAGGAAAATCACAACTGATGAACAAGTTATTTCAACCACAACGCCGTACAGTCTTAAAGCGTATTGTCCAATATTCTGCATTGGGACTGTTTACTTTATTATCTCCCTTGGCTGGTAGCGTTATGCAAAGCACTCAAGCGCTGCCAAATCCCAAAGTAATTAACTTGGGATATCAAAGTTCTGGTGATATTGTCAAGTCTAAAAAAGCTGTTGAGCCAATTTTCAAAGCATTGGGTGTAACTGTGAATTGGGTTGGGCCATTTGCAGCAGGGCCGCAATTGATAGCGGCGCTGAATAAAGGCCAGGTGGATATCGGTACTGTCGGAGAGACACCTCCAATATTTGACCAAGCCGCACGCCCAGGCTTCATCCCTGAAGTTGTCTATCTTACTGGACGCACACCCAGCGATGGTACAAACCAAGGTATTGTGGTCAAAGCTAATTCTCCCATTAAGAAAGTAGCGGATCTTAGAGGTAAGAAAATTGCTTTTCAGGTAGGTTCCAATGCACAGTATTTACTAGCAAAAGCTTTGAAAGAGGTAGGGTTAAAAATTAGCGATATCCAAATCGTTGCTTTGACTCCAACTCAAGCCCGCGATGCCTTTATTCAAGACAAAGCTGATGCGTGGGTGGGTGGCGATCCCCTTTTAGCTGCTGTGGAAAATACTACCCCGATTCGAGTTCTGAGAAATGCAGCCGGAATTAACATTCTCAACGGATTTTATATTGGCAGACGTGGATTTGTCACCCAAAATCCGCAATTGGTGCGAGTCTTTTTACAAGAAGCAGAGAAGGTAGGAGAAGCGGCTGAAAAAAACCCAAGCGATTATGCCAAAATTTTAGTTGATGAGCAGAAATTAGCTCCAGCAGTTGCTCTAAAGGTGGCAAGCCGTCGTACTTATAAATTGAAAAAAATTACACCTGCGATCGTTGCCCTACAGCAGAGCGTTGCTGATTTCTATTTTGATGAAAAAGTCATCTCGCGTAGGATAGATATCAAACAAGGGATTCTTTCTGATCTACAATATAAAGCGATCGTACCTGATAATATCAAGTAACGATTTGTCATTTGTCATTTGTCATTTGTAGTTGATTCAGCTATTAACTTGGCTAGCTATTAGAGTGTAGCGCAAGTTTGCCTAACTTTAACAAGGGGCTTAACAAGTTGCTCAACTAACTTGTTAAGCCTATTGTCTGGTTAAGTAAAAACAAGGAAGGAACAAGCGATCGCAAATCTTCTTACAGACATGATTTGGAACTGACAATTAGGGTATCAAGTAACGATGAACAGGTAGAGGCAGGTTTATTCAGCGATTAAGTTGGCGATCGCATCTACTAACTCGCTTGGCTCTACTGGTTTGGAAATATGCTTGGTGAATCCAGCTTTTAGTACCTGTTGGGCGTTCATTTCTCCAGCATAGGCGGTAAGTGCGTAGTTTACCGCCGTAGGCATCGCTCGAATTTGCCCTCCTTGCTCTGCTGGTAGTGTTCTCAAGTGTCGCATGAACATACACCCATCCACTTCCGGCATCCCAATATCGCTTAAAAGGATATCTGGCAAGGATTGGGCTAAATTGGCTAGGGCTTCATTTGCTGATGTTACTGCTGTCACATTTGCCCCATATTGCTCTAATAAAAAGGCAATAAATTCTCGCGTATCTGTATCATCATCCACTACTAAAATTTTGACACCATTCTGAGATTGCTGTGCTTATTTGTAGAGTCGGGCATTATCAACTGCGATCGCTCGCTGTTCCTCTTCTACCTGCTTGCGCTTAGTAATATCTCGTGAAGACGCTTGCATCTCTAAAATTTCTTGAGTTTGGCGATCGCGGATAGCTCGAACAGTTGCTTCCAACCAGATATAATGTCCCTTTTGGTGAACGCTAGCGTGCTTCACTATCGCGTAGCGCAGCTTGCTGTTCGCTCAAATATTTCTGCAAATCAGTAACCTCTTGAGCTTTCAGGTTTTCTCTCACTCATTGTAAATCTGCTTTTACTTTTTTAGGACTTAGTAAAGTTAAGGCAGAAGTTCTTACAGGGAAGGCGGAAGTTGCTACAGACTGCGCGAAACACTGAAACGTCTTGGCGGAAGCTCTTACAGAGTGCGCGGAACACGGAAACGTCTTGGCGGAAGCTGCTACAGAGTGCGCGGAACACGGAAACGTCTTGGCGGAAGCTCTTACAGGGAAGGCGGAAGCTGCTACAGACTGCGCGAAACAC
>NZ_JABXKI010000205.1 GCF_017115095.1 Nostoc sp. NMS4 | reverse complement strand
CGCCCTCTCCAATCAACTGCACAAAGTTTTTTCTTTCTTTGTATGAAACCACCCTGCCTCTTAAAAAGGAGGGTTGGGGAGGGGTGATTCAAGGATTTTTGCAAGAGGTCTAATGACTATAAATAAGAAATCCAATCACTCCAGCTACCAGCATAAAGCTTACCCTTGCCAATACCAGCTAATTCTAAAGAGAGTAAATTTACACAAGCAGTAACACCAGAACCGCAATATACCAAGATTTCTTCGGCTGTTTCTAGCTTTTCCCAGCGACGGCGTTGTTCTTCTTGAGGAAGTAGGTAGCCGGAAGAGTCTGTAACTTCTTGCCAGGGATAGTTGACAGCACCGGGAATATGTCCAGCAATTCGATCGATTGGCTCTCGTTCGCCTCGGTAGCGATCGCTCTCTCTCGAATCTACCAATGCTACCTCCTGGCTATCTTTCCGGCTTTTCACTGCTGTAATATCTACCACTTTTTCTGTTTGTACTTGAGCGACAAACGTACCCATCCGGGGGGGAGGAATAATATTTGTAACAGAATACCCAGCTTTTTGCCATCCAGCCAAGCCGCCATCTAGTACTGCTACTTGCTCATGTCCTAAATAGCGCAACAGCCACCATAGACGAGCTGCAAAGGCAAAGCGCGAATCATCATAAGCTACAACTAAACTTTTTTGGTAATTTACCCCAATTGCTGCCAATTTGTTAGCTATATCATTAGGGTTAGGTAAAGGATGTCTCCCGCCATGCTTACCCACCGGACTGGAAAGATCCTGATTCAAATCTAGGTAATATGATCCTTCTATATGACTTGTCTGGTACTGTTGTTTTCCTAGTTGTGGATCGGCTAAAGAAAAGCGACAATCCACAATAACAACTTGCGGATCTTCTAGATGTTCAAACAACCAAGCTGGCGAAACAACAAATTGGGGATTGGGCATTGGTCATTATTTAATTTTTTTATTAAGATGTCAGACTTAGAAAATTTTACACCTAAGTTAACAGCAGATGGTTCTTTCACCTTTGTCTCTCAAGAGTTTGGTGAATCCTTTCACAGCCATTATGGAGCTACGCAGGAGAGTTTTTGCAAGTTTGTGGAACCTACCCAACTGGCTACAGCAGCGCAAAAACCAGCCTTGCGACTATTAGATGTTTGTTATGGTCTAGGATATAACACAGCTGCTGCTTTGCAAAGAATTTGGGACGTAAATCCTAGTTGTTGTGTTGAAGTAATCGGTTTAGAACTGAATCCAGCAGTGCCACAAGCAGCGATCGCTCATCATTTGTTCGACAATTGGAACTGTAACTATATTGAAATTTTGAAACCTCTAGCTTTTGAGCATCAAGTACAAACACCTTGCCTGAAAGCGAAGCTACTTATTGGTGATGCTAGAACTACGATCGCACTAGTACGTCAGTCGGGTTTCTTGGCAGATGCAATTTTCCTCGATCCCTTTTCACCACCACAGTGTCCTCAATTATGGACTATTGAATTTATTAAACAGCTGTCATTGTGTTTACATCCAGATGGTTTATTAGCCACCTATTCTTGTGCTGCTGCTGTACGCACAGCACTTTTGTCTGCTGGCTTGATGATATCTTCTACCCCACCCGTAGGAAGGCGATCGCCTGGTACTGTGGCTACACATTCTAGGAGTGCTGAATCTAAAGATTGCTCTACCCTCTCAGAAGTTGAAAAAGAACACTTGCTAACTCGTGCTGCTATTCCCTATCGAGATCCTCAATTGAGCGATTCAACCGAAGTTATAGTTATGCGGCGAGAACAAGAGCAACAAACCTCTTGCCTAGAACCTGCCTCTCATTGGCGAAAAAGGTGGCTATTGGGAACACAAGGCAGGGATTTTATCGGAACTAGTTTGTAGTTTTATTGTAATATAATCGAGTTTTTACGAGCCAAATAGCTTATTTATATGTTAGTGTTTAATATCACATACACCTTAACAGTACTTGCATATTGCTATAACCGAGTAACTAAGTAAAAACATTTATATCAAATGATTACAGTAATTACTATAAACACTTGAAACTTAAAAACCGATATTTCGAGATAAAGCACTGATTTATAACGCTTTTTGACCCAGCTAGATTAAAAAATCTCCGTAAAAAACCCGATTTAACATTTGTTAGAATTTATCATACTGGAATTAGAAGCAAAAAATTTGACAATAAGATACACATTGTTCGTAACATAAAAGATACAGACTGCGAAAAATTCAAATCGGCAGCTTGACATCATGGATAATCCATGTCGAAACTCTGGCTCAGATACAGTCGAATATTAAATTTGTTTTTGAAATCTAACACTGTTAACTTGTACAAAAACTTGGAGTGGCTTTGTGATTCAATGGAAATCCAACCATACCGGCTTTACAGAAAAAATTGTTAATGGGTCAAACCCCATTAGCATAGTGAAGAGTATCGGTTCAAATCATGCCGTAGGATCGCAAAATGCGGAGAGCTATTCTTTAGCCTTCTCTCAAGAAGACCTTATCCTTGAAGAAAGGCAAGCAATCTCTTCTTGGATAAAATCCGATGTTAATTGTGGTGATGATTTATTGGTCTCTAGAACACTACAATGCGAAGGTTCTAAAGTGAATGGTTTTGATTTAGATCCGCCGAAGGTTTTAGTCGTTGACGATCATGCCGCCAGTCGGATGACTGCTGTTGCCCTTTTGGGGATGGATGGATACGAGGTGATTGAGGCGGATAGTGGTTCGATTGTTGTCGAATTGGTAACTCAAAAACAACCAGATTTGATTTTGCTGGATGTGATGATGCCAGGAATGGATGGATTTGAAGTTTGCCAATTGCTTAAACAGGATGAACAGACTAGGCTAATCCCAGTAATTTTTATTACAGCGTTAAATGACAGGCGATCGCGCATTCGGGGAATTGAAGTCGGGGCAGATGATTTTCTCACTAAACCCTTCGATCGGGTGGAATTGGCGGCGCGTGTAAAGTCCTTGGTGCGGCAGAAGCGTCTAAACGAAGATTTAGACCATACCGAACAAGCATTGTTTTCCATTGCCATGTCTATCGAAAGTCGCGATCCGAATACAGGCAACCATTGCGAACGTCTAGTAAAACTCGGACAAGTTTTTGGTGAATACCTCAGCCTCTCACGCTATAAAATTCGAGATTTGATGTGGGGTGGTTATCTCCATGATATAGGTAAAGTGGGTATTCCCGATGCGGTGTTGCTGAAAAAAGGCGAACTCACCCCCGAAGATTGGCAGCTTATGCAGCAGCACGTTTTGATTGGAGAAAAAATCTGCCAGCCACTACGCAGTATGCGCGGTGTAATTCCGATTATTCGTCATCACCACGAACGCTGGAATGGCACAGGCTACCCCGATGGACTTAAGGGAGATGATATTCCCTACTTGGCGCAAGTGTTTCAGTTAATTGATATTTATGATGCCCTAACCAGTGAACGACCTTACAAAAGAGCTTATACTTCCGCAGAAGCACTTTTAGTGATGCAAGAAGAAACTGATTCTGGTTGGCGTAATCCCAAACTAATGCAGCAGTTTGCAGAGTTTATTCGCTGTTGTCAGGAAAAAGAGAGGAGTGGGGAGTAGGGAGTAATGATTTTTAGCTTCATTAATTTTGAATTTTGAATTTTGAATTTTGAATTCGGAGCTAGGCGACGTGACTCCTTTGATATTTTCAGTCTTCTATGGTTAGCTGGTATGATTTGAAGCTGTATTTTAAAGTACCAACAGCATTAATCACAATTTCACTGATAGCTGATAGCTAATTATGGTAGTCGTAGCAATTCTAGCAGCAGGACGCGGCACACGGATGAAATCACGCTTACCCAAGGTTTTACATTCTTTGGGTGGGCGATCGCTAGTAGAGAGAGTTCTCGAAAGTGTAGAACCACTTTCGCCTTCACAGCGAATCGTGATTGTCGGATATCAATCCGAGGAAGTGCAAGCCGCCATGCATTCGATTCCCAATTTGGAGTTTGTCGAACAGACTGTGCAATTGGGGACAGGTCATGCAATCCAGCAATTACTTCCTCACTTGGAAGACTACGCTGGAGATTTGCTGGTACTTAACGGCGATTTACCGTTAATACGCAGCGAAACTCTCAAGCAGATGTTACAAACTCATGTCCAAAATCAAAACGCCGCCACTATTCTTACCTCGCACCTACCCGACCCCACGGGCTACGGGCGAGTTTTTTGTAACGATGAAAATATTGTGCAGCAAATGGTCGAACACAAGGATTGTACAGCTGCCCAAAGACAAAATCAGCGAATTAACGCTGGAGTTTACTGCTTTCGCTGGCCAGATTTGGCAAAGGTGCTTCCCCACCTAAAGCCAAACAATGCCCAAAAAGAATACTATCTTACCGATGCTGTGACTCAGGTGGGACAAGTAATGGCAGTGGATGTAAAAGATTACCAAGAAATTCTCGGTATCAACGATCGCGTGCAACTGGCAACAGCATCCGAAATTTTGCAAAAACGAGTCAAGGAAAAATGGATGTTAGCGGGTGTCACCCTCATCGACCCTACAAGCATCACCATCGATGAAACTGTGGAATTGCAGCCGGACATAATTATTGAACCCCAAACTCACCTGCGGGGAAATACGGTCATTAAAACAGGAAGTCACATTGGGCCGGGGAGTTTAATTGAAAATAGTCAATTAAGTGAAAACGTCACAGTGCAATATTCAGTAGTTATAAATAGCACCGTGCAGGCCGGAAGTCGAATTGGCCCTTATACTCATTTGCGCGGTCAGGTACAGGTGGGTGCTGGTTGCCGTGTAGGGAATTTTGTGGAATTGAAAAATACGCAATTAGGCGATCGCACCAATGCTGCACATTTATCATATATAGGTGATACAGTTGTCGGCAATCAGGTGAATATTGGTGCTGGTACAATTACTGCCAATTATGACGGCGTGAAGAAACATCGCACCAAAATAGGCGATCGCACAAAGACTGGTGCCAATAGCGTTTTAGTGGCTCCCCTCACCTTGGGAGATGATGTCTACATTGCAGCTGGTTCTACTGTGACAGAAGATGTACCTGATAATTCTTTGGTAATTGCCCGTAGTCGTCAGGTGGTGAAACCAGCTTGGCGCAAGAAGAGCGAATAAAGCGATAATTCAATCATCAGATTAGCTGATTCAACTAGAGGTAAAAGATGAGGAAAACAAAACAACTTACCGCAATTATTGAGCGTGAGGAAAAGGGCTATGTATCGCTTTGTCCAGAATTAGATATTGCTAGCCAAGGTGACACCATCGAAGAAGCACGCAGTAATTTAGTTGAGGCATTAGAATTATTTTTTGAGACAGCTGACCCTTCTGAAGTCCAAGACCGACTAATTACAGAAGATGGAAGAACTGCTAGAACTTAGGCAACTTCTAGAACAAGGCAAAATCCATGAGGCGCTGCTGTTGGTGGATGAGTTAGAAGAAATGAGCCTCAGTGACAAAATCAATAAAATTGATAGTTATGGTGTAATTCTGCTCATCCATTTAATTAAACAAAAGGCTGAAAAACGTTCTACTCGCTCTTGGGATGTTTCAATAGAAAATACAGTGCGGGAAATCAACAAAATAAACAAGCGCCGCAAATCCGGTGGCTTTTACTTGAATCAAGCAGAATTAATCGATATTCTGGAACAAGGATATCAGGTGGCACTGAAAAGAGCGGCGCTAGAAGCTTTTGAGGGGCGTTATGAAGCCCAAGAATTAGCCGCAATGGTTGACTGGCAAGAAATCTTAACTCAGGCGCTAGAATTTATTCAACAATAGCCAATCAATTCACTATCATTCCATTCCAAAGTATCGCCAATTTTTTCGCCGTCATGGTAGGCAGCGAGTAAGATTTCGCTAGTTTTTCCCCAAGCGATCGCTCCACTGATATCTAAGGCGATCGCTCCTAAATCTCGTTTATTCTGGTGCGCTTCCCCAAGCGATCGCTGCATAGCATCCTTCAGGGACATTCCATCAGTTACACGTACTACAATCCGTGCCGCTAAACACTCATCAATAATATCTTCCCCAATCCCAGTACAGCTTACACCAGCATGACTAGTTGCATAATTACCTGCTGGCATCGCCGAATCACTCACCCTGCCAATCCGTTCAAAGCCTTTACCCCCGGTGGAAGTGCCAGCAGCTAACTTACCAGATGCATCTAAAGCTACTACACCGATGGTACCGCGTCCGGCATTGCTGGTTTCTAGGAGTTCGGGTTCTGCTACCACACCAGCCATTGTACTTTTAAAATTATCCTGGCGCTCTTGTATCCACTCTTGTAACCGCAAATCAGTTAAAGCGTTATAGCTGGGAATTTGCATTTCCCGCGCCAACTCAGCCGAACCGAAATCTGATAACACTCGGTCTGGTGAGCTTTGTAAAAATTGTGCTAAATCAATAGGATTTTTCACCCGCGAGATATTAATCACACCACTAAACCGCCCTGATGCACCATCCATTAGGGAAGCACTCATGCGGATTTGCCCATCAGATTGCAATACTGAACCAGTACCAGCATTAAAACGGGGGTTGTCTTCGAGCATTAGGCAACCCTGCACCACTGCCTCAGAAGCGGTTGCTCCTGACAATAGTAGAGAATAGACTTCTTCTATTACTGTATGGAGCGATCGGCGCACCGCCTCTAATCCTCCTTTACCGTGGAGAGAACTACCAGCCCCGCCATGAATAATTAATTTAGGTTGCACCTGTAACTCCATTAATCTCTTGCGCTATTTGCGTCTGTATTGCGGTTGGCTTCATTTTGAGCTTCAGAACGGCGACGACGACAACGTTCTGAGCAGTATTTCACATCGTCCCAGCAATCTTGCCACTTTTTACGCCATGTGAAAGGACGTTGACATACCGGACAGATTTTTGTTGGTAGGTCAGATTTAGAACGAACACGTCCCATATAAATGCTGTCTAGAGGAGAGTTTAATTTCTCAGAGAGATGGAAAATAATTATAACCAGTTTGCAACAAAGCGACGATACTTTCGACGAACAAATATATTGTCAATCTATCTTTAGAAATGTTTTTAGCCTCTCTCCTAAAAAAAGAGAGAGGCTTTGAATCTTAGTATCCTTTTTAGGACTTACGCAACCTAGATCCCCCCTAGCCCCCCTTAAAAAGGCTACCGTATATACACAAGTCGAATTACCCCCCTTAATCCCCCCGATATATTGGGGGGAAATAAGAAATCTAGTTCCCTCCCCTTTGCAAGGGGAGGGTTAGGGTGGGGTAAAACTGACGCAAAAAACCAGGTGAGTAAGCTATTTCAGACTTATGTATACACCGTAGCCTTAAAAAGGGGGGAACTTCTAAAGCCCCCTTTTTAAGGGGGTTGGGGGATCTCAGTGCGGTAAGTCCTGCTTCCCTTTTAGCGCTTTTATTTACTCTCGCCAGAGAATAATAGCTAACTAAAGTGTCTTAAACTCTTTGCTGGAGTCTATTTGAGGAAAGAGAACCTGCTGAAACTATAAAATTCATGGACAATTACTGTGAATAGTATGGAAAGCTATTTCCAGAAGTAAGGAGTTATGAAGCCTGATATTGCAGACTTATGGGGTGTTTGTCCTTTATTAACCTAGCAACGCAGTCGAAGAAGCTCTTTTACGCTTGCGGATTGAGACAGCACCAAGGACACTGCAACTTAACAGCGAACCTAGAATTGTTGAGGGTTCAGGGACAGTATAGACGTTCACCTGATTCTTTTTGAATTCTACTAAGGTTAAATGAGTTGACTTATCAAAAGTGCGGGAATATTTACCCTTAAAGCTAGTCGAAGCATATTCCTTTTTGCCGCCAAAGGATTTGTCAATAGAATTCTGATTTAAATCAAGAGTTATGCTACTACTGGGTTTAACAACAAAAGCATCATTGTTACCTAGAGTTGATAAATTTCCATAAATATTGAAAGAGTCCAAAAGAGCGCCACTGTCGCTATCGAATAACTGATATGACAACTCTCCAGAAGCATTTGCACGTTCAGTTAATCCATCATCAATGGATGTTTTAAGTTTAAATAAGCCACTGAAATCAAAAGAAAACTCTTTGTCTACTGCAAAGTTATAACCGATAATCGCCGCAAAGCTGTTCGCCGTCCCTGTATAGCCATAACCCTGACCTTCAGCTTGGCTGAAAGACCAATTGGACGCAGAGTTTTTTGTATCGGGATTAAACTGAGCTTCAGCATTAGCTTTAGCAGTTACTTTACCACGTGTGCCAATAGTTTCAGTCACAGTATTAGTCAGAGAGTCAACACTTAAAGGGTTGCTACTAAAGTTGTTGATGTTGAATCTTGACTCAGAAGATGCAAAGGTAGCAGCTTGGCTCGGTAAAGTAGCCAATATCGAACTAGCGATCGCTGGAGTAGCTAGTACCAAAAAACGCATTGCAAATTTAATGTAGTATTTCATACAAGTTTCTAATTTTCCTTTGTTTTTGATAATGTTGTAAATTTGCCATGCTTACTGACCCATTTACTAGTAAGTGGGAGTAAAATATAAGTAAGCAGGATGGACAACTTGGGCAATTTCCAAGCCGATTTTGTCTTATCCAGAAGAAATCTTCTATCCAAGAACGAATATTTATTTACCGTTACTGCACCATTAATTACGTAATAACCGTATCAGTGATTTAGTCATGAATCATGGGCAGCAGATAATTAATTACATACTTATACTACCCGTGCATCCACTAGTTTGTTGTAAAGTTTGAGTGAAACGGAGAGTTTTTTTATTGGTATTTACGTAAGGATTCAGGTAGGCAGGAGTTGAAATCAGTGATGTTGATAGCAAGCACGCAAAGCTGCACTAAGAATCATGAATAGCTAACGGCAGCAACAAGCGACTGACTACTCGATTATCGGGTAATTGATAAAAATTCAACTCTCCTCCTAGTTCCTGTACGAGGTTTTGGCAAATCACCAGATGTAAAGCTGGTGGTTGGTCGAGGTTGGAGGGAGCAAGCACATCTTTGGGTGTATTATTATGTAGTTCCGTAAGTAGCTGTGGTTCGATCGCACCGTTATATGTGATCGATAATTCTAGCGAGGTCTGATGTTCAGACCCTCCAGTTGTAGAAGAATGCTTTGTATCTGAGGGTTTTGACGGATCTAAACGGCGACACCAAATATCAATTCTGCTGCCAGTTTGAGAACGGTTACAGGCAGTAACCAATAATTCATGGATTACTAATTCAATTTTGACAATATCACCAGCGATCGCCATTGCAGATTGAGCGCTGGAGCTAGGAACGCCTCTAACTAATGAAGAATTCTTGGGCGCTTCTGGCTCGTCAATTGGTTGTCCCAAACCATGTACACCAATCCAGAGCTTTTGTTGTTTAAGTTGATTTTCGATCCGTTCGAGCGATCGCTTCAGTAAACTGGCTATGGGCATAGTTTCCCAACTAATATGTAGCTGCCAGTGTTCGAGTTTTAGCATTCCACTCATGGAGGTGGCTGTATGGTCTAATTGTCTGAGCAATAGCTGGTAGCGCATCTGAGTCAGTTCATTAGCAGGAATGCCTAAATCGTGTATTTGTTTCAGGGAGTGCGCCGTTATTCTTTGAATTTCTTCTAGACGACGATGTTTGTACCAGTTGAGTTGTCGTAATTCCTCTGTTGTGGATTCTAAAAGTCGGGTAATTTGCTTTTGGCGACGCCACCAAGCTAATTGAGAAATCAGAGTTGCGATCGCACTGAGGTTTTGTTCTGACCAGCGACGCTCTTGATAGTCTACAAGCAACACTACACCTGTAGCTTCATAATCAGCATTTGTACGTAATGCCATTACCAAAATTTGACTTTTATCTGGAATATTCAACCATTTCCGGGTTTCTGGAGGTAAATTATCCACCTTCAAAGTCAGGTAAGTCTCTGTAGCAAGTGCCCACTGAATTAAGGCTTCAGTCTGGATAGAAATAAATGCATCAGAAAAAATCCCAAATTGGCTATTATCAATTACTCCAGGGATAATTTCTGCCCAACTTTCGCCAGGTGTCCAAGATAGCATTAGTGCTAGTGGACAACCCAAAATTGATGCTATTTGTTCCAGCGCTGTATGTTCTAAATGCTTTTTTTCGACCTCAATGCTGTTCTGGGATTGTGTCAGTATGCGTAAACATTGCTCAAATGCCTGGGAAGTTTTTTGCTGCTGGGTGGTACGATTATGTAATTGCCACTGACGAACAATTACACCAATTTGTTGGCTGACAGCCCAGAGTAATTCTTTTTCTAGGGTTGTCCAAGAACGATAGGTTTCATGAGTAATCACCAAAAGTGCTGCTGGTATGTGTTCATGAGTGCATTTACAAACAAGTAGCGATCGCACATTATTCTCTAATAACGATGGCCGCCAGTTAAAAAAGCGTAAATCTTCATCTAAATTCTCAATTTCCAGCGCTTGAGTTGAACTTTGCAAAAGCTGCCCATCTAATTCTTTGAGAGCATGAAGGGTAAATGTCAACGGTCGGCGATTATGAGGCTGACTTTGGTAAGTAAATTGATAATTCTTCTGCTCAGAGTCATACTGCAACAGCAAAAAGCGGGTAGCACCTAATCGAGCTAAAACTCTTTTAGCACAACTATGTAAAGTTATCTGAAGGTCATGTTCGCTATAGATACCTTGGGCAACTTGGCTAGTCAGTTGAGCATCCTCTTGAATCTGTTTGATAGTGCTTTCCATGCTTTCGGTCGGTACAACCAGAGAAATTAAACCAGCAACACCCTGGACGAAATTTCTGTCTGTGTCCGTCCAGATGCGAGGTTCATTGCTTTCCACCGCCAGAAAACCGACTAAGTTTTTTTGCCAGATAATTGGAGCTGCTAGGAGCGATCGCACCTTCAGCCGTTGCAGCAATTTCGCTGTAAAATGACTATTTAAAGAACTGCGGGCATCACCAATCGAGACTATTTCGTTAACTGCCAAAGCATAATAAAAATCGCTCAACTCCTGTACAGTCATTCCGGCTGCTTGCTGACTGGTAGAATTGCGATCCATTTTCACCAGCTGATTGCTCATTCGACACCAAAAGTAGCGCCCTTCCCGCTCAAACCAGTAAACATTTGTCCGGTTGGGGGAGACAAATTTATGAGTCGCTTGCACTGCTGCTTCAAGTCTTTGATTCAGGTTACTGAGGGTGCGTAAATTTCCTAGCAATTCTAATAATGGCTCGTCACTTCGCCTGGTTTGCTTTTGCTGCTTGTGTGTCTCATTTTGATAAAGCACTGCCCCCAGTTCACCTAAAACCATCATCAAACGTGCTTTTGTTTCTCCTGTCAATAGATAGCCCCAGCGTTCCGAACCCAATAACAGCAAGCCCAAGCAACGGTCTTTGTAGCGAATTGGTAAAATAATCGTTCCTTGGATGTGGAATTTTTCGGCAATTTTTCGCCATTCGGCGGCGCGGATTTCAGTTTGCAAATCAGCAACGCCCAAAGGATGTTGTTCAATTACTACTTGCTCTAATAAATCCCCAGGACTGAGGACAACCCTTTGGTGTAAAAAGCTCATATCCCGATCTGGTGTGATGCCTCCTTTGCCAAATAATATGTGATTCAGGCGATCGTAAAGAGCAATCCAAATCAGTTTGTAGTCAAACTGTTCTTTGAGATAAGAAATAGTAGTTTCAATCAGAACGTCAACATCATCTTCTTCTCTGAGGCTTTGGAGGACGCGCCCTAAAGAGAGGATCTGCTGTTCGGCGGCTATAGGTTTTTGTGGCTGTGGCTGCCCCATCTGATTTATTGGTTAACATAACTTGTAATATATAAGATGCCCAGAAAAGCACCCTGAGTAATATTGCCACAGCTATGAGGATATGTTTGTGAACTACTCCTAGTAGCTATAAAGCTGAACTAGGAGCTTCTGTAATCACGGGGGAGTGGCTAAACTTAGACTTTCGCCCAAGATTAGGACTTACCTTCCCTCATACAGCAGCTAGGGTGTATACACAAGTAGAATTACCCCCCTTAATCCCCCCGATGCATTGGGGGGAAAAAAGAAATCTAGTTCCCTCCCCAATGCATCGGGGAGGGTTAGGGTGGGGTAAAACCTTGGGTTTTTCAGCTATTTCAGACTTGTGTGTACACCGTAGCCTACAGCAGAGACATCTGAACTTCCGCCTTCATCATTTCGACTGCGGTCAATGCAAGCATTCTGAATTTAATTCCTTAGTAACCAAAGGATAATCTTTCATTAATATATATATATTATCGTGCGTTTGATATAACCATTTTCCTAAATAAAAACTTGTTCACAAGACAAGATGGCTCAAAAGTTATCAATGGAAGTTTTTGACGATCCCAGTGTTATATCCCAGCAATTACTAGTACATTATGGAGTTGTGCCGCCAAAATTTATGATGGAGAAAATCTCTATATAAATCTGAAGGAATTATGCGATCGCTCCAAAAAAATAGCAACGAAAATTTATGTATACTGATTTATCAATCCCGAAAATAACGAAAAATTGGTTTCAGACTAATCAGCTTTATCTAATGAGAGCGATCGCTCGCGTAGAATACTTCTTAAAAAGTAATATCGATCGGGCGGAAGATACTGTTGACGAAGAGAATGTGCAGAGATGGGAAGAAATTAGAGAACGAGCTTACAAGTCTGAGAACTTTCAAGACGATGAAGAGAATTTTTACCCTACCGACATTGCTAACGAAACAGCATCGGCATTAGAACAGTTAACCAATATTTTTGACTTATCGCCATTTGAACAGGATATATTATTATTGTGTGCAGGAGCCGAATTAGATCGGAATTGGTCGTTGCTATTTGCTAAGTTTCAAGGCAATCCTCAGCAAAATCATCCTACTTTTAGTTTGGCTTTAGAAGTGTTACCAGAATCGCATTGGAGTGCGCTGATGCCTAACGCTTCGCTACGTCGATGGCGACTAATTGAAGTTGGAGCAGGTAATACTCTCACTACTAGTCCATTGCGGATTGATGAACGGATATTGCATCATCTGATGGGAGTACAACATTTGGATGAGCGATTGGCGGAGATTGAATTACCGATGCCAGAGGCGAATTATTTGGGATTGTCTCATCAAGAAATAGCAAAGCAGTTGGCAGATATTTGGTTGCAAGCATCAGATGAGACAGAAATGTTGCCAGTTTTGCAATTATGTGGAACAGAAATGGCGAGTAAATCAGCGATCGCCTTTACTGCTTGTACCTCTTTAGGATTAAATTTATACGCGATCTCCGCAGAATCAATTGTTACCGATACTAACCAACTGAATCTAATTAAATGTCTGTGTGAGCGGGAATGGATGTTAAGCAATCGCGTGCTTCTGCTAGATTGTGATGAATTAGAAATAATGGAAGCTAACCGGAATAGTGCGATCGCTCGTTTCATCGAAAGCATTCATTGCCCTTTAATTATTACCAGCCGCGATCGTCGCCGTCAAAGGCAGCGTCCCTTAATTACCTTTGATGTACATCAACCCACCTCAGAGGAACAGCAGTTAATTTGGCAAAATGCTTTGGGCAATATCGCACCCAACTTTCAAGGACACGTAGAAACTTTAGTATCCCATTTCAGTCTCAGTCCTACAGACATTCAGACTGCTTCTTTGAGAGTAAAAAGCCTAGTAAAAAAAGTAGAGGAGCAAAGGGACAAAGAAACACAGGAGAGTCTAGTTTCCCCATCTCCTCATTTCTACCTCTGGGATATTTGCCGCAACCAAGCACGTCCGCGTCTAGATGAGTTAGCTCAACGAATCGAGCCATCTGCCAGTTGGAACGACTTTGTATTACCAGAGAAAGAGCAGCGAATTTTGCACGAAATTGTCGCTCATGTAGCACAACGAACGAAGGTGTATAAGAGTTGGGGATTTGGCAGCAAAAGTGGGCGGGGACTGGGGATCAGTGCCTTATTTTCAGGGGCTAGCGGCACAGGTAAGACGACAGCAGCAGAGTTGTTAGCCAAAGAGTTGCAATTAGACCTTTATCGCATCGATTTAAGTTCAATTGTAAATAAATATATTGGCGAGACAGAGAAGAATTTGCGACGAGTATTCGATGCAGCAGAAACCGGTGGCGTTATTTTATTATTTGATGAAGCAGATGCTCTGTTTGGCAAGCGATCGGAGGTAAAAGACAGTCACGATCGCTATGCAAATATGGAAGTTAGTTACTTATTGCAGCGAATCGAATCTTATCATGGTTTGGCGATTTTAACTACTAACTTGAAAAGTTCAATCGACCAAGCTTTCTTGCGCCGCCTCCGGTTTGTTGTGCAATTCCCATTTCCTGATGCAAAGCAAAGAGCAGAGATTTGGCAGCGTGTTTTTCCTAGTCAAGCCCCGACTGAAGGGCTAGACTTCGCCAAGCTAGCTCAACTGAGTGTCACAGGGGGGAATATCCGTAATATAGCTTTAAATGCAGCTTTTATTGCCGCAGGTGCCAATGAGCCATTGAGGATGAAACATATTTTACAGGCTACCAAGAATGAATATATCAAACTGGAGCGATCGCTCACTGACACCGAGATAAATAATTGGGTGTAGCGATCTCGTTAAATAACTTTTGCATGAAGTATCTTTTATGCCCAAGTGGGTAATTTTCTTGAAGAGCAAATACAGTGTAACCTTGAGATTCATAAAATTCCTTAGCTTGAAACTCTAATGTCTCAAGATGAACCCCTACACAGTTTTGCTTTTGACCTTCTTTTTCAGCAGTTTTAAGGATGTTGCTGCCAATCCCTTTGCCGCGTAAGTCTTCTTGAACAACTAGGACTCTGATATAAAGCCAATCGCAACCGATTTCACCCAGAACTCCACCAACAATCAAGCCTGATTCATCTCGTGCAAAAACTGCTATGGATTGCCACTCCGACAACGGAAAAAAATCTTGATTGAACTGGCGAATCATTTGGATGACGGTCATCCGATCCTGCTGAGTTACTTCCTGTTCTACCTGAACTGTAATCATCCTGATTTTGCTGCTGGGTAAGGTTTTGACTTATACTCATTACCCACTCGTACAGAATTACGGAGTGAGTTCTGACTTCTGATTTCTGAGTTATTCTTTATAAAAACTAATGGATATTTATCAAGTTGCCATTCGTCCACTGTTGTTCAATCTAGTAAAAGCAGACCCAGAGTGGTTACAACAGCAGACGATTCGCAGTTTTAATTGGCTATCAGAAACAGGTACTAATCCTCCTGCTAGTTGGATAAACCACCGCCTACAAAAATCGTTGTGCTTGTACGATTCACGCCTAGAACAAAATTTGTTTGGGCTAAACTTTCCAAATCCCGTAGGGTTAGCAGCTGGCTTCGACAAGGATGGAGTCGCTGCTGGCATTTGGCCTAACTTGGGTTTTGGCTTTGCAGAACTAGGAACTGTAACTTTTCACGCACAGCCAGGAAATCCGCGTCCCCGTTTGTTTCGCCTAGCGTTGGATAAAGCTGCTCTGAATCGGATGGGCTTTAATAATAGTGGTGCAGCAGTAATGGCGGCACGTTTGGAACAAGAAAAGCATGAGTTAACTCGGTCAATACCCATAGGAATAAATTTGGGTAAATCTAAGGTAACTCCCCTAGAAGCAGCCGCACAGGATTATCTCGATAGTTTTCGTTTACTCAAGGATTTGGGAGACTATTTCGTTGTTAATGTCTCTTCTCCCAATACACCCGGATTGCGATCGCTCCAAGATGCTTCTATGCTCAGTGCTATTTTAGAATTACTACAACAAGAAAATAATACACAAAAACCAATTTTTGTCAAGATAGCGCCAGATTTATCATGGTCAGCGATCGCTGACATTATAACTCTTGCTAAAACCTACCAACTGGCGGGAATTATCGCCACTAACACCACCATTAGCCGTGATGGACTGAAAACCCAGGTGATTGACCAAACAGGCAAATCACCCCAGGAAGAAGCTGGCGGAATTAGTGGTGAACCATTGCGCGATCGCTCCACTGAGGTAATTCGTTTTATTTGGCAGCAAACCCAAGGACAAATCCCGATTATTGGCGTTGGTGGAATCTTTTCGGCTGAAGATGCTTGGGAAAAAATTACTGCTGGTGCTAGCTTGATCCAGGTTTATACAGGCTGGATTTACGAAGGTCCTCTGATGGTACGCCGAATTCTAGCTGGTTTACTTTCCAAGCTAGAACAAAGCGGATTAAATTCCATCAACGAAGCCGTGGGTTTACAAACAAAAATTCCAAAATTCTAATTTTGAATTTTGAATTTTGAATTATTTAACCTTTTTCCTCCACTGGGAAAAACTCTTTAGTTCTTTCCGAGTAAGACCAGGCAATACCATCAGGGTCTTTGTTGCGACTCCACTCAGGAAACTCTGGATCGTTTCGCCGTTTATAAACCGTGCTGGAATAGACATTTAGCCGTTTAGCAAGTTCAGATTGAATTAGAGAGCCAAAAATTAACTGTTTTTCCAGCGATCGTTTTGCTTCTTCATGGGTTAGCTGTGGGAGTGATTCGGTTTCGGGTTCCTCCTGTGGGGTTGGTGGTGCTAGGAGCGATCGCGCAGTTTTAGTAACTGGTTGAGCCGGAAGTCCTTTAACTGGCTCACTATTGTCAAGAATATTGCCGAGAATGCTCGCAGTTATAAAGTAATAAGACTGCTGCCCTGCCTCTTCAGAGTTCACTATACTAGCGCCAAATTCTGAGGCTTTAGTATCCAAGTAGCGTTTTGCCGTTGTTCCGGGAAAATTGCCCTTGATTGCCAAGTCCATTGGCGTAAGTCTGCCCTGATTTTCTCGAACCAACTGATGAAAAATTGGGTTAACTCGTACAGTCCACTGTTGCCATTGATATTCCTGCCAAATCTTGAAGCCAATTACCAGCACAATTACCGCCAGTAAAATTCTCCAAGTGGCAACTAGGAAAATAATCAAAAACGAGATGGGCAAAAGTAGAACGAGAAAAGCCTTACCGTTACCTTCTATGGGTTTCTCACTCATGCCGATTTTTGCCAAGTGAATTTTAGTAAATAATATGATCTATCTTGGCAAAAATTGTGACACTTTTTTGTATCTTTTGGCAAACTTATGGCAAAATTGCCGGCAAAAGGTTTATTCAGTAGGTGTTATAGGCTTATTAGCTTTCTGCTCGTATAAGATTGGTCTGCGATGCCTACGGCGGTAAACTACGCACAAAAGTTTTTCCCAGAGAAAATAACAGGGTTGCGATGAGAGCGATCGTAATACATCTCAAATAATATCTCTCAAAAATTGCGATCGGCAGCTTCCTTATACCACTCAGACTTTTCTTTCCAAAGCAATAATTCTAAATTAGCTTCCCAGACTCTTGACAACAGATAATACATATACTACATTAATAATACAAGTCAACTTTCATGAGGAAGTTAGCTTTCACCAGTAGCGAATAGCTCAAATGGCAGAGCGCCCACCTTGCCCTTACGGGCCGACATATCAAGGGTTATCGCATATAAAAAACACCCTCGATCAAACTTCTGGAGGTGTAGGTAAAAATCCTACTTCGCTACAGCAAATTTAGTGCTGAGTTTTAAATTGTCATGTAGTGGGTAGCCAAGTGGTAAGGCGCTTAATATCCTTATTCACCCCTTGCCTGTAAAGGCCGACGAATTGAGGGTTATCGTTAAAAACGAGCATTCGCGGGTTCAAATCCCGCTCCACTACACCAAATCTAGTCCTGAAATTTTAATTTTTAATTTTTAATTTTTAATTTTTAATTTTCATGTGGCGGGTAGCTCAGTGGATAGAGCGCTAAACATCCTTGTTCACCCCTTGCCTGCAAAGGCCGACGAATTAGGGTTATCGATTAGGGTTCGAGAGGTCGCAGGTTCAAGTCCTGCTCCGCTACACCAAATAATTTTAGATTTTAGATTAAATTTAAAATCCAAAATCCAAAATCCAAAATTTCATGTGGCAGATAGCTCAGTTTGGTAGAGCGCCGAAAAACATCCTTGTTCACACCTTGCCTGAAAAGGCCGACGAATTAGGGTTATCGCCTTTTAAGCCGGATGTCGCAGGTTCAAATCCTGCTCTGCCACCTTTCATTTTTGCCCGCAAGGGCCGGGAGATGAAGCGATGAATTACAATTTTTTCACTAAAAAGAAAACAACTACACCCCAAAATCAACCTATCCCCGGACGAGAAGCAGAAATGGTTCAGGGACGTTCCGGCGGCTGGATGTTTGATGCTGGTATTTGGAAAATGCTGCGCCGTTGTCTTTTAGTTGGCACAGCAAAAAGCACTTACTACGCTGGTAAACAGGAATTAACTGAGGATTTTGTGGCAGTTGTCAGAAAAGCTGTTGCCGAAAATCCTGGCCTTGTAGCAGAAGAAATTCTCTATGCTAGCGATGGACGCGCCATCAATAACAGTGCGCCTATATTAGCTTTGGTATTGCTATCAATGGGTGAAGCACCACAAGCAAAACAGGCGTTTGGTCAAATTTTCCCGCAAATTGTCCGCACTGGCAGCCACTTTTACGAATGGTTGAACTACACTAAATCTCTGCGGGGATTTGGCAAAGTAGTACGGGAAGCTGGTAAAACTTGGCTCTCAAGGGAAGATGTCAAGGGTTTAGCTTATCAACTGTTGAAATATCAACAGCGTCAAGGCTTCTCCCACCGCGATGCATTGCGGTTATTCCATGTCAAACCGCCTACAGAAAATCACCGTCAACTATTTGAGTGGGTAGTTAGAGGCTGGGAAGAATTACCAGCAGATATTCCCTCAGAGGCGTTGGCGCAGATTTGGTGGTATGAGTGGCTGAAGCGGAATCCAACCCAAACCCATGAAGCTATTTCTCAAGGACGCTTAACCCACGAAATGGCTGCACCAGTGGGCAAAATGGATAAGCAAGCTTGGCAGCTGCTACTTCAAGAAATGCCAATAGGTGCAATGCTGCGTAACCTGGGTTCTTTAACTGAACTGGGTGTGTTGCGAACAGATGAAAGTGCGAATTTGCAGCGAGTGGAAGCAGTTCTTAACAACAAAGAACATCTGCGTAAAGGTCGCATCCATCCGATTGATGTTTTGAAAGCACTCAAAACTTATAAATCTGGTGGAACATTAGGACGCAGTAAGAAAACTTGGAACACAGTTCCTCGGATTGTAGACATTTTAGAAAAGGCGGTTGAACTGTCTTTTGATGTTGTGCAACCCACAGGTAAAGTGTTTATGCACGCCGTAGACGTTTCTGGTTCTATGGGTAACTTGGTTGCAGATATGGGACTGACTTGCTGTGAAATTGCCACCACAATGGCACTGGTGACAGCAAAAGCGGAGAAAAACTACATGATTCGCGGCTTTGCTACAGAATTCCGGGAATTAAGTATCACTGCCAAAGATAGTTTTAGTTCTGCGGTTCGCAAAGCTAGCAATCAAAACTTTGGTGGAACGGATGCATCGGTAGCTTATGACTGGATGATTAAGAATAAGTTTAAAGCGGATGTAGTCTGCTTTTGGACTGACTCGGAAAGTTGGGCTGGGTATAAGCATCCAAGTCAAGCGCTGAAGGAGTACCGCAAAAAGGTAAATCCTAACGTCAAGGCGGTGTATGTCACCTTGACACCTTACCAAATTACTTTGGTAGATCCTGAAGATTCGCTATCTTGGGATTTGGCAGGGTTCGACCCAGGTACGCCTCGGATCATTCAGATGCTGGCTACGGGTGAATTGTAGATATTGCTGAAGGGTAAAGGATGAAAAACTTTATCCTTCATACTTCATGGCGGGTTATCCTTGTTCGCAACTTGCCTTTCGGGGACGAAGAATTTAGGATTATCGGTTATGTCTCCACCATTGTGGGGATTAGCGGGTTCAACCCCCGCACCCGCCTTTGTTTGATTTTTACCTTACGCAAAGAAGAAGGCGATTTAATTTTTGAATCGTCGTTTTTCTATTTCAGCGATGGGTAAGAGTAGGGTGTCTTCGATGTGCGATCGCACTTCAGGAGATACATTACAATTACTCTTCATACAATTAACTAATAATTCGTTAGCATCATAATACTGTTCTAAAGGTTTGCATAGTTCTTCATCAAACTGCCAACTATGACCAATATTTCGATGTTTAATTATTAAGTCATTAAAACTATTAAACCAAGTTTTCATATTAAATTGATGCCAGATTTTAAATTCGGCTTTATCGATTGTAGGGTGAGGAAGTTCTGCTTGAAGCTTATCTAATGATTGCTTCAAATATCCATTTAATTCAAAAGCATTAGCACGCTCAATAGAACGCTCAATAGTCAGACCAGGAGGAGAACCAAAGTATAAGGTAGCAGCTAAATCAAATGTAAGTTGACAATCAAGCATAAGGCTAACAGATTTAAGATTAAGAATACTACGATCTAAGTATATACAAAACCCTATTTCACTTTGTAATTTAGGGTTAGGAGAAGTAACACGGGCAAGAGTAAGAGACTGGCTTAGATAAAATGCTCGAGCTGCTGATGGTTTATAAAAATCAGTCAATAAGCATGATATTTGGTTCAACCATTTTAAAATTTGTTGTAACTTTATATTTTTAGTTGCAAGCACATCAATCTGCTGTTTCATTAATAAAAATAAGCAGTCCGTACTTGGCAACATCTCACTAGTTAGCAAAAATACTTCTCTCCAGCGTTTATCGGTAATTTTTATCGCCAGATTTTTCAAAGTATTATCTTCTAAAGAGTATGGTTTAGAACTAATAATAATTTTTCTAGCTGTAAAATACTCTTGAAATGTGAGGTGGGAAAATGAGTAAATTTCTCTAGCTCTTTCAACCAATAATCCATGCTGTGCCTCAATAGATTTCAAAACACCTTCACTATCTATCTGTAATTCTTCTGCCATAGTTTGAGTATTAGGTAAATTCTGAATGTAATCAGCAATATATCTTTCAATTTCTCTTTGCTTAATAAAGTAATCCTTACGGTCAAATGTAGTCAATGCTATTTGGCTGAGTAAATCCTCTTTTATTTGAACAGATAGCTTTTTATAAATATGTTCTCGCTCAATTATGCGTGTGGAATCCCATTGTCTAAGAAGTATACGAGTAGCCCTTTTGTATAACTCTGCTCGTTCAGCAGGAAAGTTACCTGAATCTTGAAACTCTAAACATAGAAATGTCAACATTAAAGGATCTGTAGCTAGTACTTTAATGTGCTTATTCTGTTCTATCTGTTGTATAAATTTATCAGCTAAATCTAATTTCTTTAGATGAAACCACTTTCTTACAAATACATAAATTTGCTTTTCGTCAAAATTGGCTATTTCAACTTCAGTAAAATTTTGAAATGTGTATTCTATCGCTGAAATCCGGCAGCTAATAACAAAAGAATTTGTGAAATAGTGGTTAATAAAATTCTGAACCTGTCTTAAAACTCGGTGAATGTCTTCTTCTCTAATCTCGTCTAAGCCATCGAGAAAAATAAACGCTTTGCCAGATTCCAGCAATTTAATAATTATAGAACTATTTATACTGCAATTATGAAATATAGACTGAATGAATAATATCAGATCAGGCTGATTGGCAGTTTCAGCAAACTCATTAAGTGTGATAAAAATTGGAACTGTATCAGTTGTAAATTGACCATTAATACACTGAAGAGCTAGATTTTTCAAAAAAGTTGTTTTTCCTGCTCCTGGCTTACCCAAAACCATCAGCTTGGAGTAGCGTTCAACCGCTATCAGCCCTGGAACTCGCTCTTCAATTACTTTACTTAGTCCAAACCGTCCACAATCTTGAGATTCTGAATCGAAGCTGTCTAGTAGTTGTGAAATCTTCAAACGTTTGCGTCCTGTTATGTTCTCCAGAATGTTGACATCTGTGTAGATATCATTCAATGGTATTGGCTGGGACATATCAAGAACTTTCATTGTGCCACAAAGTTCCTGAATGAATGGCTTTATTTTTTGGCGTACTTCTTGCACTAAATCATCGATATTAAAACTATTGTTATATTCTTGAATTATTTCTGATTCAGGAGTTGGAAGCTCTGGTTGAAGTCTAGCGTCTTTACCTAAAACCGCCACTTCTTGCCAATCCATATCTAACTTAAAACAAATTTCCTTGAAAACTTGATGTTTAACAGGTTTTCCTGCCAGGAAGTTTCCAATTGGCTGACGAGTGCTTAAATCCACCTCGCTTGCAAATTCATTTTGCGTTAATCCAGTGCGTTCAAAAGCTCTTTTTACCTTTTCTAACTTTTCTGGAGATACTCGCAGAGATTTCATTGCCATAGTCTAACCACACAGCCTGTGTCTACTTGAACTACTGAAATTGAAAATCCTACCTAACTAATACCCAAAATCACGCATTTCAAGAACTTTACCCCTACTCAATCTTATACACCAACCCTCGAAGCTAGTTGATGTAGTCATTCACAACACTTATGAAATCTACCTACATCAACGGACGATGCTACTATCAAGCTAATGGTGGCGTTCTTCTTCCTGCTGTCACCACAGTTTTAAAAGCGACACAGCCACCAAAGTCTCTAGCCGCCCTTTCTTCTTGGCGTAATAGAGTTGGCGATGCAGAGGCAAATCGAATCGCTGCTAACAGCCGCCGCCGAGGAAATGCTTTACATCAGTTGATTAAAGAACACCTGCAAGGTTACTCGCCCAAACTTAACAACAGCCTGATTCAGCCTTACTGGGATAGCGTTCAATCTGTGCTAAACCAACTTAGCGATATTCAACTGGTGGAACAACTTGTGCCTAACTATCAGGAACTTTACGCCGGGAAAGTTGATTTGGTTGCTTGTTACCAAGGTGTTCCGTATTTAATTGAATGGACTACAGCCGAGGAACCAAAACTGAGATTTGATAAGCTTTATGACAAGCCTTTACAACTAGCTGCTTATGGGGGTGCGATAAATCGGTATTATAGCGATCGCCTCTTTAACTGCAAAATTAACCATGCTCTCATTGTCGTAGCCTTGCCAGGTGAAGAAGCAGAGATTTTTGAATTTGATCGTGCAAGGCTAATTCATGTCTGGCATCAATGGCTTAATCGGCTGAATTTTTTCTTCAGTGCAGTTGCTGCCTAGAAGTGCGATCGCTTACGGTGCGCGGGTATGCGATCGCACTTTTTGAGAAGTACACTTACTATCTTTCGCCTTAACGAAATTGGAGCTTGCGGCACGATATTTTAGTCTGAGGTGAGATTGTAAGGCTTACGTTTGTCTATCCTTACTACCAG
>NZ_JABXKI010000283.1 GCF_017115095.1 Nostoc sp. NMS4 | reverse complement strand
GTTTCTTTAGTTCAACAGCAAGTTAAGGAAGCCACTTCACAGGTTAAACAGCCAGCTAAGGAAGTTGCGCCACAGGTTCAAAAGCCAGCTAAGGAAGTTGCACCACAGGTTCAACCCCAAGCTAAGGAAGTTGCACCAAAGGTTCAACCACAAGCGAAGGAAGTTGCACCACAGGTTCAAGTGCAAGCTAAGGAAATCGCGTCATACATTCAAGAGCGAGCTGCGGAAGTCACAAAATTAATTCAAGAACGCTGTTTGTGGCAGTTTCACTCTCGTGCATGGGATCGGGAAGAAAACATCAATGGTGTTCTCAATATGGCCGCCCAAATCTTGACTGGAGAAAAGGTGGTTCTAGAAACCTTGATCGACAGGGGTTTTTATGCAGATGCGAAGATCCTTTCGGCTGACCTGGAAATTAGGTTTTCATGGTTAAATAGCATGGAGAACTCGCAAAAGAAGGCTGTACTGGAAGCTGTTAAGGCAATGCTGATCGATATTGTAATAACCAAGTCGAAGAATGGTGAATTACATTATTCGCTTTATTAAAGCAATTAGATCGGTAATTCAACCAAACTAGGACTTACGCAAAGATAAGGAAAACAAACCACAGGGGACGCAGAGGCCACGGGGGAAGAGAGTTTGAGAGAGTTTTTGCGTAAGTCCTACAAACGAACGGCGTTGTTGAATTAGAGTATGAATTAGAGTCTTGTCATCCTGTTAGTGTTTGTGCATAAATTTTCTTACAGAGTAGAGACTTACAGAGTAGAGAGCGATGCCTACGGCAAGCTAACGCACCGACGGGTTACGCCAAAAGCATTCCTAAGAAGCATCTTATCTAGCTTTCAAGATTTTCACGAAATTCAATTCTACCTTTCTTCTGTAATCGATGCTATGAGTAGCTTACTTCTTAGTTGCATGCAGCGTTAGCGACTTCCAAATAAAAAAATACTCAACTACTTCTTGTGGGGTGGGCGTCTCGCCCGCCCGTAGACAAAGGCGGGCAAGATGCCCACCCCACAAGATTGGATAATTTATTTGTTGGAAGTTCCTTAGCGTTAGCGATCGCCACAGACATCGCTCCACTTTCTTAAGCTCGAAAAGACACTTCATCTCTTCGTTCAGCAACGCCAAACAAAATCACGCAATTTTTTACCACATAGGAGTCAAGAGCATGTCTTTAGTTGTAAAACAGAAAGAACGCAAGGGAATCATCAATCCTATATTTACCTGTCAGCCTGCTGGGGCTGAATACGCTTCCATCGGAATCAAAGATTGTATTCCCCTGGTGCATGGAGGACAGGGGTGTAGTATGTTCGTTCGTCTCCTGTTTGCCCAGCATTTGAAGGAAAATTTTGACATTGCTTCTTCTTCACTCCATGAAAATAGCGCTGTTCTGGGAGGACAGCCACGCATTGAGGAAGGCGTAAAGACCTTAGTAGCACGATATCCCAATTTACGGATTATCCCAATTATTACGACTTGTTCAACTGAAACAATTGGGGACGATATCGAAGGAACCATTAACAAGCTCAACGGCTTTTTAAAAGAGGCTTATCCCGATCGCAAGGTTATTCTTGTTCCTGTACATACCCCCAGTTACAAAGGCTCTCAAGTCACTGGCTATAATGTCGGCGTACACGCAATTATTTCTAGCCTAGCAAAAAAAGGCGAACCAACTGGCAAGTTGAACATCATTACTGGGTGGCTTAACCCTGGAGATGTCACAGAAGTTAAGCGCATCTTAAAAGAGATGGACGTTCCAGGAAACATTTTACTGGATACAGAAACCTTCGATGCGCCCACAATGCCCGATAAGACAAGTTTTGCCTTTGGGAATACCACCATCGAAGAAATTGCTGATTCTGCCAATGCGTTGGGAACTATTGCCTTATGTAAATATGAAGGCGGTAGTGCAGCCGAATTCTTACAAGAGAAGTTCAAAGTTCCTGCAATTCTTGGCCCAACACCAATTGGGATCAAAAACACTGACATCTGGCTGCAAAATATCAGCAAAATGACTGGCAAAGCAATACCAGAATCTTTAGTTAGAGAACGTGGTAAAGCTATTGATGCGATCGCCGATCTCGCACACATGTTCTTCGCCAACAAGAAGGTTGCTATTTACGGAGATCCCGATTTAGTAATTGGTCTAGCAGAGTTCTGCTTAGAAGTTGAGTTAGAGCCAGTGCTGATGTTGTTGGGAGACGACAACAAAGCCTGCACCAAAGACCCAAGAATTGCCGAGTTGGAGAAGCAAGCAGCTTGTGATATCGAAGTTATCTGGAATGCAGACCTCTGGGAATTGGAGCGCCGCATTACAGATAAATCCCTCGAAATCGACTTGATTCTCGGTCATTCCAAGGGTCGATATATTTCTATCGACAACAAAATTCCGATGGTTCGGGTAGGCTTCCCCAGCTTTGACCGTGCAGGTTTGTGGAAATATCCTGTGATTGGCTATAAAGGAGCCGAATGGCTAGCTGATAACATTGCCAACGCCATGTTTGCAGATATGGAGAACAAGCATGATCGCGAATGGATCTTAAACGTCTGGTAGATTGAATTTTCAACGCATAGGCGCTTCTCTACGAGACGCTACGCGAACGCCTTCCCGCAGGGTAGGAACGCAGAGTAAAACGCAGAGGAGCGCAGAGTTTGAGTGCTGGAGCCTCTATTCAAAACTTTGCGTTCCTTTGCGCCAACCTCAGCGACCCTCTGCGTTTAAAAAAGATGAAATATTTGGAGAAGTATGATGATAGATCAGAATGTCGTATTTTACGGAAACCTGAGCGAACTTTATCGCTTGGCAAAAGAGGGTAAGATTAAGACCACTTTACAAGGTAGTCATACCCGCCCCTGTAAATTTTGGACTGCAACGAAGATTTTAAGTGGGATTAAAAATGCGATCGTCATTTCTCACGGGCCGAGTGGCTGTGCTTATGGAGTTAAGCGGGCATACAAGCTGACTAATAGCCGCAATAGTGGTTCCCCTTATGAACCAGTGGTGACTACGAACATGAGTGAGAAGGCGGTAATTTTTGGAGGGGAAAAAGAATTAAAAGGCGCGATTCGAGAAGTAGATGAAAAATATCATCCCGATGCGATCGTTGTTGCCACTAGTTGTGCGTCTGGTATTATTGGCGACTGTGTTGATGATGTCGTGAATAAAGCCCGCAGCGAAATCGATGCTGAAATCATGACGATACATTGCGAAGGATTCGCTGGGGAGTATCGCAGTGGATTTGATATCGTATTTCGGCAAATTGTAGACTTTATGGAGCCGCCAACTCCAGAACGGAAAGCACAACTTGCGGATTCTGTCAATATTGTAGGCGCAAAGATGGGGCCGGAAAGGACAGAAGTAGAAGGTGATGTCAAAGAACTGAAACGACTGATCAAAGGAATGGGAGCTAGGGTTCACAGCGTCATTGCTGGCGATTGTACACTGGAAGAACTCAAGCAAGCACCGAGTGCAGCAGTCAACTGTACCTTATGTTTGGATCTTGGCTATACCATTGGCAAAGCCATGTCAGACAAGTTCGGTACGCCGTTAAATTCTACTATCCTTCCATACGGAATCACTGCGACAGAAAAATGGCTCGAAGGGGCGGCAAAATATTTAGGGATGGAAGAACAGGCGGCTGCTTTGATGGAAAAGGAATATGCCGCCATCAAGACTGAATTTGAAGCAGCTAAGAGTTATATAGAAGGGAAGTTAGCAATTATCGAAGGACATGATGCTATCAAGTGCTTATCCCTTGCTCACATGTTGGATCGTGATTTTGGGATGCGTGTGGTAATCTATAACTTCCATCCCTGGAGTACAGAAGCACGAGAAACCAGTGTAGATTATTTGTTGGAAACAGGGTTAGACCCGGAAATCCTGATTACGAAAGGGACGCTGGCCTTTGGTAAATACGAGTCCATGAAACAAACGGAAGATGAATTACTGGATTTCATTGGTGGTCTTGATCCAGACTCAGTAGTGTATTTTGGTTCTTCCTTGAGTTTCCCCCATATTCCCGTCGTCGATTTAAATGCCATCTTAAATCGTCCTAGATTTGGCTATCGCGGAGCCTTAAAGGTCGCAAAGTGTATTAAAACAGCACTCCAATATGGCTTTAGACCTCGGAGTGCTTTAACCAAGCAAATGGTGTTCCCTAAAGATTCCGGGTTAGCATCTACTCAATCACTAACCGGAAAATTAGCTCAAGATATGCCTGATTGTACCGTATATGCAGCAGGAAAGAAGCGGGGAAAATGTTTTAACGAGTAATAAATAAAATGTGACTTTGCTGAATAAAAGTATGAATTTGTCTGACGCAGAAAATTGTAGGTTGGGTGGAACGAAGTGAAACCCAACATTTCTAAGAGTTTGTTGGGTTTCGTTGCTTAACCCAACCTACGTAGATTACTGGACGCTGATTCGCCCTGATCTGATATGGGCAAGACTTAAGCCAAAAATGTCAAGGCGGAAGCCGTTACAAGCTGCGCGAAACACGGAAACGTCGAGGCAGAAGTCGCTACAGGCTACGCGAAACACGGAAACGTCAAAGCAGAAGTCGCTACAGGGAAGACGGAAGCTGTTACAGGCTGCGCGAAACACGGAAACGTCAAAGCAGAAGTCGCTACAGGGAAGACGGAAGCTGTTACAGGCTGCGCGAAACACGGAAACGTCAAAGCAGAAGTCGCTACAGAGAAGACAGAAGCCGTTACAGGCTGCACAAAACACGGAAATGTCGAGGCAAAAGTCGCTACAGGTTGCGTGAAATGCCTTTACCACAGTCAAACCTTAGAGAAATAGGAGGGAAAAATGTCTGCTGGACTAACTTTTGATAATTGTGACCATAGTAAAGACCCAATCGTAGGCTGCGCCCTTGAAGGTATTGCAACTACGGTTGCTGGGATTAAAGATGTCAGTATTGTGATTCAGTCTCCACAGGGTTGCGCGTCTACTGTCGCAGCTGGGTATGATGCTCATGAAGTTGATTTCACCAAGCGGAAAGTAGCTTGTACTCGTCTTTTTGAGTCAGACATTGTGATGGGAGCGTCTGAGAAACTCAAAGGGATGATCAAAGACGCGGATAAATCTTTTGATGCTAAGGTGATGTTTGTCGTTGGTACTTGCGCGGCGGACATTATTGGTGAAGATATTGCGGGATTATGCCATCAGCTTCAGCCAGATATCAAAGCCAAACTCGTTCCTTTAATGGCTGGTGGGTTTCGGGGCAATGCTTATGATGGCTTGGAGATGGGTTTAGAGGCTTTACTTCCTTTTATCAAAAAAAGGCAGACTAAGAGAAGGGGCAGAAAGCCGAGGATTGTAAATATCATTGCGCCACAGGCAAATCTTAATCCTACTTGGTGGGCTGATTTGCAATGGGTAAGGCAAATTTTAAAATCTTTGAGGATTAGAGTACAGACTGTCTTCTCTCATGATACCTCATTTGAAGAACTGGAGCTAGCTGGTGAGGCAACGGCCAATATTGTTCTCAGTCATGATGTTGGGTATAAGTTTGCTCGGAAAATGCAAGAGACGCACAATATCCCCCTTATCCTTGATGATATACCTTTACCAGTAGGTGTAAATAACACTACTCGATGGTTGAAGGCATTAGCGGCACATTTTAAGATCGAAGAAAAAGTGGAACCGCTAATTAAACAAGGCGAAGAAATGGTTGTAGATACACTTCGCAAACGAGCATTGATGATTATTCCCCGATATCGTAACTGTAGAATTGCTGTATCTGCGGATGGGACGCTTGGCATTGGACTGGTGAGAATGCTCTTTGAAGAATTGGAGATGATTCCAGAAGTCTTATTATTTCGCTCGGCGATGCCTGATTCTCATGCAATTCTGGAGCGAGAACTAGATAGTCTTGGTCTTGCTCCCCGCGTGGCATTTTCAGCAGATGGCTATCAAGTTAAACAGACTTTAGAAGAGTTTGATGTTGATGCTGTGATTGGCTCGGCGTGGGAAAAATACATGGCAGAGGAATTGGGAATAAAAATTGCTTTTGATGTATTTAGCCCCACTAACAGAGAAACTTATGTTGACAAGCCATATTTTGGCTATGAAGGCATGATCAATATGATGGAGGTGATTGCTAACGATTGGGATAGAGCTTTTCGTTCCAAAGAGATTAATTGGACATAGAAAGGTATTGTGTCAAGGATGTTTTGATATCCTGATGCAGAGTTATCAAGAAGTATTGTACTCCCTGTTGGAGCAACGGCGATCGCTACAACTCAGAGTAACTGCTGTAAGCATTGCGTTAGCGAGAAAACGCAAAACACCTGCCGTAAGATGCGTGTACCCCTACGGAGAAGCAAGCTATGCGTAGCGTCTCCTGTCTTGAGAAGGGCTGCTGTAGGGCGAACGAGCAAGAGCTTCACCCATAAGGGTCATCTCCGAATGGCACTAAGAAAAGCGCTAACCTATGATATTACTGCTTTTGGGGTGTGGGGTGTAGCCCAGAGAGCGATTACTTCACAGAAAACATGAGTTATCAAACAATGGAAACCATATTAGCAGTCATAATACTGAGTTGAACTGAAGTGGCAAAGGAGATTATGTTCCACGCCGCCTGTACCAAATCCTGACAAATGGTCGAGTGAAGCGATCGCTCTTTAAGGGTGTAACATCCAAAGGTAATTGAACTGTAAAAGTGCTGCCTTTACCTAATTCGCTTTGTACATTTAATTTACCTTGATGTGCTTGAACAATAGCTTGAACAATAGCTAATCCTAATCCAGAACCGCCAGTATTACGAGAGCGATCGCTACTTACTCGATAAAAACGATCAAAAATCCGCGTCAGTTCGTGTTTCGGGATACCAATGCCTGTATCTTGAACTTTAATTACAGCATTATAGTCGTTGCGGTCTAAGAAAACCGTTACCTCCCCTCCTCTGGGTGTGTACTGAATTGCATTGACAATTAAATTGGAAAATAAGCGATAAAGCTGGTCAGAATTACCTATAATATTCAGAGGTTGATTCACTTGTATTAAAGATGTCAGCTTTACCCCTGTGGCAATTGCGATCGCTTCAAATTCCTCAATTAAATCACCAACAATATCAGTTAAACAACAACTTTCATATTGTAACTTTTGGGCTTGTCTATCCATACGTGCCAACATTAATAAATCAACAACTAAAGTAGTTAGTCGCTGATTTTGACGCTGTATAGTTTGCAAAATATCCCGTGCTTCTTCTTCGTCTATTTGAGACATTAAAAGTGCTGATTCCACGGTTGCACCTGTTGCAGCTAAAGGCGTTCGTAATTCATGGGCTGCATCTGCTGTAAACTGTTGAATTTGTCGATAGGATTGATAAATTGGCTGCATAGCTAATCCTGATAGCCACCAACTAGCACCAACAATCATAGCCATTGCCACTAGCAGCCCTAATACCAAAACTAATTTCACACTATCTAAGTAATGATTAAACTCTTGTAGACTTCGCCCTACCTGCATATATCCCCAGTCTTGATAATTTTGGGTATGCAGTGCTAGAGTAATTTGATGGTAATCTTTACCTTTACTGTCTTTGAGAAATTGCCAAGTTTGTTGATTAAAAACATCAGGTAATCCCTTGGGATAATAACCAGCATTAGCAATCAATTTTCCTGAAGTATCAAAAAAACGTATATAGTAACTAGTTTTAGTAACGATACCAAGAAGATGACGTTTAGAATCCGACTGTTGTTGAATACAATTAGTAGCCCCAGTTTCACAGTTGTCTAGATTTGGAAATAACTGATGCGCCAAAGGTTCCAAATCTCCAGGTGACTGTAGTTTTAGTTCAATGCTATCGTGCAGTGTCCCCCCTACAGACTCGATTTCACTGTCTAAAGCCACCACATGAGCATGAAATACTGCTCGATAAAAACCGAAAGCAGATATGCTTAAAATTAAACCCATAACGATCGCATAATACAGAGCCAACCGAATACGAGTAAGTCGAAACAGCTTATTCTGATTCATTGGTGAAATTCAGACGATATCCCATACCGTGCAAAGTTTCTATCAAGTTAGGACAGCCGCTATTGGTAAGTTTGCGACGTAACAAACGTATTTGCGCCGCCACTACATTGCTACTAGATTCCGCATTGACTTCCCAAATTTGATTACGAATTTGTTCAGTAGTGACAATCTGCTTGGGGTGCTTCATAAAATATTCCAATAGTTGGAACTCTTTATTAGTTAAAGGAATGCTTTGCTGTTCGCCTATACTATTTTGTCTGACAACTGTACTGTTGCCATAATCTAGAGTCAAGTTACCAACGGTTAATTGTTGGGGTTGGAAATGTGGAGAACGACGTTGCAAAGCCCGCAATCGTGCTAATAATTCTACCATCCCAAAAGGCTTCACTAAGTAGTCATCTGCACCCGCATCTAAGCCAGTAACTTTATCTTCCATTCTATCTCTAGCAGTTAGCATCAAAACAGGAAGGGGATTTGCTTGAGAACGCAGTCTTTTACACAGTTCTAAACCACTAATTCCTGGAAGCATCCAGTCAAAAATCGCTACTGTATATTGTGCCGAGCTATTTTCTAAGTAAGCCCATGCTTCAGTACCATCCATTACCCAATCAACTAAGTACTTTTGTTGATTTAAGGTACGCTTGATAGCAGTCCCTAAATCTGGCTCATCTTCGACTAGCAGCACCCTCATATCAAATTCAGTAGTTTAAGGTTTGTTGTAAATTTGTGATGTAAACATAGGCTGCAATTGTAATAGGGTTTTACCCTAATAAATAATGTCACCGAAGTTTATGAAATTAAGATGAAAACCATATTAAATATCATAACTTGTAGCTTAATAAAGACGAAACCAAGCCACACCTATGGGAATTTCTGCATCAAGACCAACCTCTTGAGCCGAGAAGCTGTAGACAGAACCATTACCAATATTTCGTCTTTTTATTTTATTAAGATTAATTCTCAACTTAGTGTTAGGAGCAACTGCTTCGGGGAAAACTAGTAGTATTGTTTGACCATTGACAGATATATTAGTATTAATTTTATGTTCATTTCCATCAACAATATCAATATTGCTAACGTCATTACTCACAGTTACATTATTTGGAACTTTGATAAGTATTTGGGTAATAGCTCTGCTATTTTTGGAAACGTGTAAACGGAAAGTATGTCTAAAAATTCCCCAGCGTGTGGGAGGGAATTGTGCATTTCCATCAATATGGATAACTCTACCATCATCTGTTCTAGTACTTGCATAGCTAGGAGTAATAATAGCTGTACTACTTAGAGTCAATATAACAGCGTAAATCAATAACCTCTTCATATTTACCTCCAAAATAATTAAATACGTTAGCTAAAGTCCAGGTTCATGTTTTGTTAGTGAATCTGCTCTTAATAGATAGATAAAAATTGGGCAAAACCACAAAATACTCCCTTTGTACAGCTATTAATCAGGAGAAATAGGCAGTTAATTTGCCATTGTCAGGTTCAAATTTTCGGTGATGTTCTTGCTGAAGAGATATGCTACCTCTATCTAATAGCATGACAAGTCCTAATGAAATTAGGATGAAATTCTCATACTTGTAACTAAAATATATAAATAAAATAAAGCTTGCTTGCAGAAAAATCTCATAATCTGTTAAATAAAGTCTTCTATCATACCTAAATGAAATCAGGATGAAATTTGCACATTTTATTATGAATAAATTAGCATCATGCCATTAGATAGATGCTCTTACGCCGACAATCGCCTAACGTGAATTATTAGCTAGATGAGAATGAAATAGCGATTAGAAATCGCGGCTACACAAGCAAAGTCCGCCTACGCGGACTAACACAAAATCAAGCTCTTCAACCTACGTAGGCGGGTAAAGTCTCGTGTAGCCGTGACTTCTAGTCGCCAAAGCTAGTAATAATTTAGACTTTTCAAACACCCTCTTATTTAGAACTAAAGTCCGTTTTAACGGACTATAACCTTTTCTCAGTCGTCTTGAGACGACTTTCGCTATTAGACTCAGAATTCATTCTGAGGCGGGCTAGATGAGAATGAAATAGCCCTAATTACTACTGCTTTTCAGCCAATCATTTTATGAAAAATCTATTGATTAAAAGTAAACCTGCCGTTGACTTTTTCACCTTTAACATCAGCAGTAATTTTTACCTGATATTGACCAATTGCTTTTTCAGTTAACTGTGCTGTGTAATGTTTTCCACTAGCATCATAAGCAAGAGGAACTGTCTTTTGTTTTCCATCAGGTAGCTGAACTTGAGCCGTTACTTTTGCATTAGTTACTGTTTGGTGATTGTCACCTTTTAGGACGTATAAATCTAGATGAGTTGCACTTGCTTCTTTCTCAGGAACAAATTCTAAATGATAACTTCCTGTCTCTACAACTTGACCCCCATGAGATTCACCATGCTGACTATCTGTTTTAGTCACAGGTGAAGCTGAAATAGATGGGTTTTTGGCGATTGAAGTAGAAGCAGCTGGACTATTTTCTGTATTAGCTGCTTTATTATCGTTACTGCAAGCTCCTAAAAATAGTATTCCCACACTTCCAAGAATAATCAAACCGGATTTAAGTGATTTCATGGGTTTATTCCTCATTTAAAATGTATTGATAATTGAAATAAGATTTCTCTGGCAATCCAGTCTTTGCAATCTTTGGAGTTCCTCGTATTTAGTTTATATAAAGTTTTTCATCTAGCTCTCTAACTAAAACATCAAAATTTCTCATATAATTGACTCCTGAGTAACTTTAATATCGTACATTATTGTAGTTTTACTCGGAACTAAAAGCCTCCCAAATAGCGAATATAAAGCTGGTAAAACTAATAATGTTAAAGCAGTGGAAGTAAATAAGCCCCCTAACACTACCACAGCCAAAGGTTGCAAAATTTCTTTACCTGCACCAGAACCAATCACTAGCGGAACCATACCTAGTGCTGACGAAAGTGCTGTCAGAAGAATTGCAACTAATCTTTCCATTGAACCATCAACAATTACTTGTTTAAGTGGTATTCCCTCAGCGAGGCGATTATTATAGTTATCCACTAACAGTAATCCGTTGCGAGTAGCTACACCAAATAGAGTGATAAAACCAACCATCGAAGCAACGGAAATAATACCACCACTCAAAGCCACAGAAATTACACCTCCAATTAAGGCCAGTGGCAAGTTAATCATAATCATGACTGTGGCAGGAATTGACTTGACAGCAAAGTATATCAGTACGGAAATCACCACAAAGGCGATCGCACCTGCAATTATTAAAGTCTGCGTTGCTTGTTCCTGTGCCTGAAACTGACCGCCAAATTGGACGTAGTAACCTCCAGGTAGTTGAATTTGTTTGACCCGTTTCCGTACATCTTTAATTACAGAACCCAAATCCCGTCCAGCAACGTTGGCAGAAACCACAATCAGCCGGGAAACATTTTCACGATTAATCGTACTTGGCCCTGTGCCATAATCGACTTTGGCAACCTGGGATAAAGGAATTTTCTGCCCATTGGGTGTATCTATCAACAAGTTACCAATGACATCCAAATTGTTACGGGAGCGTTCTTGCAACCATACGACGAGATTAAACGTTTGTTGCTTCTCCAACACTTGGGAAACTGCTTTACCATTCAATCCAGTCTCTATCGTTTCTGCAAGTTCCCCCACAGTTAATCCATAACGAGCTGCTGCATCGCGGTCAAATTGAATTTGGATTTGTTTAACCGGAATTTGGGGTTCTAATTGCAAATCCACAATACCGGAAATACCATTCATAGCAGATTGTACTTGTTTCCCAAGAGTGCGGAGTTCTTCGAGTTCAGACCCGTAAATTTTCACAGCGATCGCACTTCTCACGCCAGAAAGGATATCATCGATGCGGTGAGAGATAAATCCACCAATATTAGTTGCTACACCAGGAAGTTTTTCAAACTCTTTGCGGAGTACCTCAACAGTCTTCTCCCGATTTTTCGCTCCTGCTTCGCTAATCTGCATATCCAACTCGCCAAAGTTGACCCCAGCCACTTCAGGATCTCCTTGAGCAAACCCAGATCGTAAGGCAATGAAATCAAAACGGCGATCGCTTTTCAGGGCATCCATCACCGCCAAAGCAGCTTGATTAGTTGCATTCAGAGATTCACCAGGCAAAAGAACCATTGAATTTACCAAAGAACGGTCTTGAAATTCAGGTAAAAAGACTTTACCCAACCCAGGAAGAATAATTATCGATGCAATAAACCCTGCAAGTGCCACCCCTAAAATCACCTTGGGGTAACGAATCGAGAACTTCAACGCTGGACGATAAAATTGATGTGCTTTGCGCTCAAGCCAAGTTTCCGTACTCGGTAAACGTCGATTTGCTAGTAATAAAGCACATAATGCTGGAGTTAGTGTTAATGCAACTAAGGTAGAAGCAAGAATCGATAACAAATACGCCATTCCCATCGGCGTAAAAATTCGACCTTCCACGCCAGACAAAACGAAAATTGGTGCAAAAACTACTGCAATAATCACTGTGGACAATAAAACACTAACGCGCACTTCCACAGAACCATCAAATACTACTTGTAAAGGATTTTTCGGGTTCCCGGCTAGTTGGTTTTCTCGCAATCGGCGGTAGACGTTTTCCATATCAACGATCGCATCATCCACCACTGAACCAATAGCAACTACTAGTCCACCCAAGGTCATTGTATTAATACCTTGTCCAGTCCAACTCAGAATAATCATGCCTAACAGTAACGACAAAGGCATAGCACTGAGGCTAATAATTACTGTGCGCCAGTTCATCAAAAAGATAATTAGGATGACTGAAACGATAATGATGCCATCGCGCAGAGCTTCCTCAACGTTTTTCACCGAAGCTTCGATAAATAAATCTTGGTCAAAGGTTTTAGTAACCTTGACATCCTGTGGTAGCCCTGGCTTAATCTCCTCCATTGCTGCTTCTACAGCTTTAACTACAGTGGGAGTATCTGCCGCAGGTTGCTTGGAGACAGTTAAAATTACTGCTCGTTTGCCTTGAAATAGTCCATCTCCTCGTCTTAGTCCTGGGCCAATTTTGACTTCTGCTACCTGTTCTAATAATACAGGTGTACCTTTAACCGCCTTGATAACCGAACGTTTGAGTTGATCAATTGACTCGATTCGCCCAATTCCCCGAATTAGTGTTTCTTGGTCAGGAGTAATCAAAAATCCTCCCGGCACATTGACGTTAGCGTTCTGCACTGCTTTAGTGACTTCTGGCAACGAAACATTGTAGGCTTTAAGCTTGTCTGGATCTACCAAAACTTGATATTGCCGCTCATCGCCTCCGTAGAGAAAAACATTACTCACCCCCGGTACAGCCAGCAAGCGATTTTTTACATCCCAATTAGCAATCCGCCACACCTCCATCATGTCAGTGCTTTCAGCAGAAAAAGCATATTTAACAGCCCATCCCAAGGGCGAGTTAATAGGCAAGATTTCCGGCTGTTCAACTCCTTGCGGCAGTTTCACCCCTTGTAAGCGCTCTGTTATTAGTTGGCGCGCCCTGTAAATATCAGTATCCCAGCTAAAGACAGTTTTAATCGCCGAAATTCCAATGGCAGATGAAGACCGCAGAGATTCTAGTCCAGGTGTGCCATTAATCGCGCTCTCAATTGGGCGAGTCACCAAAGACTCGATTTCTTCTGGTGCTAAACCGGAAGCTTCAACTTGAATTTCCACTTGCGGCGGAGCGAAGCTAGGAAATACATCGAGGGGCATTTGTGTGATGACACGCAATCCCCACAGACTAATTAGTACAGAGGCAATAACGATTAGCCACCTTTGGGCGATCGACCATTTGACAATGGTGTTGAGCATTTTTGAGACAACTCAAGGGTTTTTTGCTGGAAGATACAGTGAATCCATTCGGGATAATCTGTAGTTTTGGCACTGTATCCAATGTCTCAAATGAAGATGAAATCAGGATGAAATCAAGGTTGAATATTTGTGATACCGTGTAACTACGATTTGGTTGTACTTAATATCGTCGAGAGTTAAGAGCTTTATCTGAAGCTGCATAAGGAGGAAATTCGTGTCTACTCTCAAACAAAATTATGATTTAGATTCTTTAAGGATATTAGCAACTTTACTTCTGATTCCCTATCACACCGCTCGAATTTTTAACCAAGTCAAAGATGCCCAACCGGGGCAATTAGTCGAGTGGGAGTGTACCCAGGGCAAACGCATCTAAATTTATATTATTTATCATTCCATCAACTTTTACAATTATCTATGTCATTTTGAAATCTCTCTTAGTTTTTATTAGTAAATAAGATGCGTTTTCCCTGACTGATTACCAGAATTATAACCAATTAAATGTTATTTAAGATGGCGGATTACTTCAGCAACTGACCAAGCTTGAGCGATCGCTCCTCTGGGAGTGTGAGGTGAATCGCCATCAAAAATCTCAGAAATAGAACCAAGACAAGCATCAAATAGAAAGTGATCTAGTAGGGGTTGCCAATCAAAAGGCAGGGATTGTTGTGGATAAAAACGTTGCCAAGCCCGAATATATGGCCCGATTAGCCAAGTCCAAACAGTGCCTTGGTGATAAGCGCGATCGCGTTGCTGTTGATTTCCCTCATATTTGCCTTTATATTCGGGATCTCCTGGATCGAGACTGCGAAGACCATAAGGGGTGAGCAAGCTCGTAGTTGCCAAATCTAATATCTGACACCCTTGCTGTTTAGAAAACCCACAATGTTGCAGCGACAGCGCCAAAACAGCATTCGGACGAATTTGAAAATTCCGGCGATCGTCCGGCTCAATAGTATCGTACAGATAACCTAGCTGAGGATTCCAGAACTTTTGCAGCGAGGTTTTTACGTGTTGTGCTTGTTTAGCATAACGCTGGGCTTGGTTAGTGAGACGCACTGGCGAACCATACTCAAGCTGGCTCAAGCGCTCTGCCCACTGACTCAGCCAACATAAAGCAGAATACCACAGCGCATTGATTTCTACTGGCTTACCGTAACGGGGTGTGACAGGGTGTGACTCAATTATCACATCCATCCAGGTGAGGGCGACACCACGAGCATCCCAACTAACTAGCCCATCGGTAGCATCGACCTGGATATTGAAATGTGTACCACCGACAAATGCTTTATAGATTTGCTGTACTACAGGGAATTGCTCTGCCAAAAATTCCCAGTCTTGAGTAGCTTCTAAATAAAGTCCTAAAGTTTCAATCCACCACAACGCTGAATCAATACTGTTATAAATTGGTTCGCCATTGAGATCGGGAAATGCATTCGCAATCAAACCGTGGCGACAATAATGCCCAAAAGTTCGCAATACTCCTTTTGCTAGGCCAAAACGCTGTGGAACTAGTGCCAAACCCGGTAAAGCGATTAATGTATCGCGTCCCCAGTCATTAAACCAGTGATAACCAGCAATGACTGTTGGGCCTGCAATTGAGGCTCGATAGACGATAAACTGATCGCTTGCTTTGAGTAGTTGTTGCCAGATTGGGAATTGGGAATTGGGCATGGGGCATGGGGCATGGGGCATGGGTGGATATTCGTAGTTATTCCCCTGCTCCTCTGCTCCCGTACCTCTCTCTCTCCATCCAAAAATCTGTGAGAGCCTTTCTTGCTCTGCGTCCACAACTTCTGCAAAGGTTTTGAGGGTGAGAACACTTGGCACTGAGTCGGGAAAACCTACTCGTGCTTCTAAAGTCACCGTATCTCCTGGCTGGAGTGTGACTATCAAGTAACCAGGACTGTGGAGGTCTTCTTTGTCGCCTAATCGCCGTTTTGTCTCCTCAGACAATCCATAATCCCAATACCAAACTGCATCTGGTTGATAATTGCCTTGTGTCCAGCGCAAGTGCCAAGGTATACCAAAGTGTCCAGAATTGATTGCTTGTAGACAGACTTGCTGTTGCCCTAGCAATTGTGAAAACTGTAATTCTTGACTAGCAGTCTGCTGGTGGTGAAAGTCACGTTCTGCTATCAACAGTCGCAACCGTAAAATCGCTGTATGAATTCCCTGGTAACGATACTGGATTAAAATTCGATGGGAAAATTGGGCAGGGGAATTGGGAATTGGGCATTGGGCATTGGGCATTGGGCATGGGGCATTGGTTATTAATTCTTCTCCCCCTGCCTCCCCTGCTCCCTCATCTCCCCCAGTCCCCAGTCCCCAGTCCCCAGTCCCCAGCAAACCATAGGGCATCACTAATTGCCTGGTTAATTGCCAGTTATCTTGACCCCAAGTCCATTTGGGAACTGGGTTAATATCAAAAGAGCGTAGCAGTTCGTAGCCCGTCGGCTCAATCTGACCGTTACCCCAAATATTTGTCCCCAGTGCTACAACGCTCCCTAATATTTCCAAGCTAGCTTCTAGGTGTGAAAACAGCAGAGTCCGCCCAGAAGGTGGGTTTGTGGCGGCAAACAGCCAACCATGATAGGTGCGTGTGCGGACATCAGAAACTGTACCACTAGCAAAACTTCCCAAGCCATTGGTAAGCAACCATTCTCTTGTATCTAAATCAGGCATTTGCTACTCAAAATCGTTATGAGTATGATATAGTCGTAACAGATCGTAATTAAACTGTGAGAGCGTGGATGGGTGAATTTTACTTGACCCGAATTCCAACGCTACTAAACCGATAAAGGAGAATTAGGTTAATGTCCCTTACTTACGGAACCGAAGGAAGCCTCCGCGTTGGTCAACAAGCTCCTGATTTCACAGCAACGGCTGTGGTAGATCAGGAATTTAAGACAATCAAACTTTCCGATTATCGCGGTAAGTATGTCGTCCTGTTTTTCTACCCATTAGACTTTACCTTTGTTTGTCCTACTGAAATCACAGCATTTAGCGATCGCTACGAAGAATTCAAGAAAATTAATACGGAAATCCTTGGGGCTTCCGTTGATAGTGAATTCTCTCACCTCGCTTGGATTCAAACAGATCGTAAGTCTGGTGGCGTTGGCGACCTGAATTATCCTCTAGTCTCCGACATCAAGAAAGAGATTAGCGCCGATTACAACGTTCTTGACCCAGCAGCAGGTATTGCCTTGCGTGGTCTGTTCATCATTGATAAAGATGGTATCATACAGCACGCCACCATTAACAATCTAGCTTTTGGTCGCAGTGTTGATGAAACCCTGCGGACATTACAAGCAATTCAGTATGTTCAGTCTCACCCTGATGAAGTTTGCCCAGCTGGTTGGCAACCTGGTGACAAGACAATGAATCCTGACCCAGTGAAGTCTAAAGTTTACTTCTCTGCCGTCTAAATTTAGCTAGCTAAAAAACTCTAATCCAGCATTTTGGAGTTGAGAGCAAAATCAATGAAAACCACAGATAAACAGAGATATGCATTCAACAATGTCAACCTCCGTATATATCTGTGGTTTTTTTATAAAATTGTATTTAAATCATCAAGGTTAAAAATATGCTGACTTCAACTGATTTTCGTGGCTTATTAAATGAGCGATTCTTCCGAAATTTTTTACCAGTTCCAGCTAGCAATCAACTCAGATTGGGAGTGGGAATACCAGACTTTCAATTGCCAGATATTACCAACGGAACTTTAGTAAAATTGTCTGATTATAAAGGTAAGCAACCAGTTTTACTCGCCTTGACTCGCATCTTTACCGAAAAGCAATATTGTCCTTTTTGTTTTCCTCACATCAAAGCTTTGAATGAAAACTACGAGCAATTCAAAAATCGTGGTATAGAAGTTTTAATGATTACTAGTACCGATGAACGGCAGAGTCAAATAGTTGTGAAAGATTTAGGCTTAAAAATGCCACTATTAAGCGATCCCAGTTGTCGAGTGTTTCGTACATATCAAGTAGGACAAGCACTGGGAGCGCCTTTACCAGCACAGTTTGTATTAGATAAAGAAGGAAAATTGCGCTACTGGCATTCATTTTCTTTTTTGGATCACAATGCTAGTGTTGAGACATTGTTAGAACAATTTAATTGAGTATAAGGTGTAAAATTGGCATTGTCCGCCTTACTTATAAAGCTGTGAGGTTTTCTCATGCTGACACTTTACCACGAGCCAGTTTCTCCCAACTCGCGCCGCGTCTGGATTACTCTACTGGAAAAAGGACTTGAGTTTGAATTGGTAGAAATAAAACTAGATGGAGAGCAGTTTAAACCAGAGTTTTTAGCAATTAGCCCTTTCCATCACATTCCGGCTTTGGTGGATGACGGCTTTAATCTAGTGGAATCTTTAGCAATTCTGGATTATTTAGAGGCAAAATATCCGACACCTGCGATGTTGCCTAAAGATGTGAAGGATTTAGCGATCGCACGCATGGTACAACTAGTAACGGTAAATGAGCTTTTGCCAGCAACCACCAAATTTTTACCTCAGTATCTAGGCTTGCCCGGAGGAGATCCAGAAAAAATCGAGAAGGCACAGCATAAAATTGCCACAGTGCTGAAGTTTTTTGAAACTTTATTAGACGACGAACGCCCTTACTTTGCTAGTCACAGCCTCACTCTCGCCGAGGTTGTGGCTGGAACTGTAGTTAATGTGCTACCAAGTGTAGGCATATCTTTGAGTGAATATCCAAAATTAAATGCTTGGTGCGATCGCTTAGTAGCACGCCCATCATGGCAAGCTACAGAGCCTACACCGGAGGCAATAGAAGCGTTTAAGTCCGTTGTGGTAGCGAGAATGAGGCATTGACACTCCCCGCTCTAAAGAGACGGGGATTCTTGAATCTAAGACATAACTTGCTTATGCAGGTTTTCACCAACAAGAGTAGAGGTTTCATCTCCGCAAGCGTTGCCTACGTCTAGCGTAGAGGTTCCGATATGCCCTACCGTACCCAATCCTCGACTAAGGATATTTCTAGCTGCGTTTTCATCTCTATCCATGACACATCCGCACCTACAAACGTGGGTTCGAGTAGATAGAGTTTTCTTAACAACTTCACCGCAGCTAGAGCAAACAACGCTACTGTATTGCGGATTAACCGCAACCGTGACACGTTTAAATACTTTACCAAAGTACTCAACCCAGACACGGAACTGATACCAAGATGCGTCATTTATAGACTTGGCTAAACAGTGATTTTTTACCATATTTTTAATCCTCAAATCTTCGTAGGCTATCAAGTCGTTTGACTGAACTACGCACCGTGCTAATTTCACAGCATGGTCTTTACGTTGCCTACTTATTTTGAGGTGGCGTTTACCTAAAATCTGTCTTGCCTTGCCTCTGTTTTTTGAACCTTTTAATCTCTTGGAGACTCGACGTTGTGAACGCTTGAGAACTTTTTCACCAATACGCAGAAACTTTGGGTTTTCAACCATTGTTCCATCTGAATCGGTGTAGTATACCTTAAGTCCAACGTCTAAACCAACCGTGTTACCAGTTGGTTCTATGTTTTCAGAACGTTCTACATCAATACAAAATTGAACATATACGCCATCGGCACGTTTTACCAATCTCACCCGTTTAATCTGATTAATTTGGTAGAAGTGCAAATCACGAGTACCTTTGAGTTTTAACTTTCCAATACCTTTTTTGTCGGTGAAGGTTATTGATTTTCGGTTATCTGCAAGCTTCCATCCTGACGTTTTGTACTCAACCGAGCGACAATCTTTCTGGAACTGGGGATATCCTTTTAAGCCTAGAGTACCCTTACTTCGACTTCGCTCAGTACTAGTCTTACAGTTGTCATAAAATCGAGAGATAGAAGACCATGCTCTTTCAGCAGAAGCTTGACGAGCCATTGAGTTAAGTTCATTTGCAAAAGGGAAGTTAGCCGCAAGTACAGCACAATATTTCTGCAAGTCGTTTTTACCCGTACTTTTAACATCCATCCATAGCCGAATACAGCTATTACGAATGAACTTTGCAGTCCGAATTGCATCATCTATTGCGGCTAATTGCGCTGACTTCCCATAAGCTTTGAACTCAAAAACTAGCATCTCTTTACCTCCCACCTTATACTACCACGTTTGGTATAAGATACTAGGAAGGTTGAAAATCTTTATCAATCTTGACAGCTGAATAAATTCAGCCATTCGCTTATATCCCCCGGTTGAAACGCGGGGGCTTTACGCTTCACGACTCGGCAAAATATTCACAGCCTGACTTGGTTTAAATGACTACGGGGATTATAAGTACGTATAGCCCGAATTTTTTCATAATATTCCCGTTCTTGTTGGCTGAGGTCTTTTGGTGGAACGATCGCTACTTTCACCAACTGATCGCCGCGTCCACCTTTGGCGAGAGGCCAACCTTTGCCACGTAAACGCAGAGATTGACCAGAACGTACTCCTGCTGGTAGTTTGACATTAACTGAACCATCGGGAGTGGGTACATCAATAGACGCTCCCAGAGTAGCTTCATCTGGTGTGATTGGCACTTCGCAAATCAGATTATCGCCTTCCATTTGGAAGAACGAGTGGGGCTGAAGTTCGACTTTTAAGTATAAATCCCCCCGTTGTTGAGTCATGGGATTGATTTGACCTTTGCCCCGCACCCGTAGGCGAGTACCAGTTTTAGCCCCAGATGGGATGTTGACATCTATTGTTTCATTACCTAAACTGAAGCGTTTTTTCACACCATTAAATGCTTCAGTAAAAGTTAGAGCGATCGCAGCTTCACTATCCTGGGTACTGCTCGTAGATCCATCTTGAAATCCAAAATCGTTAAAGCTACTGCTAAAATGAGTTGAAGTACCTGGAGAAGTGCGGTAAGAGTAACTTCGTGAGGTATTTTGTCGCGCCCCACCCTCACCACCACGAGGGGGAGCGCCACCGAAGCGTCCTAGTAACTCATTAATGAACTCATCAAAATTGCCGTATTGACTGAAGTCAAAGTTACCCATATCAGGGCCAGCGCCGCCAGATGGGAAACCTTCACCAGATTGTTTCCAATATTGACCGAATTGGTCGTACTTTTTGCGTTTATCTGGGTCTGATATAACTTCGTAGGCTTCGCTAACTTCTTTAAAGCGCGCCTCTGCCTGTTTATTGTTTGGGTTGACATCAGGGTGGTATTTGCGTGCCAGTTTACGAAAGGCTTGTTTAATTTCATCTGGACTGGCAGTCTTACTGACTCCCAGAATAGCGTAATAGTCCTTGAAGTCGGTTGCAGCCATCTACCAGCCTCCTATAGAAATTCCCGTTATGTTTTTTTTTAAGATGAGAGAGGTTTAATTTGCCTGGTATGGTGCCAAACAAAAGAATCTGATTTTAAATTAACAAAAAATATAGAAAATCAAGTGTGGTTCTCGCTCACCAAGCAATCGCAATTTCCGTACTCCAATTTTTCTGATAAGCGGCTGAGGCTGTCTAGTCCTTCTTCCCGGCTTGGGGGAGCATCCCGGAGTTGACGGTGCATTCGCAAAATAATTTCTTCTGGAACTTGGCGCGATCGCCTTTTATTCCGTGCTAAACACAGCCAAACTGGTGTATCTACCCAAATTCCCCCAATGTGGGTAAAGCCCAGGTTACGGGCTAAAGCAATGACTTCACGGCGATTGCGGCGCTGGGCATTGGTGGCATCGAAAATGGCTGTATTAGTTGTGGAAATAGCTTGCTGAAATTGTCGCTCAATTTCACGCCAAATTAGCAGCCACGACCCTTGAATGGCTTGGGAACCGAATAATTGCCCCCGAATGGCATCTGTAGAAATCAGCGCCATTTGGGGGCATTCTGCCAGTAATTGTTTTGCCAAAGTTGACTTACCGCTACCTGGAAGACCAATTAGCAAAATGAGTGCTGAGTGCTGAGTGCTGAGTGCTGAGTAAGAGGTTAAGAATGAGGAGTTAGAAGTTAAAAGTGAAGAGTGATTAGAAATTTTATTCATAACTCATAACTCCTAACTCAGCACTCCTAACTCAGCACTCAGCACTATTAAATGATGGTTCCATCGGGAATCACAGCATTTTTCAGTACGACAACGATACCACTACGGATGTAAAAACCTTGACTTTCGCGGTCAGCTTCTTGCACGTTATCTTTATTGATGATTTTGACATCGTGGCCGATACTGGCGTTTTTATCGATGATAGCACCGCGAATAATCGAGTCAGTACCAATACCTACAGGAATGTCACCTTTTTCTACGTTACATTGGCGTTCGACAAAAGCTTGATAAAAATCTGCACCCATGAGTAGAGACTCTTCGATCACACAACCAGATTCAATCCGCGATCGCACTCCTAACACTGAATGTTGAATGCGGCAATTCTTCAAAATACAACCTTCGCCGATAATTGATTCTGTGATCTGGCAATCTAAAAGTTTACTTGGAGGTAAGTAACGAGCGCGGGTATAAATTGGCGCTTCTTCATCGTAGAAACTAAAAGGTGGCTGAGGCTGCTGAGTTAGGGCTAAATTGGCATGATAAAATGCTTCGATTGTTCCAATATCTTCCCAGTAGTCATCAAAAAGGTAAGCTTGAACGTTGTAATCTTTAGAGGCATCAGGAATAATTTCTTTGCCGAAATCAGTCCTTTCTACACCTTCTCTCAACAACTTGAACAAAACCTCTTTTTTAAAGACATAAATCCCCATTGAGGCGATGTAAGGCTGTTGCTCGGCTTGTTCTTTTGATAATCCCAGTACGCTTGTATCAACACGCATTTTGATTAATGCTTCACCTTTGGGTTTTTCGCTAAAGTCGATAATCCTACCAGAATCGTCAATTTTCATCAAGCCAAAATCTGAGGCGCGGCGCTCATCGATGGGGATGACTGAGAGAGTAATATCAGCCCCCGTTTCTCTATGGCGCTGGATAAACTGGCGATAATCCATGCGGTAGAGGTGATCGCCTGAGAGAATTAAATATTCTTCTGCCTTCCATTCTTCCATTAACCACAGGTACTGACGTACAGCATCGGCTGTACCTTGGAACCAGTTAGGGTTTTCTGGTGTTTGTTGTGCAGCTAGGACTTCCACAAATCCTTCATTGAAGCCAGTAAAGTTATAGGTACGGGCGATGTGACGATTCAGGGAAGCTGAGTTGAATTGTGTCAGGACGTAGATTTTGAATATTTCGGAATTTATGCAGTTACTGACAGGGATATCGATTAAGCGGTATTTCCCCGCTACTGGTACTGCTGGTTTAGCGCGGAGTTTGGTTAGCGGGTAAAGCCGAGTACCCGCGCCACCACCAAGGATGATTGATAATACTTTTTTCACAAAATTTCTCCCGACTGCCTTTCAACTCTCATCTTCAGTTTAGGACTGTCTGCCACCACAGGTAAGGGGGATCATCTGATTCTTTGGGATGAATTTTACAGAATGCT
>NZ_JABXKI010000119.1 GCF_017115095.1 Nostoc sp. NMS4 | reverse complement strand
ACCGGTAGATACTGAGCAATTGCTCTCACTGTTGCGCGTTTGGCTATACCGTTAATGAGGGAGCAGCCCAATTTTGCTTAAATCTTTCCCCTCACCCCCAGCCCCTCTCCCAAAAATGGGAGAGGGGAGACATAATTCTAGTTCCCCTTCTCCCATCTTTGGGAGAAGGGGTTAGGGGATGAGGGCTATTAAGGTTTTTGCACATTTGGGATGCTCCCGTTAATGATGCGATCGCTTTTTGACGATCCTGAATTCTTCTTTGTTAAATTTAGATGGATCGTCACTTCTGCTAACTCAAAAACCAAAAGTAAGCTAAAATTCAAGCAGAGTAAGCATTTCCCGCTCATAAACTCCCCATGCTTGATAACCTGCAAACCCAAGTTTACCAACTAGAACAATTTGCCAACAGCCTTGTTTCTAACCAACTCACACACCTTAGCGTGGTGAGTATTGGTATCATCTTTACTGCTGGCTTGCTCACCAGTCTCACACCCTGTATGCTTTCGATGCTGCCAATTACTATTGGTTACATCGGTGGTTATGAAGCCAAAAGCCGCCTACAAGCAGCAGCTCAATCAACTTGGTTTGCTTTAGGTTTAGCAACTACACTCGCAGGGCTAGGAATTGTAGCAGGTCTTCTCGGAAAAGTCTATGGTCAAGTAGGAATTGGTTTGCCGATAATCGTCAGCATTATCGCCATTCTCATGGGGCTGAACTTATTAGAAGCACTACCTCTACAATTTCCATCCTTGAATGAAACGAATTGGATTTCGCCAGATTTGCCAGCCGGATTGCGTTCTTATTTGCTGGGGTTGACTTTCGGCTTAGTCGCATCTCCTTGTAGCACGCCTGTTTTAGCCAGCTTACTGAGTTGGATTGCTAGTACACAAGACTTAATTTTAGGCGCTGTTTTGCTACTTTCTTATACAGCCGGTTATGTAGCCCCGTTGATTTTGGCAGGTACTTTTACAGCTTCAATTAAAAAATTACTGGAATTGCGTCGCTGGTCTGCTTGGATTAACCCAGTTAGTGGGGCGCTGTTGGTAGGATTCGGTGTATTTTCCTTAATTTCTCGGATTCCCCTTGGCAGTTTTTAATATCAATACTTTGTTATATTTTACACATAATGACTTTAGAAGATTCAGCGTCCAAAGAATTGAAATGGTGGGCATTACCTGGGCAGTTCTTACGCCAAGAGCTTTTGCCTGTACTGACAAACTTGAGACTAGCGATCGCACTACTGCTATTGATTGCCATCTTTAGCTCCACGGGTACTGTAATCGAGCAAGGTCAGTCACCTGCATTTTATCAAGCCAACTACCCAGAACATCCAGCTTTATTTGGTTTCTTAACTTGGAAGGTAATTCAAGTAGTTGGATTAGACCACGTATATCGTACCTGGTGGTTTCTAGCATTACTCATTTTATTTGGCACTAGCTTAACGGCTTGTTCATTTACTCGTCAGTTACCCGCCTTAAAAGCTGCCCAGCGCTGGAAATATTACGAAGAACCACGACAATTTCAAAAGCTAGCTTTAAGTACAGAACTAGATACTGGTTCCCTAAATTCTCTCAGCGAAATATTACAGAAACACCGCTATAAAATTTTTCAAGATCCAGAAAAAGAAAATCTCCTTTACGCCCGCAAAGGAATAGTCGGACGCATCGGCCCAATTATCGTTCATATTGGCATCGTCGGTATTTTGTTAGGGGGAATTTGGGGAGCGATGACTGGGTTTTTGGCTCAGGAAATGGTTGCTAGTGGCGATACATTTCAAGTGACAAATATTGTCGATGCTGGGCCTTTAGCCGCCAAAATCTCGAAAGATTGGTCTGTGCGCGTCAATCGTTTTTGGATTGACTACACACCATCGGGTGGGATCAATCAATTTTATTCGGATATGTCTGTCTTGAATAATCAGGGAAAGGAAGTTGACCATAAGAAGATTTTTGTCAACGAGCCTCTGCGCTATCATGGCATCACTTTCTATCAAACTGATTGGGGAATTGCAGGTGTTCGCGTCCAATTTAACAACAGCCCGATTTTTCAGCTTCCAATGGCGCAATTGAACACCAACGGTAACGGGCGGATTTGGGGAACGTGGGTTCCTACTAAACCAGATTTGAGTGAGGGTGTTTCCCTGTTAGCCAAAGACTTACAAGGGATGGTATTAATTTATGATGCCACTGGCAAACTTGTTGATACAGTCCGCACGGGAATGTTTACCGAAGTTAATGGCGTGAAGCTGAAAATTCTGGATGTCATTGGTAGCACTGGCTTACAAATTAAAGCCGATCCAGGGATACCAGTTGTTTACACAGGGTTTGGCTTGCTGATGCTGGGTGTAGTGATGAGTTACTTTTCTCACTCGCAAATCTGGGCATTGCAAAAAGGCGATCGCTTGTACGTTGGTGGTAAAACTAATCGCGCCCAAGTTGCTTTTGAACAAGAGGTTTTAGATATTTTAGATCGGCTGAGTTCGCAGCCAAAAGGTGAGGAGAAAGAAGCGGCGATTGAAGTTTAAACGCAAAGGATCGCATTCGCAAAGCGTCTCGCAGAGAAGGAAATCGCAAAGGAACGCAGAGGATTACTTTGTGTACCTTTGCGTTAACCTCTGCGTTTCAAAATTATTTACTAGAGGTATTTATTAAACATTGGAACAAAAGATTTCTATATCTCAACTTCAATCTAAGAGACGGGTTTCCCTTCTACCCTTAATCGCTATCTTATTGAGTATTGCTTCTTGCACTCCGAATCATCGAAACACCAAACATATTTCCCTTGTTGGAACTGGGGCAAGTTTTCCTGCACCTTTGTACGAGCGCTGGCTTTCAGATTATAACGATCAAAATCCCGATGTGGAAATTAACTATCAAGCTATAGGAAGCAGTGCTGGAGTGCAACAGCTCATCGACGGTACTGTAGATTTTGCAGCTAGTGATGTGGGAATTACAAGCGAACAAGCAGCCAAGATAAAACGGGGAGTAATTGCTTTGCCAATAACTGCTGGTTCTATTGTGCTAGCTTATAACCTCACAGCAGTTGCACAGCAGTCGCCTCAAGTCAATGTACCAACTGGTTTAAAGCTGTCACGCCAAGTTTACGTAGATATCTTTCTCGGAAAAATTACAAATTGGAATCATCCTAGAATAGCCGCAGCTAATCCAGGGGTAAGTTTGCCCGATTTACCAATTCAAGTTGTACACCGAACTGATGGTAGTGGAACTACAAGCGTGTTAACACAACATCTAAGCGCCATCAGCCCAGAATGGAAAAGCAAAGTTGGGGCTGGTAAATCTGTCGCATGGCAAGTGGGAATTGGTGGAAAGGGTAACGAAGGTGTTACCGCCCTGATTCAACAGATACCAGGAGCTATTGGCTATGTAGAATACATTTACGCCAAACAAAATAAGCTTCCTGTGGCTGCTTTAGAAAATAAATCTGGTAATTATATTACACCGACACCAAAATCTGTAGCACAAACTTTAGAAGCAGTGAAATTACCCGATGATAACTTGATTGCTTTTGTCACCGATCCTACAGATGCCCAGTCTTATCCCATCGTCACTTACAGCTGGCTTTTAACTTATCACCAATATCCCAACCGAGTCAAAGCTCAAGCGCTGAAAAACTTTGTGAATTGGGCTGTGATTGACGGGCAAAAATCTAGTTTGGAACTTGGGTATATTCCTTTGTCTAAAAAAGTTGTGCTTCAAGTGCAATCTGCTGCCAAGAAAATTGCTGAATGAAGCCGATTAATCCCATTTGCATCCATCAGTGATGATGTTACTTTTTGTGACGCACTTCAACCACAGTATGTACATTCCCGCGAGGCGTAAAATCTGCTTTTACCGTGACTTCTAAAGGATCGCAAGCAGCCACAAAATCATCTAAAATTTGATTGGCAGATTCTTCGTGGGAAATGTAGCGATCGCGGTAACTATTAATATAAAGTTTAAGGGCCTTCAATTCCACTACCCGTTCATCAGGCACATAGCTAACATAAATTGTCGCAAAGTCAGGATAGCCGGAAAATGGACATTTACAAGTAAATTCCGGCAAAGTGATATTAATGTCATATCGCCTCCCCACACGCGGATTCGGAAAGGTAATTAGTTTACCTTCGGCAATGTCGCGTTCGCCATACTTCATTTCTTGGTTTGTCATTTGTCATTTGTCATTTGTCATTAGTTATTCTACTTATCTTTACGTCCTTTTAGTAATTTTGTAGCTTGTTAACTCTTAACTCCTAACTCCTAACTCCCACTCAATACTCTTCCTTCTCCCAGTCTGGACAATTCTCATCTTCACAACCGTGAGGATGCATAGCGCAAACTAATAAATTACCACCATAAACTTGGCCGTGGTAGTGACTACAACCGATACAAGCAGGATTTTTCTCAGATGTGGGTTCAACTGAGTAAGGAAAACCCGGATCGACATCTGCTACAATATCTTCCAGTTCCCAGTAAGCTTCTAACATGGGTTCAGCAAAATCTTGTAAATACTGATCGACTTCAGTGACAATATTGTTGTGTACTTGCTCGGTGACTTCTTCCGTTAGCTCAAAAAATGCGTCTACCACTTCACTCATTCCCAGGAAGAAACGCTCTACTTCATCAGCCACTGTTTCGACGATTTCTACTAAATCCTTTTGCCACTGTTCCATAAACTTGACACCTTTGCAGGTTATAAACAGGACGCTTTGTGTCATCTGGCTGGAAGCACTAGAATACACACTAGGCAATGTATCTTATCAAGTTTTTATCCAAAGTGTCATGTCAATATGCCACTTGTTACTGATATTTCGCTCGAAAAATGATTTTTGTTAATCACGTTGCAATCGTTTTAACTCGTCTTGCAGGTTTAGCACTTCTTGGCGTAATTTATCTACATTCTCATCATTTGAAGCCTCTTTTACCGTTGGCTCTTCATCTTCCTCTAAAATTTCAATCCGGCGGGGTTCAGAAGGGGGTGTTTTTTCAGAGGTTTCGGCAGATGCTTGGGGCTGTTGGGCTTGCTTCATCATCTCTTCAACGAAGCGGCGGGCTTCTTCTGTACTCATTTCGCCCTTTGCCACCATTTCATCTGCCAGTTTTTGGACTTGCGATCGCACTTCCGCTAATTTTCCCCCTGCTCTCTCACCTGCGTAAGAAGCTAATCCAACACCGAGGTAAAAAGCTTTTTGAACAATATCTCCAAAACCAGGCATGGTTGCTGAAGGCTCCTAAAAATAAGGCGACCCGGAGACTACGCCTACCACAAGCCTCCCGTGTTGCTGCTACCTTCCGGTTCTGACAAGATTTGGGTGTTGCGATCGCATAGATCCAGGTCTTCTAAAAGAATAACATGAAAAGTCAGTAAGTGTGTGTCATTCCATAACAATTCGCCATTCATAAAGCTAATAGTTGACGCAGCCGTGCAGCACCAAGGGATCATCAGCCACAATCGCTTCTGCTTCCTCCTTTGAGGCCGCCTCAAACAGCAACATTCCGCCTTTTTGCTCCACCCAATAGCCTGTTCGCGCTTTGTGTCCTTTAGCAATCAAATCTTGAATGTAGGCTTTGTGGGCAGGTATATATTGGTCAAAGGTAGGTTTATCAACTTTCCCTTCTTCTATTTTGACAAACCACGGCATTGGCTTCTTAACTCCAGTTACAACAAACAGCCTACGTAAAGTACCCACAGCTGATTCAGAGTACCGAATACAATAAACCTTGAGTCAAGTGCATTATCGCTTTAGCCTAACGCACCGCTATATCTGTAATATCTTTTGGGCGTTTTCCGTTCAAGACTCAACAGCAATGATTTCCTAATCCAAAATCCAAAATTGAATGAGCCGTTTTTTTATTGCCCTTCTACCACCACAAGACATTCAAGACTACGCCAACGAGATTAAGCAGTACTTTGCCGATCGCTATGCTAGTAGCGGCGCACTAAAGTCTCCACCTCATATTACCCTGCAACCGCCCTTTGAATGGGCAGATGCTAACTTACCACTGTTAGAAGCATCCTTGAAGGAGTTTGTCAGTGGACAACAGCCAGTAGCAATTACACTCAAAGGGTTTGATGCTTTTGCGCCTCGTGTCGTATACATTAATGTCATCAAAAGTCAAGAGCTTTTAACTTTGCAAGCTGATTTAATGGCTTATACAGAAAGCAACTTGGGAATTGTTGACACGGTTTCTAAAACCCGCCCTTTTGCACCCCATTTAACGGTTGCATTTCGGGATTTAACAAAGCAGAATTTTAAAGCTGCTTGGCCAGAATTTGAAAATCGTCAGTTGCATTTTGAGTTTACTGCTGACAAATTAACCTTGCTGCTTCATGACGGTAAGCGCTGGAATATCAAACGAGAGTTTGTTTTTTTCTCTGGTAGTAATTGAGCGATGTTTTTGTGATGTGCGCTGGCTATCTTGGATATTGGCTCTAATTTTTTTTTGGACTAATTGGTGATTTATATATTCTCTAATCATTGGGGATACAGATAAAAGATTAGCATTTTGTTCTATTAAAGAGCGTTCTTGTAAAGATTCCAAAATATCTAGTAATTGTGATGTTTGTATAGTAGGTAATATTTGCGATCGCATCTCTGAAAGTGAAGCTCGCTGAGAATTATTTCCTAACCACTCAATAATCATATTTTCCGTATCTGACAAATGTTTAAAATGCTCTTTTAAAAGCTGAGTAATCTCACCAAAAACTAATGTTTTTTGGTTTAAAAACTCCGAAATATTACCGTCAAATAACTTATCAATTTTGTTAAAGGCTATATTTAATACCAATGGATTACCAGCATAGCTCTCAATGAGTTGATGCCAATCACCAATTGAACCGCAAAAAGTACCCTTAGTTTGAAAGATTTCTTCTACTTCTGTGATTTGTAAGCCTTTGAGTTGCAATGCTCGAACTGGTAAATTTTCTCCTATCAGTCGCCTAATTTCTCGCGGCTTTTCCTGACTTGTCAGCACCAAAGAGCTTTGATGAAGTGTTTGTCCCACTCGTTTTATCAGTTCGCTATAACCCTCATAACCTTGACGATAATATCCAATATCATATTTACCTGAAGCATTTTGTAAAATTGTCTCTAGATTATCTAATATCAATAAACAGCGAGCATTTTTTAAATAATGAATCAACAGTGAAATTCTGTCGTCTAAAGTTTTTGGTAAATTAGTTTCCTCCCCTTTTGATAAAAGTTGAATTAGATCGGCTAGCATATCTTTGACTGATGGAGCATTGCGAAGACTGCGCCAAATTACAAACTCAAACTTATCTTGAATTTGCTTTGCTAGCTTTACTGATAAGCTGGTTTTACCCATGCCATCCATACCGAACAAAGTCACTAGTCGGCAGTGTTCTTCGAGAATCCAGTGTTCTAGTGTCGTTAGTTCTGCTGTGCGTCCTAAGAATACAGAGATATCGGGTGCTTCGCCCCAATCAGTAAAATTTTGGATTGAATGCTGACTACTGGTTACTTCATCAGTTTGAGGTAATTGATAATCACTTGGCTCAAGTAATAAATTAAAAGCCCGAAAACAGCTATTTAGAGTTTGCTTGTCAACTCCCACTTGGCAATGAAATACCTTCATCAGCGTATCTGAATCTAAGCGAGTGCGATCGCTTAAATCTTCCAAAGTGTAACGTTTATCTAAGTTTTCCCAACTTTCTGCCTGACATTTCGCCGTTTGAAGTTTCTGAAATCCTTGAGGTGTAAGAATAACACCCCGTTTGCGCTTGCGTTGTAGTGGATTCATTACTGTCCCTTAAGTTTTGTACTCATAAAGTAATAGTGAGCAGTTAGCGCCTGTAATATGCGGCAAATATCTACTCCACTTAAGAGGGTGCTACAAAAACGAGATGTGCTTTTCCTGAAATCAGGTTTGTTAAATATTATGAATATTAGAAATCTGATGTGTGTTTTCGGGTGGAACCGTTGGAAACTACTGAAGCTAAAAATTCGGAAGAGTGAGGAGTAATTTTAGATACACGGTTAATAACTCCATAAAGCGATCGCAGTACAGAAGCAAGTGTTTATAATAATGCTACTTAATTATGTCAAAATCGCTCCACCCATTAACCGCTCATACCGATACTTCAACTCTTCTTTCATCAAATACCAACGCTCTAAAGTTGCATCCATTTCTATTATTTTCTCAGCTGCTTGTCGCGCTAAAAGTAAAACTTCCTCATCGTCAACCAAACTCGCCAAGGTAAAATCTGGCACTCCCGACTGGCGAGTTCCCAGTACTTGCCCAGGGCCACGAAAACGCATATCCATCTCGGAAATGAAAAAACCATCCTGAGATTGTTCCAGCACCTTCAATCGTTGTTGAGCATCAGGACTCCTAGAACTGCTCATCAATAAACAGTAGGACTGAGCCATGCCACGACCAACACGCCCGCGCAATTGGTGCAGTTGTGATAGTCCAAATCGCTCTGCATTTTCAATGAGCATCACTGTAGCGTTAGGCACATCTACACCAACCTCAACAACGGTAGTAGAAACCAAAATTTGCGTTTGGTTATCACGGAATTTGGTTATCGCTTCATCCTTTTCGGCTGAACTCATGCGACCATGCAGCAGCCCCACTTGAAAATCAGGAAAAACGCTTTCCTGTAGCTTTTGATGCTCGTCAACAGCCGATCGCAAATCTAATTTTTCCGATTCTTCCACCAAAGGCAAAACCACATAAACTTGTCTCCCTTGGACAATTTCTCGCCGGATTAGGTCGTAAGCATGGTTGCGTTGCTGACCTGATAATACTGTTGTCTGAATCTTTTGCCGTCCTGGTGGTAACTCATCAATTTGGCTGACATCCAAATCCCCGTGTATCGTCAGTGCCAAGGTTCGGGGAATCGGGGTAGCCGTCATAGTTAATACATGGGGTTGCTCGCCTTTTTGCTGCAAACGCGCCCGTTGTTCTACCCCAAAGCGATGCTGTTCATCGATCACCACTAACCCTAGTTGCTGGAATTTTACAGGGTCTTGAATCAAGGCATGAGTTCCTACTAACAGAGGTAATTCACCAGTTCCTAACTGAGAATGTATTTGTCTTCGTTTAGCAGTTTTTGTCGAACCTGTCAGTAATTCCACTGGTAAATGGAGGAGATTAAACCAACCAACTAACTTACGATAATGTTGTTCCGCCAAAACTTCTGTGGGAGCCATCAGCGCCGCTTGGTAGCCAGATTGAATTGCTGCAAGGATAGCTAACACAGCAACGACTGTTTTCCCAGAACCAACATCACCTTGCACCAAACGATTCATTGGCGCAGGTTTTTGTAAGTCGTTGAGAATATCGTTGAGAACTCGTTGCTGTGCGCCAGTGAGTTGAAAAGGAAGTATTTCGTAGAATTTTTCTACAAGTTGACCGCGTGGGACGAGGATGGCGCTGGTTTGAATTGCCCTTGCTTGCTGTTGACGTTGCAGTAACCCAAGTTGCAGATAGAAAAATTCATCAAAAACTAGGCGACGACGGGCAACTTGTAAGGCGGCGCTATCGCTAGGAAAATGGATATTAGCGATCGCATCTTTTAATTCCATCAAACCATACTTCTGCCGCAAACCACTTGGCAAAGGGTCTTTCAGGTTAGCCGCAGCCGGTAAAGCAGCAATTACCGCCTGTCGCACTGTATTCGCCACCACGCCCTCAGTCAGTCCATAAATTGGCACTACCCGCCCAATATTTAGCGACTCAATGGAATCTCCTGGATTTGCCAAAACCTCTAATTCTGGATTATCCAGTGTCAAGCCATATTTACTTTCTTTCACCAACCCACACGCCGCCAGAATGCTACCTACTGGATAACGGCGTTTTAAACTTTCTTGCCAAGCGCGGCTGCTAAAGCGCGTACCTGCGTAAAAACGGCCAATTTTGATTTGACCGCTATTATCTTTTACTACCAATTCTAAAATTGATAATTTCTGATTTTTAGGGCTAGTAAAGCAGTTGCAACGCTTCACTGTAGCCACGATTGTCACCGTCTCACCCGCCTGTAACTCGCGGATATTCACCTGACGCGCATAATCAATATGGTCACGAGGATAATAAAAAAGCAAGTCGCGGACGGTATGTAAACCAAGCCTGGCCAAATTATCAGCTTTTTTAAAGCCTATTTCTGGTAAATCGCTGAGTTTTTGCTCAATTTTCGGTGCAAGTCTCCGACTCACCTCAGTAACAATTGGAGATTTTGGGTCGTACCTTTGGTGCGCTGGAAGCGCAACTTGAGTTTTAGATTCATAAATTCTCCCCTGCTCCCCTGCTCCCCTGCTCCCCTGCTCCCCCTCCTTCCTCTGCTCCTCTTGCTGTAGTTGCGAAAGATACCTGCGAGTCTCTGCTACTAAATGCTGCCTTTCTTCCAGTGCTAGATGTGGATAACTAGCAAATTGCACCGCTAATCCTTGCCAACGGCGGCGTTCAGTTTGGGGTAAGCCTGTTGGGAATTTGCCCAAAGTTAGGCTCAGAAATTCACTGAAACGGTATTCTCTGCCCATCAAGTCTGTAAAGCCACGTTCAGCTTCTATTGCCAAGGCTTTGTGCAATCGTATCCAATCTGGTTTTTCATTAGTCATTGGTCATTGGTCATTGGTCATTAGTCATTGGTCATTGGTCATTGGTCATTTGACTCTCGACAAATGACTAATCCTCAAACCAACTAGCGCGCCATGCAGCTTCAGCTTCAGCAACTGCCTTTTCTTTATATCTCTTTTTATACTCTCTTCCTAGCTTGTTTAGCTGAACTAAAATACTGCGGATTCGCTTGCGCTCAGAGGAAAGTGTCACATCAGCAAATTCAATTTCTCCTAGCCGCAGGTTAATAGCCATGATTTGAGTCAGTCCAGAATCTTCTGACTGTTGCTCATTTTCAATTTCAATTACTAAGTTTAATAAATTGGGTGGCCCTGGCATGACCTCAGCTGATGCTTCTGATGCCGCCGCCGCCGCCGCTAAAATTGGTTCTGGTAATTTTTTGGGTAATACCCCAGCTTTTTGTAATAAAAGATTAGCATCATGCGAAAGTTTTTTCAGTGTCTCTTGGGTGGCCTCTTCTAATTTCTGTTGCCATTTTGCCAGTTCTATAGGATCGGATGTGTGAACAGTAAGATATTGAGAATTAGAGGTGTCGATAAATAGTGAAGATGAAGAGGATATTACTTCCTCATCTCCCTCATCTCCCTCATCTCCCTCATCCTCCCCTGATTCTTCACTTTCAAGATAAACGAGCAATTGCTCACCTGCCAGTTGACCCAACTTACGAATAGCTTGTTGCAATTGTTGGCGCTGATTCAATGACAAATGCAGAAAGTTTTCGGGATATCCTTGGGTACAGAGGTGGTAACTAGCGAGAATTAACTGTTTGCGTACAGCTAACCCCAAGGTTTTTAGATAACTAGCATAAGCCCTTTCTAGTTCGACTGCGATCGCTCGGATCGCTTCTTTGAGTGCTGCAATATCCTGCTCAATTCGCTCGATTGCTCTTGCCATATTTTTTCACTCTTGCCCATCTGAACCATTACATAGTACAAATGTACAAATTTATTTTAGGATAAATTTCCAAAGGATTTTAGATTTTAAATTAAATACGATATTTCGCATCTTTACTAAATAAAAGACAGGTCAGGCTATTTGCTTGACCTGCTTTTTAAAGAATCATTAGTCATTCGTCATTTGTCCTTGGTAAAGACTAATGACTAATGACCAATGACCAATGACTAATATTACTTAGTGCCTATTTGTGCAGCGACTTCATCAGCAAAGCTCATTTCTTGCTTTTCAATGCCTTCGCCCAGTATATAACGGACAAAGCGAGTCACTTGAATCTCTTCGCCTAATTGTGCCTTCACTTGCTTGATCAAGTCTTCCACGGAAATACTCTGATCGCGAATGTAAGGCTGATCGAGCAAGGTCAATTCTTTCAGGCGTTTTTCAATCCGTCCCTGAACAATCTTTTCTTTGATGTTTTCGGGCTTGTTCGCCAAATCATCCTTGCCCATTTCAATGTCTTTTTCTTTTTGGGCAATTTCGGCGGGGATTTGGTCTACGCTCACATACTCGACATTGGGACAAGCCGCAACTTGCATTGCAGTGTTCCGTGCCAAAGTTTGGAACTCTGAATTAGTAGCCACTGACTCAGTTTGGGAAGCCAGTTCTACTAATACACCAACTCGACCGCCAGTATGAATGTAGCTGTCTACAACACCTTGCGTTCCCTCTGTTATTGCAAAATTAACAAAGCGACGCACTTGGATATTTTCACCAAGGGTGGCAATGGTTTGCTTGATGGATTCTTCTACAGTTGCACTTTCATTCTCAATATAGGGTTGAGCCAACAAAGACTCAACACTATCAGCTGTCGTTGCTTGCTTTGCTAGATTCTTAACTAAAGCTTTAAAAGCCTCGTTACGAGCAACAAAGTCGGTTTGGCAGTTGACTTCGATGAGTACACCCACTCGACCACCGGGCTGAATGTAAGTGTCTACTAGACCTTCTGCCGCAATGCGATCGCTTTTTGCTCCCGCCTTAGAGATGCCTTTTTTCCGTAGCCAGTCTGCGGCTTCTTCTACGTTGCCTTCAGTCTCAATCAGCGCCTTTTTGCAGTCCATCATGCCGGCACCAGTTTTTTGGCGTAGCTCTTGGACGAGTTTTGCAGATATTTCCGCCATGTTGCCTCAATTCCTAACTTGACCTCGAGTTGTAATCACTCACCTAATTTAGTACTGAGTGCTGAGTTTTGAGTGGTGAGTTTTGAGTGTTCAGTTATCAATTTTATTCTTCATTGACAAATCAAAACTTACAACTTCAAAAATCAAGACTCAGCACTATTCAATTTGCTGAGTCTTTCTATCTTACTCAGCACTCAGCACTCAGCACTCAGGACTATTCTTCTGTTTCCTCGTCGGGAATTACGGCATCAGTATATTCGGTTTCTTCGTAGTCTTCGTCATACTCACCACCGTCGTAATCTTCGTCATACTCTTCAGCATCCAGCTGACCGTGACGACCTTCATAAATGGCATCCGCTAATTTTCCGACTATCAGCTTAATCGATCTGATCGCATCGTCATTTGCTGGGATGGGTATATCTACTACATCTGGGTCACAGTTTGTATCCAGCATGGACACAATGGGAATATTCAGCTTTTGGCATTCTTGAACTGCGTTATATTCCCGCCGTTGGTCTACAATTACCACGATATCGGGTACTTTCCGCATTGTTTTAATGCCACCCAAGTATTTCTGAAGCTTCGTCATTTCCCGACGCAGCATTGATGCTTCTTTTTTCGGTAATAAATCTAGTGCGCCAGTTTCTTCACGGCGTTCTAAATCTTTCAGACGGTCAACCCGTGTTTTGATGGTTGCCCAGTTGGTCAACATTCCGCCCAACCAACGTTGGTTAATGTAGTGGGAACCGCAACGACTGGCTTCTTGGGCAATAATTCCAGCTGCTTGCCGCTTGGTGCCAACAAAAAGAAATTTCTTCCCTTGTTCTGCGTGCGATCGCATGTAGTTGTAAGCATTATCCATCAACTGGGCAGTTTGCACCAAGTCGATGATATGCACGCCATTGCGGGAAGTATAAATGTAAGGAGACATTTTTGGGTTCCAACGCCGGGTCTGATGCCCAAAGTGAACCCCTGACTCCATCATTTGAGCCAATGAAACTACTGGCATATATTTTTCAACTCCATTCGGGTTAAACCTCCATCCAAGTGCATTTCCCAATGGGGAAACACCCGAATTCTCAGATGTGCGAGATTAGTTAACCATACTAGGTTAGCATATTCCGAAGAGTTATAGTTGCTTGACCGAGTGAGGTCAATAAAATAGTACTGCCTACTCAACTATCGGGGCAGCACTAGTAATCAAAATCTTGCCGTTTTAAAGGTCTATTCGCGGTCTTCTCGATCTTTGGGTTTGGGTTTTTGTCGCCGTTGTGCGATCTGATTGTCGATAGTTTCTCTCATTTTGCGATCGGCAGCGTTCATCGCAGAACTCTTAAAGCGGTTGATTATGCTACTGAAGAAGTTGCTAAAGAATCTTTCAATTTCTTGCATGATTTTATACCCAAGTATTTAGAGAATGACTCTACAAAACAGTCTCGTCAATCAAATTAGTATTGTTGAGACTTACCAGATTGAAACACGCTAGAGATTCATCTATTGTATTCTTTCTCAGGTAATAAATGTGGCAAACACACAGCTAACAAATTGTCTACTTGTTTATAAGACTTACTAGTGTATGTTACTCAATAGTATCAGGGTCTACATTTAGCGATCGCAATCTTGCCTTTAATTGTTCTATCTGCAATTGAGCCTGTTCTGCTCGTTGGCGTTCTTGTTCTGCTCGTTGGCGTTCTTGTTCTGCAAGTGCTTCTGCTTGTTGTCTTGCTAAAACTTCTTGCCCTAAAGCCTCTGCGAGTTCACCAGGGATCAGTAATTTTTCCCCTGTATCCTCTCGGTAAAACCCAATTAGCCTTTCCTCAACTACCAAACGTAGTTGTAACGGCTCACTACGTCCATCCTGTATGGGTTCGTAGATTTCTCCCCGCAAACGATAGCCACGTAACCGTTGTTCCACCCACTCGCCTTTCGGGTCAAATAGCCAGTATTCCTTGACACCTAGTTGCTCATAGAGGGTTTTTTTAAAGATTTCGTCTTGTCCTTTAGTACCAAAGGATGTCATTTCAAAAATAACTGTGGGTACTTGACCCTCTTCCCAGATTTTATAATTGTCCCTACCGCCCGGTGCAACATCAAAAATTACCATCACATCTGGGGCTACCCGCAATTTGGGAAAGCCTTGTGCATAATAAAGAAATTGATTTGCCAATACTGTTGCCTGACGATTTGCCAGATACTGTTTCAGGACTTCTAAAGTAGTTAGCAAGACATAAAGGTGGTCGTAGGTTTCTGCCACTGGTTGACCATCAGCGCTGGGGTAGAAGATTTCTGATTCGACATTAACAGGTAAAGTAGCGGTCATGGTTTTAAACTCAGTGCTACAAGATTATTGTAGAACAACTCTACTTCTCCCTAACTTGGGATGTGCAGTTGAGCTAAATCGGAATGGATGTTAAAACTATTGGTTTCTGGTTTGCAGGTGGAAAGTACAAACCACCATTTTCTGCGATCGCACCTAATACTGGTATAAAATTACTCAATCTAATTACCCACCTAGCAGAACGTCCGGTGACAATTAGCACCTTAATTTCAGCTGCGGCTAAATCTTCAGGATGTAAAAAATATTAATCATACAGCAAGATGAACTTAAAGATTTGGGCATCCTAAACATCAGGAGTCAAGTTTTTCAGTTTCCAACCATGTCCACCTCAATGTTTCTTGCCCAATCCTCTGGGAAAAAGACTACTAAAAAGGCATCCCAGGAAGTGCCAGCAAGTAATCCTCAAATACCACCATTATTGTTGGTAACTTCTGGAGGACTGGCTTTAGTGGTGATTGCTTTGATTGTATATATTAAACTCCAGAAGGATAAGCTGGAGAAAAAACTTAAGTTTGAACAATTCCGCGCCCGAGAACTAGAGAAAAAGTTTAAGCTGGCGCTGGAAACAATTCGCAAAATGGAAACTAACCCCGATTTGGTGAACTCACGGGACTTTAACCTAGATTATCTGCGAATGCGGATGTCAGAGGAGGTGTTTCATTTTGCAATTCTTAATCAAATAAAGATTCAGATCAAAGAAAAAATTTCTCAAGCCCTGCGTCCAAGTCAAGCCCAACAAGGATCGGTCGGGATTGCTAATAGCGCTGGACGGCAAGTAGATGAAATTTTTGATGTTGAGTATGAGGCTGGTAGTGCGGGGAATTCTGCTAAACGAGTGCTGTTTCGGATTCAAATCAAGTTAATGAAGTTACCGACACAGGCAACTTCTGCGACTATTAGTCAAATTATTGACTGTATAGAAACTTACCTAAGCCCCATAGAAGACGAAGATAGTTGGCAACCAATAATTCAAGGTCGGATTGCTACCATGCACTGGGATCAAAAGGCTAAACCTACACCTCTACTGGTGCTGGAACAATCAAATGAAGGCGTGAATGTGACTTTTCGTACTACTCGCCAACCAAATACCCCAACTCCGCCCAAGTCATCTGGAATTAAAAAATCAGGTTCGGCTAGACAATAAATTATGGCTGTCATTGGTCATTGGTCATTAGTCATTGGTCGTTCACAAAGGACAAATGACTAATGACTAAAAATCATGACTGAATAACTGTATTTGAGGAATTACGGGTTAAAAGGCCATCTTCCATTTCGACGATGCGATCGGCTATGTCTAAGATACGGTTGTCGTGTGTCACTAATAAGATAGTAGTTCCCTGATTTTTGGCTAGACTCTGCATTATTTCCACAACATCACGTCCTGATTGTTTGTCTAATGCTGCTGTTGGTTCATCTGCTAGTACCAAGGGGGGACGATTCACCAAGGCGCGGGCGATCGCAATTCTTTGCTTTTGTCCACCAGAAAGATTGTCTGGGTAATAATCAACTCGTTCTTCTAGACCAACAGACCCCAGCATCGCTTTTGATTTAGCTATTGCTTCTGTTTGAGAAATATTATTATTCAATTCTACCGCCATTTGCACATTTTGCTTGGCTGTCAAGAAACCTAGCAAATTATGAGCTTGGAAAATATAACCAATGTTGCGTCGCATCTGCACTAGTTTGTTTTGACTGACACCAACTAGTTCTTCACCTAAAAATTTTAAACTTCCCTCTTGTACAGACCGCAAACCACCAATTAAGCTCAGTAATGTTGTTTTACCTGAACCTGATGGCCCGGTCATAATTACAATTTCTCCCGGATAAATTTCTAGGTTGATGTCAAACAATATCTGTTTTCTCAGTGCGCCTTTGCCATAGAAGTGGTTGAGATTTTTAATGGCGATTACAGGTTCTTTTTCCATGATATTTTTGTTAGTTATAAATTAGTAGTTCCAAAATTTAACTGTAGTGACTGCCAGAAATTAAATTTGCTTAGTTATTACCATAGATCAAACTTATTGTTAACATATTATAATTAATATTAAATTAATTAGAAAATATCTGCTGGATCGGCAGAGCGTAATTTTCTCACTGCGATCGCACCAGAAATAATGCACATCAGCGTAGTCAAAATTAACACCATTACGGCTCGGTCAAAACTCATAAAAACTGGTAAAAGTGTTGCAGTTCTGGCGCTGTTATACATAAATAAGGCAAAGATTATTCCCGGAAAATAGCCTAAAATTGCTAATAATAAAGCTTCTTGAAGAATGACCGTCAATAAATAGTTTTGTGTATAACCTATTGCCTTGAGAGTAGCATACTCAGCTAAGTGGTCGGCAACTTCTGTATAAAGAATTTGATAAACAATCACAGTCCCGACAATGAAACCCATCACAGTCCCTAATGTGAAAATAAACCCAATAGCTGTACTATTTGCCCAGTAACTCCGCTCAAAATCAATAAATTCTTGTTTAGTTAAAACATTTACCTCTTTAGGTAAATATTTTCGTAATTCTTGAGCAACAACGTTAGCATCTGCTCCCGGCTTTAATCTAATTAGCCCAATATCAATTAATCCTTTTTGACGATTGTTGAATATTCGCAAAAAGTTTATATCACTCGTTATTAAATTACCATCTGCGCCAAATGATGCGCCTAATGTAAATAGCCCTTCTACTTTAATTCGCCGCCTTCGCACCTCTGCTGTTACAGGCTTTCCTTGGTCATAATTAGCAGCGATCGGGCCATACTCCACCCTAGAAGAACGGTCAAATAGAACTACATCGGGTAGTTTAAGCTTATCTAAATTTTCCTGAACTCCAGGTAAGTTAACTAAGTTAGTTTCTGGGTTCATTCCAAATATTAGGATGCTCCGAGGACGACCGGTTACAGGATTTTTCCAGATTGTAAAGTCTAAATATATCGGATGTACTGATTGAACTCCGGGTAATTCTAAAGCTTTATATAACCGTCGTTGAGAAAAGCTTCTCATCGCCAATATAGCGTTAGATTGACTATTAATTAAAACAATATCGCCTTGCAAACTGTTATGGAATCGAACGTTACTATAATACAGAGCATCCCGAAAACCGAGTTGCATAAACATTAAAATATCAGCAAAAGCAATTCCTGCTAAAGCTACAGCTAGGCGAGTTTTTTCCCTTGTCAGTTGTAGCCACGACAGAGGTATTTTTTGATTCATTTTATAGGCATCCAAGCACAGTTAAGATAATTCGTAATTCGTAATTAAGAACATTCTCAATCCAAAATATCAAATCGTAAATTGGTGTTGCTGCTCGCCTATAACTTAATTAGTTATTAATATCGATAACAACTTTGGCGTAAGTTAAACCAGAAACTTTCTGGCTATCTTCTGGAGACAGAGCAATTTTAACTTCTACAACTCTGGCATCCACATCTGCTGCTGGATCTGTATTCAGTACATCTTTTTTACCAATTTTTCTGCCAATTTCAGTGACAGTTCCCTTTAATTCGCCGCTAAATGCACCGTTATCGCTGGTGATAGTCGCATTTTGACCAAGACGCACTTTACCAATACTGTCTTCAGCAACTTCAGCGATCGCAAACATTTGATTGGTTTGGCCAATTTCCGCAATGCCATTTGCGCCGATCGCTTCACCCGATTTGGTGTAAACCTTTAAAATCTCTCCAGCGATTGGTGCTTGAACGTAGCTTAACCTTAGTTCTGCTTCGGCTTTTCTGACATTTGCGATCGCATTACTAACTTGAGCTTGGGCTACTTGCACATCGGTAGGACTAACATCTAAAATTCTGCTCAGTTTGGCCTTTTCTTCATCGATTTGTCTTTGCAAAGTTGCTAAAGTTTTGTCACGGTTAACTTTCGCTTCGATTAACTGCTGTTGCAATGTTGCTAAATTTTGGATTTGGTTCGCTCTAGCCTCAGCAAGTTGCTGTCGCAAGGTAGCCAATGTCTGCTTTAGGGTAGCTTGGCTTTCAGCCACCTGTTGACTAGAAGTTACTGCACTCAAGCGTCTACTATCCCGCTCTTGCTGAGAAATCGCACCTTCTTTGTATAAATAATCATAGCGTCCAGCATCAACTTGGGCATTGCGCTGTTGGGCTTGAATACGTGTAAGCGTTGCTCTGAGAGCTTCTTTTTGCCCACTAAGTTCAGCTTCTAGGCGATTTACTGTTGCTTGTTGGACAAGTTTATCACCACTTAACTGAGCTGCAACCCGTGCGATTGTTGCTTGTTGACCATCCCTTTCCCCAAGTAACTGTGCTTGTAGACGAGCAATAACTGCTCTTTGGGCTTGAATATCTCTTGGAGATCCAGCCCTAACTTGCGCTAAATTTGCCCGGGCTTCTTGGACTTTCGCTTTTGCCTCTTGTAGTCCGGCTATTTGGGTATCGCGGTTGTCCAAAATTGCCACAATTTGACCTTGCCTTACCTTTTCGCCCTCTTTCACCAGAAGTTGCTGAATTCGTGACGATGGCGCTAACCCTGATGATGGGGCGGACAATTTAACAACTTCGCCTCGCGGTTCCAAACGCCCGACAGCACTAATGCTATTGGTAGATGGCATTACAGGTACGGATGTAGTTAGTTTTCTTAACTGCTCGATTTTAGCCGTACCTAGTATCCCCGCAGCGATTACTACTGGTACGGCTACAGCGATACCCCACCAAATCTTAGGTTGTTCATGATTAAGTGTCTGCTCACTTGGCTTTGGCTTTTCAGTCACCCTTGACATAGTATGTTGCCCATTTACCTGAATTGTGCTGATGGAAGTAAAAATAAAAGGGTTTTTTATCAACAGCCAGCTGTTAGGACAAACAACAGTGGTTTAAAGCTGGGTATGGCTTAAAATCCATTGTGTGATGAACGTTCAACACTATGGCTTTATAAAATGGTGTTTTCTATAGCCGCTCATGATGTATGCAATACACTTTGACCTCTCTCCAAACCACTAGGCTTTGAGGCTTACTAGGGGGCGGGGTTAGGTCTGTATTGAAACTGAGAAGCGCTATAGTAGCTGGCTATTCAATAACTCTGAGTATTATTGAGACATGAGTGCAATGAGAGTTAGCAGAATTCACAAGCAGTATGAATCTAGATGTAGAGATGGTATATATCACGTCTTTACACAAAATTCTAAATTGGTATGATGCGGTACTTTACTGCTACATTTACTACTAGTCTGTCAAGAAATAATTGACGAATAAATTTTGTGTAGAGACGGCGATTTATCGCGTCTCTCCAACCGTCAAAATGGGTTTGACAGACCACTACGACTATAGTTAATCGCAAAATTGAAAAGAAACATCAAAAATAGACTGTTGCCTTTGTTGGACACAATCTTGCTACAAAAGTTAGTCTTCCTTAAGTGAATCAACGATTAACTAACTAAAAAATGTCTGTCAACTTGAGCATTCTTAACATCAGAGTTTCCTTAACTTTTTGGTCAATGAGTTAGCTGTCTGTAATTGCTTGCACCTACCAAGACAACAAACCATTTTGTGATATTCGCTTCAAAGACCTTGTTATTCTCCCTGTTGCTGTTTTGGGACTCCATTAAACTCTCGTTGAATGAATTCTACATTTATCCGTTACCTGAAAACGTAACAGAGCCTACAGATGGGGAGATGGGGGAATGATTAAGTTGGAAGGTCGAATAAAACTGTGGTCATGTAATGTTCTGCCCAAGCTGGGCCAAAGGCTTTTTCTAGTACGCGGCGGGTTTTATCGTTTTGCTGCTGTTTGGTGCAGTAGTTGTGTTGTCCGGCAAGATTTTGGGTTACTTGTTCAACTGAAACGGGACGTGAGGCGATCGCTTGAGTACAATGAATTTCTAAGAAGTCTCGCACCCGTGAGAGAAACATTGTTTCTTCTTCAGGGGAACTAGGGCGGACAAAGATACAAAAATCTGAAAAAATATTTCCCCATTCTGGCAATTCACGGGGTTGGGAAAAATTAAGCACTGTTAGCTGTGTCAGTGCAGTACTATAAGATTCTGGTAAGGTGCGTTCTAAGTGTATGGGAGAAAGGTCTGCGATCGCTGCACTAATTTGACCTCTACCCCCAACTAAATCACAACCAAACATCGGCAGGTTGTATTCTGGACGGGGAAACATAACGCAGTGCAAGATATCCAGCATATTGCCGATTTTCGCCAGTTCCAAGTGCATTTTCCGAAACTGGGGCGTTTGATAGCAACGGTTTTCAATCGTCAGTTTTTCGCCTTCTAGTCTACCTTCCACATACCCCAACTCATCAGGCAAATGGTAGGGCGATAAATCCAGGTGCTGATGCCAAGCTGCCTCAATACAATCAGCTAGCTGACGAATTAGGGGATGTTGTTGCTCACGCAGCGAGGGCATAGAAGTAAATGACATAAGCTAGTTGGGAATGCGATCTAGTGGCCAGTCTACAACCTGTCGTGCCATAGCTGTTATGGTCTGCAATATAAGCAAACACTTGATGGTCATTTGTCATTTGTCATTTGTCATTTGTGAATGCCCAATGCCCAATGGCTATTGCCAGAAATCAGTAACATCGTATCCTAATTCCGCTAGCATCTGCCGGAGCAGGGGTAAACTGAGTCCAATTACATTGCTGTGGCAGCCTTCAATTTTTTCCACGAAGAAACTACCAAAACCCTCAATGGCAAAGGCTCCAGCACATTTGAGCGGTTCACCTGTGGCAACATAAGCTTCAATGGCGCGATCGCTCATTTGGGCAAAGTAAACTCTTGTAACTTGAGACTTGACTAAAGTACGATTTTGGTCATGGTCAATTAAGGCATGACCTGTGTACAAGTCGCCAAAGTTACCTTGCATTATCTGCCAACGTGCGATCGCTTCCGAGATATCTGCTGGTTTGCCGTAAATTTCACCATTCATCGACAAAACTGAATCACAACCCATAATCAAAGCCGATTCAAATTGCGGGGCTACAGTTTGTGCCTTGTAGTCGGCAAGAGTTTTGACCAATTCTGCTGGATCACTTAGTTCAATTTGCGACTCATCAAAGTCACTTGGTAGAACTATCGGTTCAATACCAACAGTTTGCAGCAAGCGGTGTCGGGCTGGGGAAGCTGAAGCAAGTACAAAAGGTGGAATTTTCATGAGATTTTAGAAAAATTTGTTAATTGGGCGTTAGTAGTGCTGAGTGCTGAGTTAGGAGTTAAGAGTTAGGAGTTAAGAGTTTTGTTTATCTCCTTGTCTCCCTTGTCTCCCTCATCCCCCTCATCTCCCCAGTCCCCATTTCCCAATTAATAGACAGAAAAAGAATTGACAACCTCATCAATCATTCGTTTGACTTTCTGCCAGCGTTTTTCAGGAATTGAGGCGTTGAAGGTAAAAAGTTTACCACGGCTCACAGCAACACTAGCGATGTTGTGACGTTGCTGTTGATTGGGGAGTTTAACCTCATACTCTAAAAGGTAGTATGTTTTACCGTCTACTTCTCGCTGTGCAGCATTGACTAATTCCGCCGAACGGCCAGAGTCAGGAGGCGCGAGAGCTGCTTTTCCTAATTTGTATCCTACTTCTGTTGGGGTTCCCAACTCTGACAAAGTTTTGCCTTCAGGAACTGGGCTAATCACAACCGAAACATTTTCAGACACCTCAATCAAATCGTGGAAAACCACATCTGGTCCATTGGCAACTTTAACTGGTAGCCAGCCGTTAGGATATAAAAACTGATAGCCATCACCACTGTCTACAAAGCTTTTGAGTCCAGCCGCAGCCGCTACATCCGAATTACTCAGACTGAAGCTCAACACCAATAGCAAAATTAATACAATTCGTTTCCACATTTCTACAGATTCCTTTGGGCTGGAGATAACACAAGGCTTGCATCATTTCTCGTCTTTATTCTCCCACCAACCGGGACGCTTCGGATAATGCATTAGATGGTGAGGGATGATCTGCTGGTTGCCCTAATTAGCGATCGCACTTTTAACTGTCTTAAATGTCTTAGAGGCAGGGCTATTTCGTTCTAGACATAAATCGCCCTGAACTAAAGTTCTGGGCTAATAGCTAAAGTCCGTTAAAACGGACTATAACCTTCTTTTAGTCGTCTTTAGACGACTTTCGCTATTAGACTCAGAATTCATTCTGAGGCGGACTAGATGAGAATGAAATAGCCCTGCACTTAAACCCTAATTTTAAAATAGGAGAGGCAGATAATTCTACCTCTCCTATATAGGGATAGACAAATTACTTGAACTATCCCATGATTAATTCCAACTAACTAGACTTAGTATCTGTTGGGTTTGTGAACAAGAAAGCTAAGAATTTGGCACTGCTTGATGTTGTCAAA
>NZ_JABXKI010000225.1 GCF_017115095.1 Nostoc sp. NMS4 | reverse complement strand
ATAAGCTAATCGGCATTTAAGTTGCATAAAAGCAGGGCTGAAGCCCTTACTAAAAGCGAATCATTCTGGAAAAATGAATGACGATTAGCTTATCACCTATGAATCTGAGTAAATAGGGAATAACCACTGACAGCAAAAATAAAAAGGATGGCGGCAGGAAAAATTACTACATCCCTGATAATAAATAAAATCCAATCTTTTCTTAGTTCTTGTTTAAACTTGAGTTCTCGCAGTTTTCGCTCAAGTTCTAAGTCTTCTTGTGACTGCAAGTTTACAGGTGACAGAATTAGTGGATTGTCGCCTTTGCTGGCAATTATTTTTGATAAATCTGTTATGTCTGTCATGCTGTTTAGATACCGATAATTTCCAGTTGCTTCAAGGCTTTGAGCAATCAATACTGTCATAACATATCTGACTACTGCATAAAACCAGGGCTGTACTGCTTCGCAGAACCCGTAAGGTAGCCTTTACTACAAGCGAGTCAGTCTGGAAAAATGAATGACGATTAAAAAAAAGAGCCAGAGAGTTAGTTATCTGGCTCAAAGCTGGAGACAAAAGAATCATCAAATAAAGGCTAACTTGGGTAAGAACCTAAATTCTTCCCAGGTTATGCAGCCCTAAGATAGTACCCACTCCTAAGATATGACCAAAGGCGGTAGTTGCTAAAAGGGCTGGTAAACCAAAACCACCAAACAAATTGGCTGAGGGTAGTCCTGGTTCTGCATTGGGATACTTGATGCTAGATTTGCCAAAGGCAATGGCAACGATATTAGCAATAATCATAATCAGTCCAACTGTAGGACTCCATTGCAGAGGTGTGGTTGCAGCAGCGAGTAAGGTTGAAGTCAACACCTAGATTTGCTCCTGAAATTTATTAATGGTTGAAAACATGATCTGAAACTTTCCGAAGCAAATTCAAGAAATTACCCGATTTTGCATCAATATTTAACAGTTATTCTTACTACTTAATACAATATGAGTTCAACGCGGTGAGCTGACTGTGGTAGATAGTTGGAATTTCAACCTCTGAAATAAGCAGATCGTTAGTCTTTATTTATACATAGATAGCAGTTATTCCGATGAAATTATTGCATTTATAGCAATCCGTGCAGGAGTTACGAATAAAAAGATTTCCGAATTTTTGCAGGATATAGCTGAAGTAAGATATTTAAGGAGCGGATTCACCTTTCGGTAGATTTATACAGAATCATCAAAACTGTATATTTGGATGGGCTAACACATAACTTGCCACAAAACCTCATGCTAAATCAGTAATTTCAAGATCGACAAATGAAATTTTGATTTCCGCAAGCCGCACACTCGTGGCTTCCAGTCATGAGTTAGGCGCTCCATATTCTGTTAAAATTAGGATACAGCGAAAACCAAGCTAATCTGAACCACGACAACTAAAGATATAGGGTTCTACTAGGAAATAGATACTTTTGTATCGATCCTCTAGTGGGTAAAATCTTTAAGGTACAGAGGTTAAACATACTTAACTTTTAGGTACTTGTTTGAAAGTCGCCGTCGGTGCGCCGGAGACTTTAAAAACGCCTGTGGAGAACTTGTAAGACCTGGAGCAATTCAGGCACAGATCGTTGAAGCAGGAATCACGCGACTTCAAGTCGTGTGAGGTTCAATGAATTCTAGTTAATTTGTTCCTTAAGTTCCTCAAAAGCCATGACATCCCCTGAGCCTCAAACTGATTTTGGAGAAAAAGCTAAAACTCCAGAAACCTCATTTGAGCCACCTTCTGGAAAACGGCGGTGGCTTTGGTTGTTTTTAACTGCACTCCTATTGTTAGGAGGCGGAGCAGCTCTAGTTTGGCGTTTACTGACTCCGCAAAATTCAGCACCTTCAACTGCTAACGCTCAACCTCAAGGGGTAAGAGTCAAAATATCAACAGTGCAAAGCGGCATAATTGAGGAAAGTTCAGATTTTATTGCTAGTCTAAAATCCCTGCGCTCAGTCACGCTCCAGCCGAAGATTCAGGGTCAAGTTACCCAAATACTTGTCAAATCGGGAGATCCAGTTATCGAAGGAGCGGCAATTCTCCAAGTAGATCCTACACCACAGGCAGCGATCGCTCTTAAGAATACTGCGCCTCAAGCATTTTTAGTGCAATTGGCAAATGCCCGCGCTACACTCAAATCTTTAGAAGCAGAACGACCATCTTACGTTGCGAATGTGCAATTGTATCAGCAGAACTACGAAAAGTTTGTCACCTTAGCTGAACAAGGAGCTGTATCTCGACAGACTAGCAATCAGGTTGCTAATCGGCTCGCTAATGCTAAGACTATTCTGGATGCAATTGATTCCAGGATTCAAGCACAACGAGCCACTATCTTACAAGCTGAAAAATCTTTACAGCAATCTAATGTAAATACTCAAACACAACAGCTCCAGTCCAACAAAATTACCGCTCCCTTTAGTGGCACTATTGGCAAGATCGCTGTGAAAGTTGGTGATTTAGTTAATACTTCTACACCATTAGTTAATATTACGCAAAATCGACCTTTAGAAGTGAATATCTCTGTACCACTACAGCAAGGGCCTCAATTGCGTGAGGGAATGCCAGTAGAGGTGATGAACACACAAGGTCAAAAACTTGGTAGAAGTAGGATATTTTTTATTGCACCGAATGCCAGCAATGAAACACAAACGATATTGATTAAGGCACTTTTTGACAACACTAACAATCAGCTACGTGCAGATCAATTAGTCAGGACTAGAGTGTTCTGGAATCAGCGCCCCGGAGTTTTAATTCCCACAACAGCAATGACTCGTGTAGGCGGAGACACTTTTGTTTATGTTGTTGAAACCGAGATATCTCCCCAAGGTGTATCCCAACAAGTAGCTCGGCAGAGACGAGTCAAGCTAGGCGAGATTAAAGATAATAATTACCAAGTTATTGAAGGATTACAGCCAGAAGATAAAGTTATTATTTCAGGGTTGCTTAATCTTAGGGATGGTATGGCGATCGTTCCAGAATCTTAATTAAAAGGGGTGGAAGAAATAACTAATGACTAATGACAGCGATCGCTAAATTTAACCTTGGAACAGTACTGTAACAGCAGATAATCACTTTGGTAAACCAAAATAAAACCGATTAATCTATGGCATCTTTAGTAGGAAAAGTTGCAATTATCACTGGTGCATCGCGGGGAATTGGACGGGCGATCGCACTAAAATTAGCTGGTAACGGTGCATCTATTGTCGTCAACTATGCGGGTAATGCGGGCAAAGCACAAGAAGTTGTTGCAGAAATTGAAAAGTTGGGAGTAGAGGCAGTTGCTATTCAAGCTGATATTAGCAAAGTACCCGACATCGAACGGTTATTTAAGCAAACACTTGAGCGCTTTGGTAAAGTTGATATTTTGGTCAATAATGCCGGAATCGCCTTCTATAAACCAATTACTGAGGTGAGTGAAGAAGATTTCGACGCGATTTTTGCCATTAACGTCAAAGGCACTTATTTTACTTGCCAACAAGCCGCGCAACATATATCAGAAGGGGGACGAATTATCAACTTTTCCTCATCAACTACGGCGATGATGCTGCCAACTTATAGTGCCTATGTAGGAACCAAGGGTGCTGTTGAACAAATCACGCGGGTACTAGCTAAAGAATTGGGTGCAAAAGCGATCGCAGTTAATGTTATTTCTCCTGGCCCCACCGATACAGAACTATTCCGAGAAGGCAAAACACAAGAACAGATAGATCGTTTAGCGCAAATGGCTGCTTTTGGCAAACTCGGAGATGTGCAAGAAATCGCCGATGTTGTAGCATTTCTCGCCAGCGATGAAGCTAGGTGGATCACTGGGCAAAATATTCGTGTCAACGGTGGAATCGCGTGAGGCGCTCAAAGCTCTAGTTAGGTGAAAATTAACCTGCTACTTCCATTAATTCGAGCTTTTTACTGGAATATAATTATCCCAGAGCAGCTAACAAAGCGGATTACTAATCTGGGCTGAAAAAGTTTGTATAAACTGTTTCTAAGTTATACAAATAACGGTTAGTCTATCCGGTTGTAAAGTCTGTATTTTCGTACTCAATATCACTTCTCAGACATTCAAAAATTATGGATTTGTCCAACTTTACTACACTTCAAAACTTAGAAGCTGCCTTCGGTGGTGAATCGATGGCAAATCGTAAGTATCTGTTTTTTGCTGAGGTGGCGCGTCAACTTGGGTTTACAGACTTGGCAAAACTTTTTAAAGAAACAGCAGAACAAGAAACTGAACACGCTTTTGCACATTTTAAGTTACTACATCCAGAACTTGTGGTAGAAGATTCAGGTGCTTTAACTGATGAACAAAAGCGGGAAATTGTATCTCGCTGTTTATCCTTGGCAATTGAAGGCGAGACTTATGAATATACCACAATGTATCCAGAGTTTGCCGCCGATGCCCAACGCGATAGCGATAATCCTGCGGCTGAAGAATTTCTCAAACAAGCTCAAGAATCTACCGAGCATGCCAACACATTTCGGGAAGCTGCTCACCGTTTTGGCTTGTTAAAATCCATCGAAAATTACCACGCCGATCGCTACACTGAAGCCTTAGAAGTATTAAACGGAGGACAAGCAGCAACCAGAGTTGCAGGTGAAGATCCTAAAACTCGTAAATGGATTTGTACGCAATGCAGTATGATTTACGATCCCGTTGCTGGCGATCCTGATTCGGGGATTGCACCTGGTACACCTTTTGAAGAAATTCCAGAAAACTGGGAATGTCCAATTTGCGGTGCTAGCAAAAAAACTTTTAAACCATTTAAGGAAAAGGTTGCAGCTTAAGAGGAGAATCAACTATAGCAATCCTAAATCATTTGTAAAAAATTAGATCCCCGACTTATTCAAGAAGTCGGGGATCTGGACATTTACCATCTCTAATTTTAAGTAATTCCTAATTCCTTTAGGGTGTGAGAGTTTTTTCAATACGACGATCGGGGATCAGCCAGATGACTGCGACTAAAGCGTATAATGCACAGGCAAACCATGAGTTGACAAAGGCAAGTGGAATTGCTACAGCATAGACAACTACTGATAATTTTCCTTTGAAGTCTTCACCAACTGCGATCGCTAGAGTCGAATCTCTGCCGTGGTGAGAAATCAGGGTGCGGGTAAGGATGAAGTAAGCCATCGCAGCCAACAATAACACCGTACCATAAAGGACAACTGGCATGGCGGCAAAGTGATTCTCACCCATCCAGCCAGTGACGAAGGGGACTAGCGATAACCAAAACAGCAGATGCAGATTAGCCCAAAGGATACGGCCATTAACGTGTCGGACTGCTTGTAGTAGGTGATGGTGATTGTTCCAGTAGATGCCGATATAAATAAAACTCAGCACATAGCTTAAAAATATCGGGATTAGTGGACGTAGCGCAGCTAAATCATCCCCATGCGGTACTTTGATTTCTAGCACCATAATGGTGATGATGATGGCAATCACCCCATCGCTGAATGCTTCTAATCTCCCTTTTCCCATGTACGCATTCCTTTTTTATTTACTTGAAAGTAAGTTGTGACATTCTGTACTTTATCGTACCAAGTAGTCGCCATTGGTGAAGATTGTCTGCGCTATGGTCGCGCTTTTGTTTAGGCTACTCCATACCCTGTATAGGGACGTTTATACGGCGGATGTAAACCTAGAATAATATCCTCTTTCGGCACACCAATTTCTACTAATTCCCGCGCAATATCTACATCAGTCATATTGCGCTGAATCCAAATCTTCCCATCCTTAATATCTAAATGGATGATACAGTTGTAGATTCGCTTCAGTCCCTCCCAGCCAATTTCTAAAAGCTGGTAGTGGTCATGTTCTTTATCAAACACAAGCTGAGACTCAATGCCTGAACTGCCAATCTCAAAAGTAGCGTGAGACGTTAATACTTGGCAGATGCTTTGGCGGTACTGTTCTACTCTCGCAAAATCAAAATCTTTAATTCTCACTCGCCAATTTCCGCCGTAATTCCCGAATAGCAGCGCTAGTATTGCGCTCGTAGGCAATTTTTAAACAATCTGTGACTACTTCTGACACATTGATATTAGGGAAATAACGGCTACTGGTTTCAACAGTGTAGCGTAGACGCAAAGCGGCTTGTCGTGAGACATCGCCTTGCAATCTGTAAATTACAAGCTGGTTTTTCCTGAACAACCAAACTTCTGGTACTCGATAAGGTAGGTAGTCATTCACATCAGTGTAACTAGTGATGTCTATCTCCACTACTAAATCGGGTGATGGATCGATGCCCCAATTGATGCGGTTTTTACCTGCGATTGCTTGCCAGTTTTCAATATAAAAACAGTAGTCTGGTTCTATACCACTTTCCTGTGGTAGTTCCATTGTGATTGGGGTAAATGCCTCGTATTCTTGTCCTAGATGATCGAGCAAAACTTTTACTACATCTGCAATTACACTTACTTTACGCCCATGTTCTGGTAGCGGTGCCATCAAGATAATTTCTCCATCTCGATACTTGATCCGAGGCGAAGAGCGATCGCCTAGTTGTTCATTCAATGCTTGATAATCTTGCCAACTTCCAGGTAGGCGTACTACCGCACCTGGGGGCAAATGGATTTTATCGGGTGTAACAACAGCGAACATAGAACTGATACCTCCACATCAACTGTAATGCTTTAAATATCAATTGCTGCGACTGAAAAATACAGCAGCTATAACAATTAAACCTAAAAGTGCTAGAGGAACCCAGAGATTAGGGAGATCGGATAAACTCATAAAAGACTTCCAAATAAGTAGAGTATATGAGGCAGATTGCAATAGACAGTTGCTACTTTATAAATCAACTTTTAGGTAAGCCTTTTTTTAACTTCCTCAGCCAAATTTTCTAATAGCACTTCTACTTGCTCACCTGTTTTCAAATCCTTGAGCGATGACTTTTGCGCTGCTGCTTCTTCAGAACCAATGATTACACAGAATTGAATTCCTTGCTTGTCTGCTAATTGAAATTGTTTACCCAAGGGACGCTTATCAAAGTTAGTTATCACATTAATTCCTGCCTGACGCAGATGTTGAGAAACTTTTAAATAAGTGGGCATTAAATCTTCTTGCATATTCACTACCATCACTTGGGCGGGTGTAGCAGCTAAGGTACTTATAATTCCAGCTTTTAGCAAGCGACTAATTAAACGAGTTAAGCCAATCGAAATGCCTACACCTGGCATTTTTTCACCCAAAAATACCCCAACTAATTCTTCATATCTCCCGCCAGAACAAATACTACCTAAAGCTTCATGTCCTAATAGGGTTGTTTCGTAAACAGTGCCAGTATAGTAATCAAGACCACGGGCAATTGATAAATCAATACAGAAACGATTTTCGGCAACTCCGAGATTACGTACTCCAGCAATTACCGTTTCTAATTCGCTAACTCCTAAACTCAATTGCTCGGTTTCTGGCAGATTTTCGGCGAGGTGCTTGAGCTTCTCTAAGACTTCATCAACGGAACCGTCTATTTTGATAAATTCAATAATTTTTTGTGCCTGTTCTGCTGAAATCCCTTCTTTTTCTAAATCTTGTTTTACTTTACTTTCGCCAATCTTTTCTAGAGTATCAACAATCCCAATACACGATTTAATTTGATTTTCGGCAATTCCCAATGATTTAAAAAAACCAGTCAGAACTTTTCGGTTATTGATGCGAATCAGAAAATCACCAATATTAATTGCATCAAATATCTCAGTGATAATTGCTGGCATCTGAGCATCATAGAGCAAACTGAGTTCACGACGGGCAACTACATCAATATCGCACTGACGAAACTGACGAAAACGCCCATCTTTTGCCCGTTCTCCCCGAAAAACTACATCTGTTTGGTAGCGGGCAAAGGGAAAGGTTAATTCATTCAGGTGACGGGCAATATACGCCGCTAAAGGAACTGTTTGATCGAACTTTAAAGCTCTGGCTTCCGAACCAGTTTCGCCCGATTTATCTTTCTCGGCTTGTCGATTTGGTGGCAGTATGGGATCGATTCCATAAATGATATTGTCGCCTTGATTCCCTTTAGCTTGCAGCACTTCTAAACGTTCTACAGCAGGTGTTTCGATGGGCGTAAATCCATAGCTTTCAAAAACTCTACGGATGATATCTAACAAATATAATTCTAGACGCTTTTCGCTAGGAAGAAATTCTGGGAATCCGCTAGGGGTAGAAAAGTTTATTTTGTCACCTTTGGCCATGCGTGTACCTTACTAAGTTGAAATTTGAGATGAAAGAAAAGTATTGGGCGAATAGAATTCGCTACTACACAAAACTTAGTCCACCTCCGTGGACTAAGAGAAAATTAAGGTTTTTAACCTGCGTGGTGCGCCAAGCGCAGCGCAAGCGCGATAGGCAGGTGAGAGTTTGTGTAGCCGCGACTTCTAGTCGCCCGGTTAGTGGAGCGGAGCTTCTCTACTCCTATGTCTATTTTATCCGTTCTTCTTGCACCAATGTACGTTGGTAGAGTTGATCGTTCTTAAACCAATGCCAGGTGCGGAAACGATAGTTATTGCAAGGGCTGAGGAAAATCACTTCATATAAGTAAGCACCCGGAGCCTTCTTAAAAGTAAATCGGAACATAATAGTTGCATCGTCTACTTCCCAGGCATTACCCTCAAGACGTTCGGTGTCAAACCAGACTTTTTTATCTCGATATAAACCAGGAAAATGATGTCCTTCTTGTTTGCCATTAGGCCATTTGTAGCGATTTATTTGGTAGTAGGAATAAGGAGGGTTTTCAATAAATTTGCAGCTTAAATGAGAAGTGTATTTATCTAAAATTTTTCCTTCTGTATCAACCAGTGTATAAGAACCTGACCATTCTCCTTCTTGACGGGACATTAGGGGCATTTCTGTTTTAATGATAGACATGTTCAACTCCTATTTCTATAAGCTTTATGAGAGACTATAGCGCTTCTCGGTTGAGTGGAATACAGACCTAACCCCCAATCCCTTCCCTACTAGCGTTGGGCAGGGTGGTTTCATACGAAAAAAGAAAAATACATAAGTCTTGATTTCTCGTGAAAGTGGCATGGCTTTTTCCCTCTCTCCAAACCTCTCCCCCACGGGGGGAGAGGCTTTGAAACCTAGTTTTAGTTTTTCTCTGCTTGTATGAAACCACCCTGCTTCCCTACTAGCGTTGGGGAGTAAGATTCAAAGCCTCTCTCCTTTTAGGAGAGAGGTTTGGAGAGAGGTCAAAGTGTATTGCATACAAACGAGAACCGCTATATTATTTTTCATTTATATTTATTTGTTCCTTTTATCAATTCTCTATAGCAGTCCTCAATCATTTGTAAAAATAAATTAACCGCAGAGGCGCAGAGAACGCAGAGAGAGGAACCAAAGATTTTCAGGACTCATTTAGGATTGCTCTATTCTTGATTATCAAACCACCAAGGGTTACTACTTGCGTTAGTTTTAATCAAAATAGCTTTTTTTCGCATGAACCGTTTTAGCGCCGCTACACCCATGCGTGACTGTCGCCTTGATTCCCTTTAGCTTGCAGCACTTCTAAACGTTCTACAGCAGGTGTTTCGATGGGCGTAAATCCATAGCTTTCAAAAACTCTACGGATGATATCTAACAAATATAATTCTAGACGCTTTTCGCTAGGAAGAAATTCTGGGAATCCGCTAGGGGTAGAAAAGTTTATTTTGTCACCTTTGCATCCCCATCAATATCTTTCGCTAGTCCGCTCCAACGTGTTATTAGACCAGGCTTCCGCGACAAGTTCACGACTTCTCTGCCGCTTTCTGCTTCCTTCTTACGTAGGTCTGCAAATATTGCATCTAAATCATAGTTGAAAGACTTCGCATACTCTTCACGGATTTGGTGGATCTCTTCGACAATCTCATCTGTCCACATGATCTAATATCCCATTAGTTCGTTGGGTGTGCAAAGGATAGGCAATACATGGCCAAAATCAAGGCTAATCTCGGCTAACTTACCCTGTATTTGAGCATTAGCAATATGTTTACAATTCCACGTTAACAGATAATCCATGCCGTGGACGGTTGCGGCGGCAATGTGAATTGCGTCTACCTTTGCTTTCGGAGGCAGATTACTCCGGGTCAGGAATTGAATAGCTAAACTTTGTACGGCTTGATTCAATGCCAACAAAGGAAAGTCTTGCAAAATTTCCAGTCGTTGAGTGGCGATCGCTGTATCTCCCTTAGCTACTTCGTCTAAAACAGCCTCCGAAGTGTAAAGAGTGAAGTTGTTTCGACGAAAGTCCCACCAGTCCCGTGTTGTTTCGATATTGGCAGCAATAATCAGGTTTTTGGTCGATCTGGCTGTCAGATAACCAATAACACTGGTTTCAATATAGACGGTTTCACTCACAGTACTTTCTAAATTTTATCTGCCCTCATCCTACAGCTCATTGCTACTCCAAGATGTTAAGTGGTAATGGTTAGATTAATGGGTCACTCCCCATTCTCAAACCACCAAGGGTCATTAGTAGCGTTAGTTTTAATCAAAATAGCTTTTTTTCGCATGAACCGTTTCAGCGCCGCCGCACCCATGCGCGATCCTCCCAAACCGGAGAATTTGAAGGGGTTTTTCTCTCCCTCATGCATGATGGCGGTGAGTCCAGCATCGTTGATACTGATAGCACCTGCATCTATTTGTTGGGCAATTTCTAAGGCTTCTGTTTCTGAAGCAAATACAGCAGCACTTAATCCATAAATTGAGTCGTTGGCTAAAGATATTGCTTCCTCTACTGTAGAAAAAGGCATGACTGGCATAATCGGTCCAAAAGTTTCTTCAGTCATCACTTTCATGGAATGATTAACCTGGGTAAGCACTGTGGGACGACACCACCAACCGCCCCCTAAGTCTTCGATTACACCGCCGCAGTGAATTACTGCTCCTTTTTCCACTGCATCTAGAAGATGATCGCTAATAACGGCTGCTTGTTTTTCGGCGATGATCGGGCCAATTTCTCCACTTTCGACTGTGGGATAGGCTAGCTCGAGGCGATGGGCTTTGGCTACTAGTTGATGGTAAAACTTTTCAAATATGGAGTCTGCAACGTAAATTCGCTCAATTGCAGAGTATGACTGTCCGGTGTTGACGACGGAACTCCACAATATTGCTGAGGTTGCTAATTCTAAGTTGGCTGATTCTAAAACGATCGCAGGATCTTTGCCTCCTAATTCCAAAAAAGCTGGAATAAACTGTTTGGCAGCCGCCTGTGCAACTTTTCGTCCTGTGGCGACACTGCCTGTAAAACATACTAAGTCTACATTTTCAATCAAAACAGATCCGGTTGCGCCCGCTCCTTCAACAAAAGTTAATACGTCGTGCAATTTGGGAACGGCGTTGAGGGCTGTAATCAGTGGTGCTACGAAGCGGGGAGTGATTTCACTGGGTTTGACAATGACGGCACAACCTGCGAGCAATGCCGGAATTGTATCAATAGTAGACAGTAACAGGGGAAAATTCCACGGGCTAATTACCCCAACGAGGGGATAAGGAACAGATGTTTGTTGTAAGGCAATAAAGGGAATGGCGGTATTTTTTGCCGATTCTTGCAGTAATTCCGGTGCTAATCGACACCAGCGATCGATGCTGGAGAGGAAGGAGTCTATTTCTAATACCGAACCTGAGAGTCTTCCTGTATCATTTACCAAAGCTTCCGTGAGGCGATCGCGTCCAGATAATATCGCTTCCTTCCACTGCTGTAAGGCTTCAATTCTCCCCTCTAAGCCCAACTGCTGCCAGCGAACTTGTACCCTACGTGTCCGCCTACATTGCTGTAATACCAGTCTGGGAGGCGGCGGGATAATTACGTAATCAAATTTGCCAGTTCGGGGATTGCGGACTTCTATTGGTTTTGTCATTTGTCGTTTGTCAAATTTAGAGAATGCGATCGCCACCCCAGAGCGATCGCACAAGTCTATCTGTCAATTCTGAGCCAAACATCTGTGCGGCAAATTTATTACCTGGATCGCGTTCCGCACTGATCCGGCGGAGTGCCAAATCACGAGCAGCTAAAGCGGTGCGTGCATCTTCTGGCACTGGTTCAGCTGCATCTACCCAGGTTAACCAGCGATCGAGTGTTTCGTGTGCAAGTGTGCGAATTAATTCCAGGGTTTCAAAGGTAGGCGCGCCTATGTAGCAAAGACTAACGGGCGATTGAAATAGACGAATATATGCACTTTTGCTAGTAAACACCTTGAGCCGCGAATCTTCCTGTAACTTTAAGAATGTTGGATTAACCGGCTCGTAGTAGCGATCGAAATATGCCAAATCGGTTAAAAGCTCAGTCCGGGGAATGTAATCTACATAAAAGAAAATATTCGGAAGTGTGCCAAATTCAAAGGCCAAATGAGGAACCTGAATCTGCGACTTCAACCAATTGGTGAGGCGCATAGTGCTAAAGCTTGATTTTTGAGCATTTCCCAACCACGAATGCACTAGCCAGTCAATTTCTTCCCCAGAAAAAGCGGTCAGCGAACCCTTCATATTACCATCGAGACTGCTGTATTGCTGTAAATTTTCTACAGAAGGATCTAGATGTAACTGAAAACGAGCCTCTAGTTTTTGGCGGAGTTCCTTTGTAATCTCCCACAACTGCTCAAATACAGCTTTGTTGTCTAGATCGGTTGGTTGCTGAGTCATAGTTTGAGTTTTTTAGTCTACCAAGGCTTATATTACATTGCAGACTGCGATCGCTCTCAAAATACCAACTCCCAATCTTTGAACCCAAAAATTGCTATTCCAAACTCGGTGTCCAGATCCCCGACAACTTTTACGGATACTCTGTGCCGTTTGCTCTGGTATCTGCCAATGGTTTTTTGGATGCAGTGTCATATCTAGAAGTCAGAAAATACTCAGAAATTTGTATTTTCTTACGAGTCGTGATGCGTAAAGCCCCCGTCATTCATGCGGGGGATATAAGCGAACAGGATAAATTTATTTATCCGTGATGCGGGTCGTTAATGTACTCTAATACTTTTTGGGTGCTAACTTTTCCTAATGTAAACATCAATATAATATTTACCCTAAATAAGCCTTTTTAACTCGCTCATCACTAATTAATTCTGATGCCGCACCTGTTAAGGTAATAGAACCAGCTTCTAAAACATAACCGCGATCGGCAATTTGTAGCGCCAGATTTGCGTTTTGTTCAACTAACAAAATAGTCACACCTGTAGCCCGGAGATTTTCAATAATCGAGAAGATTTCCCGGACGATCGCAGGTGCTAAACCTAAGCTAGGCTCATCTAAAAGTAAGAGTTGTGGTTTACTCATGACAGCACGAGCGATCGCTAACATTTGTTGTTCACCACCACTGAGGGTTCCTGCTAGTTGATTTCGTCTTTGTGACAAGCGGGGAAATAGCTCAAATTGACGCTGAATGTCTGCCTTGATCTCAGCTTGATTAGAGCGAATATAAGCACCCAAAAGTAAATTATCAAGTACTGTTTGCCGTGCTAATACTCTACGTCCTTCAGGACAATGGGCAATACCAAGTTTTACAACTTCGTGAGTTTGGCGACGGTTAATATTATGTCCATTATAGATAATTACGCCACTCTTAGGATTAACTACTTTAGATATGGCGCGGAGTGTGGTAGTTTTACCAGCACCATTAGCACCAATTAGAGTAACTACCTCGCCTTTTTGAATAATTAAATTAATTTTTTTCAGAGCTTGAATACCGCCATAATTAACATCAAGTTCTTGAACTTCTAAAATTGTATAATCTGGTCTACTATCGGATTTCATCGGCGGTTTACATCCAGAAATGTTGATTCAAAACCTAACATACATCAATCATACATTTCTTAAAACAGTGCGTAGACATTGCTTCAACTTAAAAATTAACGCCAGAATACTGCAATCTTTATGATGTACTATTAGTTACTGATAAAGATATCAAGCGTCCTGTGGCAAAAGTAGCAGATATTGGTAGCAAACGACTAATTAATTTAGCTCCCGATGCATGGGTACAGTGGGTGACACAGCGTCCTGAAGTCGTGGCGAAAGAAATTCTCGGCTCTGAGTTTCACTGGATTAGCCGGGAAACAGATGTCTTGGTGAAAGCATACAGTGCCACTCACGGAGATTTTCTAGTACTAAATGAACTACAGTTGCGTTACACGGCACAGATACCTCTACGGATGAGAGCATATACTGCCTTGGCACAAGAACGTTATCAATTGCCAACTTACCCAGTACTGATCAACATTTTACCGCCCCCATCCACCTTAACTATTGTCAGTAGTTACGAGCAGGAATTTTTGGGGTTACGTGCTATCCAAGATTATCGCACGATCAATTTGTGGGAAATCGATGCTGAAATAGTGTTTGGGCAACCATTACCATCGTTGTTACCCTTTGTGCCAATCCTGCGAGGAGGGGGAGAGGTATCTGTTGTGCAACGCGCATTACAGGCGCTACGAGCAGATGCACAGTTGAACGAGTTAGAATCATTGCTGGCATTTTTTGCTAGCTTTGTGTTAGACACGCCTTTAGTGCAAGAAATCATGAGGTGGGATATGGCAGTATTGCGAGAATCGCCTTGGTATCAGGAAATTGAGCAAAGAGGTATTCAAGAGGGTGCGCGACGGCAGTTAATTCGGGTATTGGAACAACGCTTTGGTGAAATTCCTCATGAAGTGGAAGTAAGGCTTGAGGGCAAAAATGTGGAACAATTAGAAACTTTAATGGATAGCGCGATCGCAGTGAATTCTTTAGACGAATTTGTGAGTATTTTGTTTACATGAATTGCAGCAACCTACTTAAAAGCAATTTCAAATTAATATAAATCTCACTTATCTGAGTGCATCTATATAGGCATACTTTTTCGGATCTTGCATTTGCGGCTTATCTATGTGAATATTCTATTAGTAAAATACGGTAAGCTGCTCTATTTATCGTAGTATTAATATTGCTTGTAGTATAATGTACGTATGTTCAGTAAGTATTTACCACATCGACTGATGAGGATTGTCAGCAGCTTTCTTCAAAATTATGAAATATCTAGAATTGGCATATTTGCCTTATTCTTTACCTGTGGGTTAAGTTTGACTCTTGTGATATCTGCGTGTTCTGCCAACACCAACAATACAGATAGCTCTGTAGCAACACAGACAGTAAATCAAGGTGTGGTAGTTCGTATCGGCTATCAAAAAGCGGCGACTATTCTCAGTGTTCTCAAAAACCGAGGCAATTTAGCGCAAACTTTAAAGACTGCTGGTGCTTCGGTGACATGGGCAGAATTTCCCGCAGGCCCACCAATACTAGAAGCAATGAACGCAGGTAGTATTGACTTTGGCTATACAGGTGAATCACCACCAATATTTGCCCAAGCCGGAGGTACTCCCTTGCTTTATGTTGCTTACGATCCTTGGAGTCCCAGAGCTGAAGCAATTATTGTACCGAAAGATTCACCAATTAAAACGGTTGCTGACCTGAAAGGGAAAAAATTAGCCTTTGCTAAAGGCTCGAACACTAACTATCTTGTTGTCAAAGCTGTAGAAGCTGCCGGATTAAAGTATAGTGACATTCAACCAGCACATCTAACACCAGCAGATGCCCGTGCAGCATTTACTGGTGGTAACGTTGATGCTTGGGCAATTTGGGACCCTTACCTAGCAGCAGTTGAACACGACACAAAGGTTAGGACATTAACAGATGCAACAAATTTAGCACCGAATCGGGGTTACTATCTTGCGCGTCAAGAGTTTGTTAAATCTCACCCAGATTTGTTGAAAACCCTGTTAGATGAAGTAAGCATTGTAAATAAATGGGCAACAAATAATCCAGAAGAAGTTGCCAAGTTTTTAGAACCAGAGTTAGGTATTCCCGCAGCAGCATTAGAAATTGCCGAAAAACGACGAAAGTATGGCGTTTTACCGCTAACAGATGAGGTAATCACTCAGCAACAAAACATTGCCGATACTTTTTACAAAATCAAGCTAGTTCCCAAGCAAATCCAAGTCAAAGATATCGTTTGGAACGGTAATAAATCTTAGAAGTTCCTCCCTACTAGCAAAAGCTTATGGACATTAACACCCAACAAATAAAAACGGATGTACTTGTCATTGGTGGCGGTACAGCCGGAACAATGGCTGGAATTAAAGCCAAACAAGCGAATCCCGATGCAGAGGTGCTGATCTTAGAAAAGGCTAACATAAGGCGGAGTGGTGCGATCGCAATGGGTATGGATGGCGTGAATACCGCAGTCATTCCCGGTCATTCCACACCAGAACAATACGTGCGCGAAATCACCCTAGCTAACGATGGCATTGTCAACCAAAAAGCCGTTTATCAAACAGGCAAATTAGGTTATGAAGTTATCCAAGAATTAGAAAGTTGGGGTGTGAAATTTCAAAAAGATGCCCAAGGCAACTATGACTTAAAACAAGTGCATCGTGTGGGTAAATATGTCTTACCGATGCCAGAAGGAAAAGACCTCAAAACAATTCTCACCCGCCAAGTCAAACGCCACAAAGTCAAAGTCACAAATCGCGTCATGGCAACCCGCGTATTAGTCAAAGAAGGACGTGCTATTGGTGCGGTGGGATTTGATGTCAGAAACGGTGATTATATTGTCATTCAAGCTAAAGCAGTCATCCTGTGTACAGGGGCTTGTGGCAGATTAGGATTACCTGCTTCTGGCTATCTCTACGGCACTTATGAAAATCCTACCAATGCTGGAGATGGCTATTCAATGGCTTATCATGCAGGAGCAGAACTTAGCAACATTGAATGCTTTCAAGTTAATCCTTTAATCAAAGATTACAACGGCCCCGCCTGTGCTTATGTTGCAGGGCCTTTTGGCGCTCATACTGCTAACGCCGAAGGAAATCGCTTCATTAGTTGTGACTATTGGAGTGGTCAAATGATGTTGGAAATCTGGAAAGAATTAAATTCTGGAAAAGGGCCAGTCCAACTCAAAATGACCCATCTTGATGAAGATACAATCGCTGAAATTGAATCAATATTGTGGGCGAATGAACGCCCAAGTAGAGAACGTTTTCATCAAGGCAGAAATGAAGATTACCGCACCCACGGCGTAGAGATGCACATTTCCGAAATAGGCTTATGTAGCGGTCATAGTGCTTCTGGTGTATGGGTAAATGAAAACGCTCAAACAACCGTCACAGGTTTATATGCAGCCGGAGATATGGCCAGCGTTCCCCATAATTACATGATTGGAGCATTTGTTTTTGGTCGCATAGCCGGAACTCATGCCATTGAATATATCCAAGATTTAGATTTTATTGAACCAGATACAGATTTTTTAGAAGCTGAAAAAGCCAGAATTTATGCACCTTTAACTCGTCCCAATGGTGTACCTCATACCCAGGTAGAATATAAATTAAGACGCTTAGTTAATGATTATCTGCAACCACCAAAATCAGGTAATAAAATCGAGATTGGTTTAAAACATTTTGTGCAATATCAAGAAATATTAGAGATAATGGGCGCTCGTGACCCTCATGAATTGATGCGTAGTCTAGAAGTTCACTTTATTCGAGACTGTGCAGAAATGGCAGCCAGAGCATCATTATATCGTCAAGAAACTCGTTGGGGTCTTTATCATTACCGTTTAGATTACCCCGAAAAGAATGATGATGAGTGGTTTTGTCATGTCAACTTAAAGAAAGATGAATTAGGGGAAATGGTATTGTTTAAGCGTCCTGTAGATCCTTATATTGTGGAAGTAGATGCAGTCAAAGAACTTTATGATGTTGCAGTTAAATGAATGTCCATGAAAATGCTCTATAAAGCAATAATTTTTGATCTCGATAATACACTGTTGAATTTTGAGCTATGTGAACGCCAAGCTATTCTAGGAGCATTAGAAGATTGTGCAGTATCTTTAGATTTAAATGGAATCAGTGAGACTATTTTTCTTCAAGTCTTTGAAACTTATAATTCCCAGTATTGGAGACAGCAAGAAATCTTTTCTCCTAGTGAGTTAATCGAGATGTCTTATCGAAGTACACTTGCTCAATTAGATATACAAACAGATCAAATCAGCAATATTAGTCAAAGTTTTTGGCATATTTTTAATCATTCGGGCGTAATGGAACCTGATGTAAATGAAGTCTTAACTGTTCTCTCACATAATTATCGTTTGGCTGTTATCACCAACGGTTTTGTATCAGCACAACTACCGAGAATGCAAGCTGCGGGAATTGAGCATTTTTTTGAAGCAGTTGTAGTTTCTGAAGCAATTGGTTTTGCTAAACCATCTCCTGAGATATTTCATCATGCGTTATCTAGATTAGATTTAAGACCAGGAGAAGTCCTTTACGTAGGAGATTCTCTCACTCATGACTATGCGGGAGCAATGCAAGTCAATATTGATTTTTGTTATTACAACAGAAAAAATCAAGTTCTACCGCAAGGAGTTCAACCAAAATTTATAGTAAATCAACTCTTAAATTTGCAGGATTTTTTAGATTAAATAGTTAGCTACCTACGATGTCATATCCATACAATAGTATGGATTCGGTTGATTGGTTTAGACATCACTTGATATAAATAATGTTTAATAAAAATAATTATATTACATATTTAAATATGTTAAAACTCTACAGCTATTATCGTTCAACAGCTTCATATAGGGTAAGAATTGCACTAGAGCTTAAAAAGCTTCCCTATATTTATCAAAGTGTTTCTAAACTAAGAAAAGGTGAACCAGAATTTACAGCAGAATACGGTGAAATTAACCCACAAAAAATGGTTCCGACTCTGATTGATGGTGATGTTGTGATTACGCAGTCATTAGCTATTATTGAATATCTTGAAGAACGTTATCAAAAACCAGCACTTTTGCCAATAGATGCTGTAGCAAGAGCTTACACACGCCAAATTGCACTTTTAATAGGCTGTGATATCCATCCTTTGAATATCATGAGAGTTCGCAAGTATCTCACTTTACCAATAGGACTGAATCATGTAGAAAAAACAAATTGGTATCACTATTGGCTAGGTGAAGGCTTGAATGCACTAGAAAAACTGTTGGTTAATAGTAAATTTCGTGGTGATTTCTGTTATGGTAATGAACCAACAATAGCGGATATTTTTCTTGTACCCCAAGTTTATAATGCTGAAAGATTTGAATACCCTTTAGAAGCATATCCAAATATTTACAAAATATATGAATTATGTGTAAAACATCCAGCCTTTGTTGCTGCACAGCCTGATTTACAACCTGATGCTTCAGAGTATCATCCTGATGATGAATATTAATCAAGCAAATTCTATACAATACCTACTAATGTCGATTGAATGTTCCAGGACAATAGTATAATTAATAAAAAAGGGCAAATAGTTTTTATGGCTTTAATCAATCAAAGAATAGATGTTCCTGTGATTATTGATGAATCAAAATGTTTGGAAAAATGCACAGCCTGTATTGAAGTTTGTCCCTTGGATGTCTTGGCAAAGAATCCAGAAACGGGGAAAGCTTATATGAAATATGATGAGTGTTGGTTTTGCCTGCCTTGTGAAAAAGAATGTCCAACCAATGCAATTACTGTGCAAATTCCCTTTTTGTTGCGCTAGTTGTATAAGGTTATTAACTTGCTTGTAACAAAACCATTTTAGCTTGCAACCTTTTCTAAAAAACTATCAAAAGTATTCGTGTTGATTAAACCATTTTCTAGCAATACTCGACGTACAGCTACCAAATGTACAGGCTGAACATACGCTTGCTGTTCGTAAGGTGGTAAGATGACTAAAGTTCCCGATGATGGATACTGATAGACTTGTTGAGAGCCAGTTGTTGCTACTTTTACAAAACCTGTCTTTAAAAGCAATTCTTCTAGAGCAATAAACTGAATATTTTTAACCATTATGACGAATCACTCCCTTTAACTGCTTTAGAATATCATTCCGGTATTTGGCAAATTGTTTAATCGCATCTTCTAGGATTCAAAATGTCTGCAAGTAATAATCTGGAATTAAACCAATGGTTGGAAATGTTGCGATCGCCTGACGTAAATGACCGTATAGTAGCTGTCAAAACCTTGCAACATCTAGGCGATGATGAAACAATCGACGCTTTAATTATAGCTTTGAAAGACGAACATATTATTGTTCAGAAAATAGCAATATCTGCCCTTTGGGAAATTGCCAATCCTGCTGCAATCCCGGCTTTAATTGAATGCCTCAGTTCAACAGATGCAGATATTCGCACTGAAGCCGCATCAGCATTAAACGAGTTAGTTACACAAGATGAATTGTTACTTTTACTAGATAAACTCCAAAGTAATGATGTAAATATTCAATTAAATATTTTAGTGCTTTTGCGGAAAATACATGATATTCAATCTTTACCGGATATTTTATCATTTTTAGCATCAAAAAATCCTGAATTACGTGAGGCAGCTATTACCACACTGCGATATATCAATCAACTAGAAAAATGTCCGCAAGCTTTAAATTTAATCTTTGATGAGGAAGCAAGTGTACGTCGTGCTGCTGCTTTAACTTTAGAACATTTACAAGATGCAGACGTGATTACAATACTTTGTCAAGCACTTACAAATGATAGTGACTGGCAAGTTCGCCGTAATGCAGCGAAATCTTTGGCTATTCATGCAAATAATCAAGCAATTTCAGCATTAGAAATAGCTTTAGGTGATGAACATTGGCAAGTGCGGAAATCAGCAGCACAAGCTTTGCAAAAAATCCCAGATATTCAAGTTATGCCGAGATTAATTCAAGCATTAACAGATGAATATGCAGATGTAAGAAAAGAAGCTGCGATCGCACTTGGAAATTTAGCTCATCCCGACGTTATTAACCCCCTGCAACAAGCCTTAGACGATCCTGACAAAGAAGTGTCCATCCAAGCGCAACGAGCAATTCAGAAGATTCAGACAGATAAAAAAGTCGTATTGGGTTAAGAGGTTGTTTGAAAAGTGGTTAGCTGTGATTTTAATCGAATTATTACCCCCCTTAATCCCCCCTTATAAAGGGGGGAAACAAGAAAATCCGGTTCCCTCCCCTTTATAAGGGGAGGGTTAGGGTGGGGTAAAAATATTTTATACATCAATCAATCATGACTTTTAAAACATCCTCTAAGTGAATTGACAATAATGATGCAATCAAAGGATGATTTCTATCAGCAAGAAGTAGTCCAACTCCTCAAACAGGTTATCGAACCTATCTTAAAAAATGACATCGTTAGTTTGGGAATGATCCGAAACTTACGCATAGTTGATGACTATATTTACCTGCGTTTATATATCGGTTCTCATCAGCACCAATTACAGCCAGAGATTGAATCTAAATTATCATCTCTATCTTGGTGTAAAAAAACTTATATTCAAATTTGTACAATTCCCGGTGTTAAAATAACTCTTGCAGTTTCTAGTGGTAAAGGTGGTGTGGGCAAATCCACAACAGCCGTTAATATCGCCGCAGCTTTAAAATTACAAGGTGCAAAAGTAGGATTATTAGATGCTGATGTTTATGGCCCCAATGTTCCCCAGATGTTGGGTTTAGGACAAGCTGATATTCAAGTGATTAATACTCCCACAGGTGATAAGTTTTTACCTCTAGAAGCTCAGGGAATAAAAATAATGTCAGTGGGTTTACTTGCAGAAGCAAATCGTCCTTTGGCATGGCGGGGGCCTGTATTGCATAAAATTATCACGCAATTTTTGCAAGATGTGGAATGGGGGGAATTAGATTATTTATTAATAGATTTACCTCCCGGTACAGGTGATGCTCAAATTACAATTATCCAAGAAAGCCCAATTTGTGGAGTCATTTTAGTGACAACTCCTCAACAAGTGGCTGTTTCCGATGTACGACGTAATATATATATGTTTCGCCAAGTGGGTGTTCCTGTCCTTGGCATCATTGAAAATATGAGTTATTTAATTTGCGGTGATTGTGGTTCACACACACCGATTTTTGGTAGTGGTGGCGGCGAACAACTGGCCGCAGAATTACAAGCGCCTCTGTTGGGACAAATTCCCATTGATCCCCGCATTTGTAGTGGTAGTGATACTGGAAATCCGATTGCGATAAGTGAATACGCTTCACTAGCAAAGGAGGTTTTTACACAAATAGCTACTTCGTTAAATACTACTTTTACGTTACACGATCAAACTACGCAGCTTGACCAAGTTTAGTAGCTTCAGGAACTTCAATCAATTGCCCTGTTTTGACATCGAGCGATCGCCATCAACTCACCAAACATTGTTTTACTTAAGAGCAAATACTCTTTGTTCTTGAAATGATAAAATAAGTTTATTGAATAAAAAATTAAAAGCACCAGGCGTGAGAAGATCCTGGTGCTAGATATGAATTACAAAATTCAGATACCCGACTTTTTCAAAAAATCGAATACTTTGTTGTCACGAAAGATTTAGAACCGCTATTTAAACACCAGGAGTATTGCCACCATCAACCAGAATTTCTGCCCCAGTAATTGAAGAGGCAAGATCGGAGACTAAAAATAAAGCCAGTGCAGCAATCTCTTCTGGCTTAACGATTTTTCCCAGAGGTATTGCTTTTAATGATTCCGCCTTGATTTCTTCTACACTAACACCACGAATTTGAGCATTTTGCTCTGCCAAACGTTCGGCACGCTCTGTACCAGTTAGGCCGGGTGAAATAGCGTTAATGCGAATATTATGCTGGGCTAACTCTTTAGAAATTCCTCGCGTGAAGTTTAATAAAGCAGCATTGGTTGTACCGCCTGGGAGGAAGGACGGACGAGGTGTACGTGCTGCACCACCAATAATGTTGACAATTCGCCCATCGCGCCGATTTTTTTGATGAGGTACAACGGCTCTAACTAATCGAATGTAGCCCAACAATTTCAGATTCCAAGCATCTAAAAAAGCATCATCACCCAATTCTAAAAAAGACCCTGCACGGGCTGAACCAGCATTGTTAATCAGGATATCAATCTGACCAAATTGTGCCAGCGTTGTAGAGACAACCCGATCAATACTTTCTACTTGAGTTAGGTCGGCACTGATAGAAATCACTTTAGCGCCTGGAGTCGTTAAGGATTGGATATCGGCTACTGCTTTTTCTAACTTTTCTTGATTACGAGCAGCGATCGCTACATTCACACCTTCACTGTACAAAGCTCTGGCAGTGGCTAATCCAATACCTGCACTTCCACCTGTAACAATTGCTGTTTTACCTGATAGTTGTAGCTCTAAGCTCATAATGATTTACCTGTGTTGAAAATATTAATTGTTTGAATTTCATACTCAAATCAAATTGCAATAGACTCAGCGCGAATTAATAATATTGCTGACTGAGAACCTGTATTGTGGATGTTCAAGATGCCTTGACTCTCACCAGATGTGCAATCTAAAAGTATCTTGATTTCTGTATCATTGCTGTCCGTCATTACAGTACTGATGAAACATCAATAGCGATCGCGCTACATAGCTAAACTGAAATCAGCCATTTTTGTCTAAGAGGATGTTTGAAAAGTCTTCTTGTCGGTATCAAATATTTTTTACCCCACCCTAACCCTCCCCTTGCAAAGGGGAGGGAACTAGATT
>NZ_JABXKI010000207.1 GCF_017115095.1 Nostoc sp. NMS4 | reverse complement strand
ATCAATAGTGTCAAACCCAAAGCCACCATCGATGAAGTCATTTCCATCTCCACCAAACAGTTTGTCATCACCACCAAAGCCTCTAAGGGTATCGTTGTCATTACTGCCGAAGACAACATCATTGCCATTAGTTCCGTAAAAATTAATTGCCACGAGAGTTTATCCTTAAATGAAGAGTAATTGTTAATATTAGAACTTACAGATTGACAAAACTACAATTACATGAAACTCTGCAATTTTCTTTTGAACCTACTTCTATGACTGCGATATTTCCTGTTGATCTGACAAGAAAAAAATAAGTTGAGTCAGCTAGGCACGAATAGATCGTCAGTGGAAATTATATTTCCAACTTGGAAATAGGAACAAAGGAAAACTTATTAACATTACAAACAATGCTAATTGATATAATTGTCCATTTGTACAGTGCGTAAGTTCTAGATATTAAGACTCTTAAGTATGCGAATCACGCTTAACAGTCTCATATTTAGTAATCAGTCTAGTTACGCAAGATTACGGAAAAAAGAAAAAACTTTATGCAGCTAGCTCCCCTCTTCCCAATTTTCTACCGCATTCTCCAGCCAAGTTTTCCCAACTGCCTTTGGGGTGGAAATGCTCATGCTAAAGCGATCGCACTCACATTCGATGATGGGCCACATCCGCAATACACACCCGAAGTCTTGGCTGTACTAGACCGTTACAAGATTACAGCGAGTTTTTTTTGGTTGGGTGTTTGCGTCAACCGTTCACCAGCCATTGCTAAAGCCGTCAGCGATCGCGGACACTGGATCGGATTGCATGGCTACGATCATCGCTCTTTTCCCATGCTTTCCCCAAATGACCTGAAGGACAGTTTAGAAAAAACCCAAGCTGCCATTTACAATACCTGTAACCTGCAACCTCAACAAGTGCGAGATGTCCGCCCCCCCAATGGTTTATTTACACCTGCTACTTTAAAATTGTTCTCTCAGTGGAATTACCGCCCAGTTATGTGGAGTGTTGTACCAGAAGATTGGGTGCTACCAGGTATCACCACAGTGGTACAGCGAATTATGCAGCAGGTCAAAAATGGTTCAATAATTGTTTTGCATGATGGTGCTTGCGGTGGAGAAGATGTTGCTGCCATAATTCAAATTCTCATTCCACAACTGCTACAACAAGGTTATGAGTTTGTGACTGTTGATACTCTATGGCAGCAAGTTAAGACAACCCATTGATAACTCGATAGGTTGAGCGATCGCTAAATTATTAAGACTTACGCATGAACCAATAGATATTGACCGTTACCAAGAATTTCACCATTACAACCGTCAAAATACTGTATGCACAAGAGCAAATAAAGTCTCCACATCCGGCAGAACTTGTCATAGTTCATGCCATAATTTAAATCTTTGATTTGTGCTTGATTTTGGTCAAAATTCATCAACCAATTTCTGAGAGTATTTGAATAGTTAGAACCATTTAAATACCATTGATTAATGGTTTTCAAATCTGTATTAATCTTTGGTATGACATCATAATTCCACACCCGCATATTGGGGAAAATATATTTATTGATAAAAGGATGGGTTATATTGTCAGGTAATTTGGTTGTGATTATGTGAATTAAAACCTTGCCATCATCTTTGAGGATAGAAGCCAGTTTTGGGAATGATTTTGTTAAATTACCTATATGTTCAAACAGCCCAATCGCCATAATTTTATCAAATTTAGTCTCCAAATCAAGATCATTAAAGTCTTTTTCATATAGAGTGAATCTATCTGAACTGAGGTAACTACTAGGGTCTTGCATTTTTTTCCGCATATATTCGCATTGCTCGTGGCTCAAATTAAGAGCCGTTACTTTCACATGTGGAAACCGGGAAAGAATGTAATTTGATGCAGAACCCCAGCCGCATCCCAAATCTAAGATTTCGTCTCCGTCTTCGATGCCTACTTTTGCAATTAAATCGTCGAGCATGTCAATTTGAGCTTGCTCAAGGTTGGATACTCCTTTTTCCCATAAAGCCATCGTGTATTTGGGATATAAAAGTTCTGTCTCTTTCAAGATCAGACTGAACATTTTTTCGGGTAGGTTGTATTGAACCTTCATTAATTCGTGTGACCCTTCTGCAAGGCGATCGCTTTCTTGCAACAACCATTCATAGGGAACTAAAAGAGCAGGAAAATACTTGTAGCTGATTTGTATGGAGAGATTTAAAAGGGTTTTAAGCAGAGGATCGGGTATTGTTAACCCATTGATATAAGCCTCTGCTCCTGCCATTAAGACTCCATTGAATCCAGCGATCGCTGTGCGGCTTGCTTGGTAAGAAATTCGACTTTTATTATTTCCATCTCCTACTAAAGGAGTATGTCTTTGGATATCTTTTGGAATGCTGGAAGTCATATATGTAGCTCCAATATTTCTATTTAAATAGCGATTAATAAATGGCTGCCGCCAAACAGGAAAATGTCTTTCTCCCCCTGTTATTTCAAGTCAGAGAGCAGAGAACAGAAGGGTTAAGAAATAAAACTCCATCATTTGTTGTGGTGCAAAGGTTATAGAATCTCTGCATCCCAATCGTGTCTTAAAGTTGCATCTGAGTCTTTGTCACGTTCCACGACTACAGGCAAAATGTTTAAAACCTTTCTGCCTTGTGTCTTCTGCCCGAAAGCAAGTAACCTTTAATCATCACCGAAGGTTGCGAATTTACCTCTATGTAGACTTATGATAAAACCAAAAAAAATTGAGACTTATAAAACAAATTTATTGTATTAAAAATTAACATTTTATTATCAAGCATAATCACGACTCCAAACTAATTTCTTAGGGTCTTATGTAAAAACATTACGTTCCTTGCTTCCGACTGAAGCATTTACATCTAATCCAAAAGTGTTGATCTTCAGGTTCCCAAACTATTTGATAAATTGTATTTACATTTATTGTGTAATATGAGCGCAGAATGGCATAAGGATTTTTGTCCATTTTCTAGTCGGGAGTATCAGCCTTTGGTGGCTGATATCCCAGTGGCTTATGCTAGTTCCTAGAGTTGATGTGCGGCTAAAAAAGCTTCAACTTCAGCAGCAGTAGGTTGAGAAGCGATCGCACCTGCTTTAATGGTAGTCAGTGCCCCAACAGCACTGGCATAAGTAACAATGCGTTTTGCGGTTTCTGCATCTCGCAAGCTGTGGATACCATAGTGACTCAGTTGGTGGATGAATCCTGCCAAAAAGCTATCTCCAGCACCAGTTGTATCAACTACAGGGATGGAAAACGAGGGTAATTTGCCTTCGTTCTCACCCAGACAATAAGTGCAGCCGTTTTCCCCATCTGTCACCAGCACCCCCTCAATTGAAGCTAGACGGTAAGTGATGGCTCCGGGATCTGCGGTTTCAAATAGCCATTCTGCCTCTTCTTTGGAGAGTTTGAGGAAATCAACTCGCTTAAATAATTCTGGAATTTTTTGATGGGCGATGTTTGGCTCTTTCCAAAATACAGGCCGCCAATTGACATCCAGCACAATTTTTAAGTCGTAATGTTCTGCTAACTCTAAAGCGCGGTGAATTGCCTCTTCACTTTCAGGATAGGCTAATTCCAAAGTACCCAAAACCAGAAAATCTGCCTCTTGAAACAGCGAATCTGACAATTGTTTAGCTTGCAGATGAGTATCGGCAAATTCTGCGGTGTCATACTGACCAAATCCGGCAAAGGTGCGATCGCCAGCTAGATCCCGTGTAACATAAACTTGCCGCGTTGGTGCTGTGGGATGGCGTTGTACTCCCGTAGTCTCTACACCTACATCTTGTAATAGCTTAACCAGTACATTACCTGGCTCATCTTCGCCAACAGCTCCGATAAATCCTGCTGACATTCCCAGCTTGACTAAAGCACAGGCTACGTTAGCTGGTGCCCCCCCTGGGTAAGGAGTCCAAGATTTCACTTCTTCCAGTTTTAGCCCTAATTGATCGGCTAAACAATCGAACAAAATTTCACCAAGGCACAAAACACGGGGATTGCTCATCTCATTTTCAATTTTAGATTTCGATTTGGATTAGGAATTTACAGTATAAAATCTACAATGATTATTGCTAATCTGTCGCCAGTCCTTCATAGAATTAAATAGCAATTTTTACTACTCATATAGCCTGTATATGCTTCTAATCCTCACTTATTTTAGCTAAGTGCTTAGAGGACATTTCGCTCAAAATGAGCTATATTTATTACTTAAAATGTCGCGTAGTTGATATTTTTGCCAACTTGAAATCCAAAGAAAATATTGACAATCATATTACTGCTAACACTTGAAACCCCTACCAAGAAAAGAATCTTCTAGAATTAGAAAGAGCGATTAAGTACATATACCAAGGGAGGATAGAAATAGTCATGGCTGGTGGCAAGTCTGAGACCCCCGTTAGTCTGTCAGACAGAGAACTGCAAATTATCGACCTAGTGGCCGCTGGCTTAACTAACCAAGAGATTGCAGGAAAACTGGAGATTAGCAAGCGTACAGTTGATAACCATATCAGTAATATTCTCACCAAGACTGAGACAGATAATCGTGTAGCTCTTGTCCGATGGGCTTTGCAGTGGGGCAAAGTCTGCTTGAATGATGTCAATTGCTGTACTCTACCTAACCAGATTGAATAAACAATTTACTAGTAGAAGCGTAATTGCTTTGGTCTAGTAAATTACAAGCTAATTTTGAGTTTTAGTGATTGTTCCCCTTCTTACGCCTTTGTTTTCAGTGTGAACACTCTACCAAAAGTTCCGAGTCCTTCACTCAGCCGGAGTTTATCTTAGTGGAGCCAGCTGACCCTCGGACTCGGAAACTATAAAAGATCAGAATTTCTTTTCAAATTGACTGGGGATTGGGGAGTGAGAGAGCAGGGGAGGCAAGGGAGGCAGGGGAAGCAGGGGGAGATGAATTAATAACCAATGCCCAATGCCCAATGCCCAAACTAAACAATCATCTACAAAAATTAGCAACAATTCAGTGGTGCAAGCGTTACATTTGAAAGAAATCTATGTTGCCCATCAGCTTTGGGAGTAGTGTTCCAATGAATACTTCCGCTTCTTTTCAAGGTAGCTCGTCTCCCTTTGAATTTTTTCACTTTAATTTTACGATACCTGTATCTGAGCAAGTTCCGAGTCTTGAAGACCAATTTTCAGACTTTCCCCAATCTACACAAGATGCCGACTTACTCAGACAGCTATCGTTTATTCCAGGGTTGAAAGAAATTTTGATGATACGGCAGGTTCACGCTTTAGAACATGCTACTCTTTGGGTTCTTAGCGAATCTAAAAGCGCCTATCCTACCACAGCAGAATCTACAAACCTTCAATTAGATAATGAACTATTAGGTGGTTTGTCTACTGACCAGGGATTCTACCTCTATGGTGAGGTAAATATTAGTGATTTGCGGCGTGCAGTCACACTTGCTCGACATCGCATCACCAGTGGAGAATGGGATTTGGCTGTACATCCCCGTTGTGGCACAAATTTATCAGTAGCAATGCTCTTAACGGCTGGACTAGCTGTGGGTGTGCATTTATTGCTACCATTTCGACCAATCGAGCAACTTATCGGTTTGGGGTTAGCAGCAACGACAGCTGCTGAACTTGCACCTGATTTAGGTTTCATAGCACAGCGTTACCTAACAACCGCTATTCCTTTTAACTTAGCAATTGAAAATATTACCCGTACACGCGACGCTTGGGGGCGTGAGGCACATTTTGTTAAAGTGGGCTGGCAAGAATGAAAAGGGCAGAGGGGCAGAGGGACAAGGGAGACAAGGAGGACAAGGAAGAATTTACTCCCATGTCTCCCTTGTCCTCCCCATCTCCCCCTGCTCCCTCATCTCCTCCTACTCCCCACTTCCCTAAGAAAATTATGAGAAAACTTTACTTCTTACTCCCTGGTACAGATAGCAAATTTGCCTGTGGTGGTCTTTGGGCTGAATTAAAAGCACTTAATCTAGCTCAGAATTTCTGTAGCGCTGATGTTGTAACTTACCGTCAACGGGAAAAAGATCAGCTTTTTATTGATGATTTGCTAAAAGAGAAAAATTTAAATGATGTAATTTTTGTGATCAGTTGGGGATTTGATATAGCTCAACTGGTGGCTAAACTTAACCAATACAATGTCGTTTATCATGCCCATAGTGCAGGTTATCCATTTAGGCTACCTGCAAGTATTCCAATCATGACCGTTAGCCGCTATACAATGGGATATTGGGGAGAAAAATCACCCAATTCTTTGATTTATTATTTGCCCAATCAAATTTCTGATGAGTTTCAAAATTTAGGTTTGGAACGGGATATTGATGTTTTAGTTCAAGCTCGGAAGTCTTCTGAATATTTAATTAAAGAATTGATTCCAGGGTTGCAAAAACGTTGTAAAGTATTGGTTGTGGATTCGTACATAGAGGATTTACCTGGACTATTTAACCGAGCTAAGGTTTACCTCTATGATTCTGCTGAGTACTGGACACAACAGCGCGTTAGTGAAGGATTTGGTTTGCAACCAATGGAAGCTCTTGCTTGTGGTTGTCAAGTATTTTCTAGTGTCAACGGTGGACTAGCTGATTACTTAGATCCGGGATTTAATTGCTATAAAATTGCTGGATACTCTCAAGAATATGATGTCCAACGTATTCTCAAGGTGATTGAATCTTCAGGGAATTTTAGCTTATCTGAAGATTTTTTGGTTGAGCATCGGACTGAAAATATTATTCAGCGTTTTCAAGTTATTGTGAATGAGTTGAATGAGTTTTTTGACCACAAGATTCAGCAGCCATCTAATATTAAGAATTTGACGAAAATACGGATGGCAAAATTATTCGCTCAGAGGATATATGGAAAGCTGAGGAAGAAATATTTTAAGTCATAGAAACGAACCGCAGTAGACGCTTTGCGGATACCTACGAGAACGCTAAGAGCGAACCCGCAGGGTGGCGCTGGGAACACAGAGAAGAGAGAGGAAATTGAATGAGTCGGCGGTTATTAGTTACTGGGGGTGCGGGGTTTATTGGGGCAAATTTTGTCCATCATTGGTGTCAGGTTTATCCAGGCGATCGCGTGGTGGTGTTAGATGCTCTTACTTACGCGGGGAATCGTCTGAATTTGGCGCTGGTTGAGGGTGGAGAGAATTTTCGGTTTGTACAGGCGGATATTTGCGATCGCACCACCATAGACAACCTATTATCAACGGAAAATATTGATACCATCGCCCATTTTGCCGCCGAAACTCACGTCGATCGCTCCATTCTTGGCCCGGCTGCTTTTGTACAAACTAATGTAGTAGGAACTTTCACGCTACTGGAAGCTTTTCGGCAACATTGGGAGGCTAAAGTACAGCCATCTGATTATCGTTTCCTGCACGTTTCTACTGATGAAGTTTACGGTAGTCTAGGCGCAAATGATGCAGCTTTTTCTGAAACTACACCCTATGCTCCCAATAGTCCCTATTCAGCTTCTAAAGCTGGCAGCGATCATTTAGTCCGTGCTTATTATCATACTTATCAACTTCCAACTATTATCACAAATTGCTCTAATAATTACGGAGCTTATCAGTTCCCCGAAAAACTAATTCCCCTGATGTGTATCAACACTTTGATAGGGAAATCATTACCTGTTTACGGCGATGGTAAAAATGTCCGAGATTGGCTTTATGTGGGCGATCATTGCCGTGCTTTAGATGTGGTAATCAATCGTGGTCAACCAGGGGAAACATACAATATTGGTGGCAATAATGAGGTGGAAAATATTAACCTCGTGCAACTTTTGTGTCAAATGATGGATGAATTAGCACCTGATTTACCAGTGCGTCCAGCAAAGGATTTGATTACTTTTGTCAAGGATAGACAGGGACATGACAGGAGATATGCAATTAATGCGAACAAAATTAAAACTCAGCTTGGTTGGACACCTTCTGTAACAATTACTGAGGGTTTACGTTTAACTGTTGAATGGTATCTCAATCATCGTGATTGGTGGGAACCTCTGCTGTCTGCGGAATATCAAGCTTACTATCGCAAAAATTATTCTGTAAAATAACCATATTCTGGTGGGATCATGTCGCGCCATCTGACTTGCACTGCTAGCAAATCGTCCTGCGAATAACCTAAAAACAAGCTAGTACAGCACGGCGTAAATAAACCACCCATTCCACATTAACGAAACGCTTACGCTGTATTCATTTTGAATTTTGAATTTTGAATTTTGAATTCCGCCTTGCGGTACTAACGCTCTCTGTGGTTCTGGTGATTGAGCATACAAATCAAGTACATCTTCAATTTTGCAGACAAATTCTGAACTCACCTGTGGAATACCCCATAGTTGGCCTCGCCAACCATAAACCAGCTGACATTTGCTGCCCAGATGTGTAAAGTAGTTGAGAGTAAACTACAATTTTTAACCTTTGACAGAATTTTAGATTTGGAATTTTGCTGAGGCAGCTCGGTTAAACAGTGGCTCAAGTATGGAAAAATCTAAAATTTTTTATCCAGACCAAGTATATTTACATACTGAGTTGATTTAAAGTCTAAAATACAAAATTGAGAAAAACATCCATCTATGGCTAGAAAAACACAACGTCTTTTGCTGCTAATTGTTTCCTGTAGTATTACTGGTGTAATTTTAGGAGGTACTGCTGGTTGGGCAGAAAGTAATCTCTGCTTGGAAGACAGTAAGGTGACAAGTGAGTGTCTAACCCAAGATCCATTCCAAAAAACTATCCAAGGAATGAGTACTGGATTGTTAGCTGGGGCTGGGGCCGCTTTCGGTGCAGTCTGGCAATTACGCAATGAAGATTGAGTATGAACTACTACTAACCCGAAACTTCGGGTTAGATTAGGTTTCTGTACTAATTAGCCAGTACCTCTACTTTGAAGAAGAATTCAGAAGTCAGGAGTCAGAATTCAGGAGTCAGAATTCAGAATCCAGAAGTCAGAATTCAGAAGTCAGAATTCAGGAGTCAGAATTCAGAATCCAGAAGTCAGAATTAAGAAGACTTTGATACCCAAACTTAATAATTTTAATAGAATCAAGAGGTTATTATACGCTTGATTTTTCAATTATTCTGACTCCTGACTCCTGAATTCTGTTCGATAAACTGAGCATTACCCATGAAGCGTTACACCCAGCGACAAAACTCCTCCAGCGATCGCTCAGGAAGTTTAACAATATAATCTATGTAAGTAGGTTTGCTATGTGTCTTATTCATAAGTCTGGGTTAATCGCCTGGATTGGTGAACGAAATAATCAACTTTTTGGTCACTTACGTTGTTTTATTGACAGATCAGCGCTTAACGTTTGTCCATCTTGGAAGTAAAGGTAAAGATTATTACCTTCTTGCGGGTGTATACTTTCCATAAAATAGCTAGCTATATTATTAATTTTTCAAGAATTAATTAATAACCCATGATAGAAACCATCAATCAGTCTCAAGAAACGGCAATTCTGGAGAGCTTTCTAGAATTGGTGAAATCTCCTTATGGAGATTTCGCTGCCATTGGTAAGCTTTCCCATTTTCTGAATGATCCAGCTACGCTCCAAAAAATTGTGGCACTTCTCAGCCTGACCCCCCAAGGCAAACAAGCTTTTGTAGACCGCCCCTTACTGGGAAAAATCGATTTACAGCAACTGCATCAATTACCGAACCATACCCTTGGCTATGTGTATGCGGATCACATGATTAGAAAAGGATTAACTCCACCACCTGTCAAGGAAATTGCAAACGATCCGTTTATGTTTTTGGGTGTTCACATTGGTGAAACTCATGACATCTGGCACGTGGTTACAGGGTGTGATACTGATAAACCTGGTGAGGTGAAATTAGAAGCTTTTTATACAGCACAATTGGTTCCAGACCGTTTATTTCTAGCCCTGATTGCTAAGAATTTGCTCAAAACCGCAATGTACGAAGTCGAACTCTGTGAGCAGATTATGGATGGGTTGACGCAAGGCTGGATGATGGGAAAACGGGCAAAACCTCTGTTTGGCATCGAATGGAACAGATTATGGGAAACACCCTTACAAGACGTGCAGACATCTTTGAATATTGCACCGATTTAAGTGCTTACACCAACTGAGGTGCGATCTCTTTTGATTGGGGCGATTTATGACATTTCAGCATCTGCGTGTGAAGTGAGTTTTAAGCACCTCATGCCAATAAGAAAAAGACTGGAACTATGATAAAGCCTACTGTTGAGTTTATTGTTATTGCTCCTTTTATACATTTACAGCCAATGATTTCCATGCTTTCTGACAAGCCAATTGTCTAACTGTGCTAACACTTCGCTGCAACAGACTGAATCGATATCTGGGTTGGGATGCAAAGAAGCAAGCGTCTGGGCGCATTTGCATTCTTGGTAGGTTATGGAGAATAATCACAAATAAAGCAGCTTTGGCCTCTTCGTGCGAGAGAATAAATATAAAATATGGCGATCGCAATCGATTTTGGTACTAGCAATACAGTCATTGCTCGTTGGAACCCCGTAACCCAGCAGCCAGAAACCCTGACTCTACCAGGCTTATCAATCAAACAAAGTCTCAATCCGCCACTGATTCCTAGTTTGGTTTATGTTGAAGACGCAACCCAAAATAAAGTTTTAGTCGGGCAACAAGTACGCGATCGCGGTCTTGACCTCAAAGGCGAAACGCGATTTTTCCGCAGCTTCAAACGCGGTATCGGTGCAAATATTCAAGGTTTCTTACCCGAATTAGATGGGCAAATTGTCACTTTTGAACAAGTAGGGCAATGGTTCCTCACCAAAATAATTGAACAACTAGCACCCCTGGAAGGTGGCTTAGATTCTCTCGTGTTAACCGTACCCGTAGACAGTTTTGAAGCTTATCGTCACTGGTTGGGGAAAGTTTGTCAAGCCCTTCCTGTCGAACAAGTGCGAATGCTGGATGAACCCACAGCCGCCGCTTTGGGTTATGGCTTGGCAGATCGAGAAATTCTCTTGGTGATTGACTTTGGTGGCGGTACTTTGGATTTGTCTCTTGTGCGATTAGATCGAGGTGTGCAAGCAACCACAAAGCCACTAGGATTTATCCTCAAGTGGGGTAATAAGTCCTTGGCTGAAGATTCAAAACAAAAAGTCAAAACAGCCCGTGTCCTGGCGAAAGCTGGGCAAAATTTGGGCGGTACTGATATTGATAACTGGTTAGTAGATTACTTTGCCAAAACTCAAGAGTTGGCGGTAAGTCCCTTGACAACAAGATTAGCAGAACGGGTAAAAATTCAGTTATCAACCCAAAGCCAAGCTAGTGAAGTTTATTTTGACGATGAAACATTTGAAAGTTATGAACTGGAATTAAACCGCGATACATTTGACGATATCCTCAAAGAACACGCATTTTTTGAGTTACTTGATGAGTCAATGACGACACTGTTGCAGCAAGCAAAACGCCAAGGAATAGAACTTCCAGATATTAATGCAGTTTTGTTAGTTGGTGGAACTGTACAATTGCCAGCAGTGCAGACATGGATCAAACAGTATTTTGAACCAGAAAAAATCCGTTGCGAACGTCCCTTTGAAGCGATCGCTCAAGGTGCGTTACAGTTAACACAAGGGATACAAATCAAAGATTTTCTCTACCATAGTTATGGTATCCGCTATTGGGATCGCCGCAACCAGCGTCACAAATGGCATTCTTTAATTAAAGCTGGACAGGCATACCCAATGAGTCAACCAGTGGAATTAGTCTTAGGCGCTTCTGTGGAAAATCAGCCCAGCATTGAACTAATTATGGGAGAATTGGGAGCAGATGCAGGTAATACCGAAGTTTATTTTGATGGCGATCGCTTAATTACTCGCCGTCTGGATGGTAGTGAAACCAACGTCAAACCCCTCAACGATCAAGAAGGCGCGAGGACAATTGCCCAACTGACACCAGCCGGATATCCTGGAGGCGATCGCATCAAAATCCTCTTTCAAGTTGATGAACAACGCTTTTTACGAATCACCGTTGAAGATTTGTTAACGAATGACACACTTTTAGAAAATCAACTCGTAGCACAGTTGAGCTAAATACAGCAGAATACAGAATTCAGGAGTAAAATACGCTTTATACCTTGGTAACAGACTTTGAAGCAACTGGGTTTTTACTTGTGTATACACGGTAGCTAAGGTTAGGGGGGCTACGGGGGATCTAGGTTTCAGGCTTAAGTGCGTAAGTCTTAGTTCTGGTAACTTATTTCTTTTTTGACAATCCCCAAGGTACAGAGGTTTTTCAACTTCAATAAACCTCTGTAGGGGTTTTGCGCTTCAAAGCATTTTTTATGAATTTAATGCGGTACATCCTGCAATACGATAAAGATATACCGATTAGAAGCATCTCTCTTCGCAGCCGTGAAAAATTACATTGTTTTTAGGCTGAGGCAAGATGATGGCAACTTTAGGAGTCAAACACAACAACATCCGATCGTGTTACAAATCACAACTGGCAATAGTGAAATTAATTAAACTTACTGCTAATTCGTCTAAAAAAAACTTATGCAACACTTTTTATTAACTTGGCTCGGTACTGCGGTGGCGTTATTCATTACTGCTAATATTGTTCCGGGATTCTTTATCAAGAATTTTGTGACTGCCTTAATCGCTGCCTTTGTAATTGGTCTGGTTAATGCATTTATTAGACCAATTTTACAGATTTTGGCGTTTCCAATTACCTTGCTCACCTTTGGTTTATTTACATTGGTGATTAACGCCTTAGCCCTTTGGCTGGCAAGTGTCCTAACTCCTGGTTCTGGTTTTGAGATTCAGGGTTTTTTACCTGCTTTGTTAGGTTCAATTGTACTAGCAATTGTTTCTAGCATAATTAACTATTTTTTGAGAGTTGTTGACTAGAAAAATTAGGGAACTTTTGTAATACTAATATTGAAAGCTTGGGCAACAGCAAGAGTTACCGCTCCTGGTTGCCCTTGCATCTGGAAAATTTGTTTAGGAACTAACAACTTCACCCGCGATTCCTGTATGTTGAGTTGAGAGGCGGCAAGAATAGCGGCTGCCTCTGCTACGCTAGGTGTACCTACTTTATCGTCGGTAATTCTGGCAGGATTGGGAACACAGACAGAGCTAAGAATTTCCGCAGAAAAGGTTTTTAGAGGCAAATTGCGGAGGCGACAAAGTTTGACTAAGCCAACTTCCGAGGCTTTAGTGTCAATAGTAGCAAGACCTGCGATCGCACTTGGAAGAAGTTGATTTTCTCGAAATACTTGCTCAATTGCCCAATCAATCAACTCCCATGAGGTTCCCCGTTTACAACCGATTCCTACCCATAAAACCTGTTGCACTTGGTCTTTACTCCAACAGCCAACCAAATAAATCTCCTACCGTCAACCTCAACTCACTGGCAAAATCTGGCACAGGGAGTAAAGCTTCTAATTCATCGAACATGACTGGCTGTTGATTGCGGATGTATACAAATACCGTTTGTTCTTCTGGTAGCTTCAGAAACTCCGCCAAAGTGATGTTTTTAGATGGTGTCCGTACCATTTGCGATCGCCTCCAAAAAAACGCTCTCTTCCAACTCCACGAATTACGAATTACGAATTAGTCTTACATTCTCTCCAATACCTGAATTCCCAACAAAGATAATCCCAACTTCAGAGTTCTAGCAGTCAAATCACATAAAACTAAACGGGATGTACGCTGCGGTTCCTGTGCCTCTAACACCTTAACTCCCTGATTGCGATCGTAAAACTGATTAAACTTTTTACTCAGTTCGTACAAATACTCACATAAACGATTGGGCAGCAAGTCTTGCTCTACACTACTAATAACTTCATCCAGTTGAAGTAAATATTTTGCCAGCGCTAATTCTGTTTCATGCTCCAACAAAACAGCATTATTTCCCAACTCTTTAAAGTTAATATCACCCTTGCGGCTAATCCCCTGAATCCGCGCATAAGCGTACAGCATATAGGGCGCAGTATTACCTTTAAAATCCAGCATTTTGTCGTAGCTGAAGATGTAGTTACTAGTGCGATTTTGGCTTAAGTCTGCATACTTAACTGCGCTGATTCCAACTACCCTAGCAACTTCATTAATAAATTCTTCACTTTCTTGGCGTTCTTCTTCTTGTAATCTAGTTTTTAAGTCAGCATGGGCACGAAAAACAGCTTCATCTAATAAATCCCGCAAACGCACAGTATCCCCAGAACGAGTTTTGAATTTCTTACCATCTTCTCCTAACACCAACCCAAAGGGAACATGCACTAATTCCACATCATCGGGTATCCATCCGGCTTTACGTGCCACTTGAAAAAATTGGGCAAAGTGGTTTGCTTGTCCAGCATCGGTTACATAAATTATCCGCTTTGCTTGATCCTGCTGAATCCTGTAGCGGAGAGATGCTAAATCAGTTGTGGCGTAGTTATAGCCGCCATCTGATTTCTGTACAATTAATGGCAAAGGTTCACCTTCTCTATTTGTAAACCCTTCCAGAAAAACACATTTTGCCCCCTGGTTTTCTACAAGTAATCCAGATTTATCTAAATCTTCTACAACTTTTGGTAATAAGGGGTTGTAGAAAGATTCGCCCCGTTCATCTAACTTGATATCCAGCAACTCATAAATTATTTGAAACTCTTTTCGAGAAGCTTCACAAAGAAAAAACCAAGCGTGTTTTGCTGGTAACTCATTAGATTGTAGTTCTACTACTGCTTTACGCGATCTTTCTCGAAAATCAGCATCTTCATCAAATTTTTTCTTAGCTTCTCTGTAAAACTGAACCAAGTCTCCTATATTTATAGAGGGAGAGTTAATGAAACCCGGTTGATTGTTCGCCTCATAATATAGACTATTCCAAAAGGAATTATTTTCAGAATCAAATTCACGAAGATGAGTAATTAACATCCCAAACTGCGTACCCCAATCGCCTACATGATTTAACCGGAGTACATCGTGTCCCAGAAATTCTAAAATCCGGGCGATGGAATCACCAATAATCGTCGAACGCAAGTGTCCGACGTGCATTTCTTTAGCAATATTCGGACTGGAAAAATCCACAATTTCCCGCTTCGGCGTTTTCGCGGCTGGAACTCCCAGTCTGGGATCGGCTTGAATCGCGTTTAGTTGTGCTTCTAAGTATGCTGTTTTCAGTTTGAGATTGATAAATCCTGGCCCAGCGATTTCCGGCGGTTCACAGATTTCGGATACATCTAGTTTCTCAACGATCGCACCTGCGATCGCTCTTGGTTGCTTTCCTAATTTTTTGCTCAGGGATAAAGCCACATTCGCCTGATAATCGCCAAATTTAGGATTGCTAGCAGCAACCAAAATTGGATCTACGCCAGCGAAGTCAGCGCCAAAAGCAGCGACTAAAGCTTGCTCAACCTGAGCTTTTAGTTTTTCTTGTGTAGCGTTCATATATAGATTTTATCTGTGAAAGGGGGCAGGATTTAGAGCGTTTGAAGACAATTTTACGAAATATTGTCACTGCAAATACTATTGAGGAATTGCAACAGATTTTATAATTCTCAAGTTAGTTGTTCATTACCCAAATAAGCTTCAATTACAGCCGGATCGTTTCTAACTACAGATGGTTCACCCAAAGCAATTAATTGTCCAAAATCTAACACCGCAATGCGATCGCACAAACCCATAACCAATGGTACATGGTGTTCTATAAGAACGATCGTTAAATTGAAGTCATTGCGAAGGCTGCGAATAAATGCACTCAATTGCTGCTTTTCATTGGGATTCATCCCCGCCGCCGGTTCATCGAGAAGCAAAATTTGCGGTTGTAATGCTAAAGCGCGGGCAATTTCTAGCCGACGCTGATCGCCGTAAGCAAAGTTTTTGGCTTTTTCGTGGGCGCGATCGCTTAATCCCACCAAATCCAATAAATCTAAAGCTTTTTGCTTAGTTCTTAATTCTTCACGAGGCGCTGGTGGTAATCCTAAAACTCCTGCAATCATATTACTTTTAGTGTGTAAATGTCGGGCAATAATCACATTTTCTAACGCCGATAATTCCCCAAACAACCGGATATTTTGAAAGGTACGGGCGATACCTAAAGCAGCAATTTGATGGGGACGCGCTTGAGAAATTTTTGCACCTTGATAAATTAATTCACCACTAGAAGCTGGAATGAAAGCAGTAATCAAATTAAATAATGTTGTTTTGCCAGCACCATTAGGGCCAATCAATCCAAAAATTTCATATTTATTTACACTAAAAGATACATTATTTACCGCCACTAAACCACCAAAGCGGCGAGTCAATCCTCTTGCTTCTAATACAATATTGCTGTTAGTTGCTGAAATACTATGTGACATTTTTGCATATTATTATGAATATAAAACTTACGCAATAACTCTCTAAAACTTTTCTTACTTCGCGCCCTTTGCGCCCTTTGCGGTTCGTTTTTTCCTTTGGAAAATATCTGGAGTAATTAGCCCTTGGGGAAAAAAGATTGTACCTATTACTATTAGTAAACCAAAAATAATTAATCTCCCATCGCGCAAAAACTGTGCTAACCAAGAAGGTAAACCACCAGTATCAGCAAGGCTTCGCAGAATTTCTGGTAAAGCTGTAAATACCATACCTCCAATCACTGGCCCTAAAAAAGTTCTCGAACCACCAATTAAAACAAAAGTTAAATATATAATACTGGCATCAAAAGTACCTTGACGAGCATTCCAGGTATTGAGAAAGTGAGCGCTAATTGCACCTACAACTCCTGCAAGAATAGCCCCTAATGTAAAGGCTAAAACCTTGTAATAAGTGGGATCGATTCCCATTGCACCCGCAGCTAATTCATCTTCACGGATAGCAATAAAAGCCCTGCCTACACGGATGCGTTCTAAACGATAAAGTAGCACCATACTAATTAATAGTAAAGGCAAAGCAATCCATAAATATTCAAGTTGTGTTTGGAAAGGTTGAGGAATACCAAAAATACCGACAGCACCGCCTGTAATATCTAGATTGAGAGAGATGACGCGCAGAACTTCCACAAAAGCGATAGTTGCGATCGCTAAATAAATTCCTCGTAATCTCAATGCTGGAATTCCCACTATTACACCCAATATACCAGAAATTGCACCCGCAATTAACATTTCCAATAACAACAATGGAATCGGAAATAAACTACTGCTAGATGTAAAAACTTTTGTAGATAAAATTGCTGCAATATATCCACCTAAAGCATAAAATCCTGGACTAGCTAAAGACAATTGCCCTGTCATTAGTGGTAAGTAAAGTGATAAACCTAGTAGCGCCCCTAATACCATAGAGACAATTAGAGAACCGTAAGTAGCGAAAAAATCAGCCATTTTAAAACATTTTGATTAAGCTGTTAATATTTGCTGTGCTGTCAGCGTCAGTTCAGGAAAAGTTCGTGACACAATCCGTTCTGAATCTCTAAAATGTGTGCATTGGTATTTGCCCTCAGCATCTAATAGAAAAACAAACACAGCCGGAACTTTGGGATTTCCCAAATACTCTCTTAGCCCAATTGCCAAATAATCTACAATCCAATATTCTGTAATACCTAAGCGTTGATATTCATCCAATTTATCAATGTAGTCATCTTCCCAATTAGTTGATGTCACCTCTACAGCTAATTGAATAGGTTCTTCAAGTGCAGCATAAGCAGAACGATTTGAGCGCCATCTATCTTTATCTATGACACTTACATCAGGCTTGCGCCCTTGTTCTATGTCATTGGCAGTTCTAGTTTTAAAGACTACTGTGTTATTAACTACATAATTTAGGTTTTGTCGCCTAATTTCATCTTTGAAGCCAAACAATAGAAAGTCAGCGACATCATCATGATTTCTAGTTGCACGCACTTCTACAATTTCTCCATCTACAAGTTCATATAAACCTTCCTCTGGACACTGTTCTAAAAATTGGTCAAAAGTTAGTTTTTTTTTGGTGTATGTTTTCATAATGCTACGTCTCTTTAAACTTTCTGAATAAACCGCCGTCCTAGCAAACCTTGGGGTCTAACTAATAGCATGATAAACAAAATTGCAAAGGCTACTGCATCTTTATATCCAGAGTATTCAGCAGGGACAAACGCCTCTACTAATCCAATTACCAAACCTCCCACCACCGCACCGGGAATACTACCTAACCCACCTAAGACAATTACTGCTAAACCCCGCAAACCAAAAGCAATGCCGAAATATGGCCCTGCAATACTAACACTAGAAGCAACTAAAGTTCCTGCTAATCCGGCTAAAAAACTGCTGATGAAGAAGGTTAGGATGATAAAGCGATCGCTATTAATTCCTAATAAACTAGCTGTAGTTGGATCTTCTGCGATCGCTTGCATTGCTTTACCATATTTAGTTCGATTGATAAAATAGGTAAGAATTGCCACAATAACCACCGACACAGTAAAAATTACCACCTGAACACTGCGAATCGGAATTGGGTTTTCTGGACTACCAAAGTTAATCGCAGGTGGCAAATTACCGTAAGTATTTGCGGGGTATGTATAACTTTCTGCACCTACTAAATACTGAATTAAATTCACAATTACCACTGCTACCCCCAAGCTGGAAACAACAGTTAACAAGGGATCAGATCCTTGACGGCGCAAAGGTTGAAAAGCAACACGTTCCATCACTACCCCTACCAATCCCGCCAAGGTGCTTCCTAAAATCAACGATATCGCAAATGGTAACTTTATCGGCAAGGCTGCATTAGCCAGCAAGCCATTAAATCCAAAATTCCCACCCATAAGTGCATAAGTGAAATATGCACCCAAGGTAAAAATCGCGCCATGAGCTAAATTAATAATGCCCAAGATAGAATAAACTAAAGTATATCCTAATGCAAAAATTGCATAAACGCTACCAATGGATAACCCATTTAATAATTGCTGTAAAAAGAGATTGATATTCATATAGCAACTATTTTAAAAATGTGAATTTACCTTTACTCCCGTCTTTTTCCATTTTGATTTGAGCAACATAGAAATCTTTTTGTATAACTTCACCTGTGGGAGTAAAACCAATTTCACCCAATGGTGTATTGTATGTTCCTTGAAGTATTTGTTTGTTTAATTCTGTCCGTATTTCTGGTAGCTGTAGTTTGTTAACTTTGCTCTTTTTATCTAAAGATTGGAGTGCTTCAACATAAACCTGAACTGCTGCAAAAGCTTGGGCGCTAAATTGGGGTGGTTCTTTTTTATATTCTTCAGTATAGGCTTTACGAAATGCTGCGTTAACTTCACCCGGATGTTCTGGACTGTAGGCTTGAGCAATCAATACACCATCACAAAATGCTTTACAAACTGGTAATAAATTCGATGTATTTAGACCATTTCCACCGACAATTAAGCCTTTATAACCCAGTTCTCGCAATTGTCTAACTAAATTACCACCATCAGCAGCCAAACCAGAAATAATTACTAAATCTGGTTTGAGATTAATCGCATTGGTAGCTTGGCTCTGAAAATCTGTATCACTAGTTTGGAATTTTTGTACTGTGATTAATTCTAGCCCTTGATCCTTAACTGTTTGTTGAAAAATTTCCGTTTCTGACTTGCTAAATGCATCATTTTGAGCATAGAAAACTGCAACTTTTTTAAGTTGGGGATTTTGCTTAAGTGCAGCTTTCACCGAATTAGGCGCGACAATGGAAACTGGTGCAGAAACACGAGCAATGTAATCACCAATTTCAGGAATATTTTTAGCAGTATTTGATGGTCCAATAATTGGTACTTTTGCACGTTCGCCAATCGGATCGGCACTAAAGGCTTGCTGTGACAAAGTTGGGCCGACAATTCCAACAACTTTATCTCTATTAATTAGAGTTTGAAAAGCGTTAATGGCTCCTGCTTCATCACCGCTAGTATCTTGAAAAACTAATTTAATTGGTGTACCATTAACACCACCTTTACTATTAAAATACTTCTGGGCTAGTTTAGCTCCAGCGACTTGCTCTTGACCTAATAATGCCACATTGCTAGTTTGGGCAACAGCAATACCGATAGGAATAGCACCTGATAATGTACCCGTTGTCGCTGGGGTATCGGTTGCAGTGTTATTTGGGGTACTATTTGGACTATTAGTGGGAGAATTTGTCACTGTGTTAGTGCCGCCACCACAGCCTGTTAGTAAGAAAGCGCAAGTTGATAATAATGCTGAAGTCCTGGCGATCGCGTTGTTCATCGTTAAATAATCATCTAGTTATGAGATATTCGGCAAGAGTTAATAGCAAAGTTCATAATCTGCAAACAAAATAATGCAGATTTACACTTTTGCACGAATTCTATTAAATCATTCTTATTTCACCATGCAAAGAGAAATATTCAAAGTGCTTGTAAATACAAATTATTATAATTAGTAATGATTTTATCATTCCCTGGTTTTAGTGCTACGAAACGCTAGAAAATTATCTGCGTCAGAGCGTCTGTATTAACCAGGTAATCTTAGGTGGGTAAGTATTGAGTAAGGAATCTTAAGTGCTTTTTCCATTACCAGTTAATTCTCTAGGTTCGTAGTGACGGCAACCGTTACATGGGCCTGCGGGATTGATCGCACACCGGATGTAACCAGATCGAGCATTAAACTTACAGCTGATATCGCCAATTAGATAACCCACCCCTTCTAAATAATAGCGATCGCCTTCCACAGGTCTGACGTTTTGCCGTCCCTGTACCACCGGAAAATTCATGGCTGCTTGTCTAAGCCGTAAGCGCGATCGCTGGGTTCTGCGGATTATCCACAAAGAAAACAGGGATGGTAAAAAACCAACGGCAATCACTAAAAGTGTCTTTAACACCTTCTTTTTACCTCTTCAGTGCGCTGATTGATTGTCCCTGATGTTACACTCTGCTTTTACGGAAGTGCAAATATTAGGGCAGTTTTGTCTCTTTGCAACCCCTAGTTAGTGGCAAAGAGGCAATGGCAGTATAGTATCGAGCAATTTTCAGGAATAAGTTCCTTCTGCCACTTCAATCAGCATAACTGTTACAACCTCAAGGGTGAGATGCCGTTGAATATTGATAATTTTAAGATTTGTTGACTAACACCTTTTTGAACAAGCGTTTTGTGTAACCCTCAGTCTCACTCTTGTTTTTTCTGTGTGGCTGCGATGCTAATCTTTTTTTGGTTTGCTGACGAAGTTGCTGCGCTAGTTGTGTCGCTTCTCTTTCGGGTCGGAATAAATCAACTCTTCGCGTTGTCAGAATAAATGAGTTATCAGGCTTTCGTTTCACCCAAGGGACACTAATTGCGAAATACTGACAAATATTTTTGTATGCCTCCTGATTTATAACTGGGTAACGTTTTTGAGCATTTATGGTATTAGCGATCGCTTTTAACTCAAATATCGCTGCTTCTAACTCCCCTGCCATCTGATTGATACGTTCAACTTGTACAATCAAACGCTCCCGTTCGCTGATGATTTTTTCCTCTTGCGGTTGCAGTGGCACTATCGCAGTAGTTACAGATTTAGGCTGCAACAGCGAAACTTTCCGCAAAATGGGCTTTTTGTCGGTGTCTTGGATTTTTTTCATACTACCTCAAGCAAGGCTAGCTGGCTTGTAAGGTATTCTAGCAGCAAAATAGTACATTTGTACTTAAAAGATATTTACTTTGAACAACAGCGATTTTCAAAGTCCCTTTCTTAAGAGGATGTTTTAAAAGTCCTCTTGTCGGTAGCAAAACCTTCTAGATCCCCCTAAATCCCCTGATAAATTGGGGGACTTTGATTCCGGTTCCCCCTTTTTAAGCTACGGTGTACACACAAGTCTGAAATAGCTGATTAACCAAGGTTTTATCCCACCCTAACCCTCCCCTTGCAAAGGGGAGGGAACTAGATTTTCCGGTTTCCCCCCAATACATCGGGGGGATTAAGGGGGGTAATTCGACTTGTGTGTACACCGTAGCCTTTTTAAGGGGGGCTAGGGAGGATCATTAAGTGCCTAAAATCACAGTAAAACACTTTTAAAACATCCTCTAAGCTAAGGATTCATACAAAATTAAAACTCCCTTGTGTGGGTTTCGTTTTCATAACTAGGATCTTCAGTACCAAGCAGTTTGTCCCAGAATGTAAAATATAAACCGTAGTGTACTTTATACTTGCGATGATGTATTGAATGATGCATAGAACCGATCAGCCACCTGCCAATCCAGTAACTTTTAGATGAGGAGGGAAATAACTCAAATCCAAGATGGGTAAATACTGCCCATACTGTCATAGTTATCAGTGCAGCAACTAAGGTGATAAAATGCAGTGGAACTATGAAGCTTACACCTATAAAAAAAAGTGCTTGGACGATCGCTTCTGGCAAGTCGAAGGCAGAGGAACTCCAAGGCGTTGGCTCTCCTGAACGGTGGTGTCCATAATGCATCCATCTAAAAATTAGAGGCTGGTGAAAGATCCGATGGATAAAATAAAAGTAAGTGTCCTGAAGAATTAGCACCGCAATAAAGCTAACTATTAAATACCACAGTCCGTATTTCCAGATGTCAGCGTATAACAGAGTTGCTCCCAAACTATACTCTGAGATCATAAACGCTCCAGAAATAGCAAAAACTACTGTGGAGATTACTGATAATTCAATATCCTTTTTAATGCAGCAATTCATCAACGGTTTCAAACGTAAACTCTTGCTAGCGAGAGATTTCCCTAGAACTAAATAAAAGAGCAAGTATGCTCCGCCAGCGATCAGAAAGTATCGGGCAAGAGTGATACCGAAAAAGAAAAAGCAATAATACCAAAATGAGTGGTTTGTCAATTAGACCCATCCGTAATATTAATTCGGTGATATGAAAGTGTTGATTATGTCCAATTGTTTTGGTCTTAATTACCAAAAATAACCAAATTACGATTTAATTTGTTAATTGACAAAATCCAATGCTTATTTTACAACATCAAGTAGTTCAGCAAAGATATGTTAACTTTTATTAATAAAGTTTAAATTAATTTTATTATTAAGAAGATTGCTACAAGGTTATTTAGACAGGCGCAGCGACGACAAAATAGAAGGTGATTGTTGCGGGAGTGACGGAGCCAAAAGAAGCCATAAGCGGAAACAACCATCAAAAAAACAACAGATGCGCTTGTACCCAAGCGGCAAGTAGAAGAATTAGCAAAAACTTGTGCCAGAGACTTTAATGAGTTTTATGAATACCTTCAAACACAATCAAAGCAATTAGAACAGACAGGAGAAATCATCGTCATCAGTGCAGATGGAAAGGGTGTAGTCATGCGTAGAGAAGATTTACGCCCCAGCACCCAAAAACGAGCGATGTCTGGACAAAGAAAACTAGAAAAACGATTAATTAAGGGGGAAAAGCGCAACTCGAAGCGGATGGCAACGATGATTACTTGGCTGCCGGTTTTCCCATTGCCACTGGTGTGATTGAGGGTGCTTGTCGTTACCTCATCAAAGACCGAATGGACATTACTGGCGCTCGATGGAGTCTTGAAGGTGCTGAGGCTGTTTTACGTCTTCGTTCCCTTCATGTGAGTGGTGATTGGAATGACTGTAGATCATTACGGTGGTGACTCCAAGAAACTGCAATTTATCTTCCTGAGTGCCACTTGTGGTAATCCTAAACAACTGGCTCTGAAAATCTCCGGCTTAAAACCCACTAAACTCAACCCCAAACCCCTGATTTGGAGTAAGGATTCAGGTCTAAAATTGTGGAAGCAAAGAAGGGCGAGACTGAGAATTAA
>NZ_JABXKI010000155.1 GCF_017115095.1 Nostoc sp. NMS4 | reverse complement strand
ATAGGCATGAAATTTAAATTATTTTAACTTTTACCATAAAAGTAGCGCAAGAGCCACTTTCTCTCGCTAAGACCACTGCTACTATAGCCAAGATTATGCCAATAATAATTGAGGCGATACCGTCAAAATAAACATTATTAAATAGATGTCCTAAAAATATTCCGATTAAAGCGACGAGTAAACCTAAAATTGCAGCAGTATCCTCAAGTAATATGGTTAATACTGTGGGGTCTTTACTGCTTTTGATTGCTTGCCAGAAATTTTGTTTTCCCTTGGTCGGCAAAAACTCTTTTAAAGCTATAATCCAAGAAAAACCCTCTAATAATATTGACATACCTAATACAATATAATTCCACATTGGATTTTCTAAAGGGCTGGGACTAATTAAATGAATGATTCCTTCATAAATTGACATACCGCCGCCAATGCCAAAGATCAGGATAGCAACGATGAAAGTCCAGAAATAAAGTTCTTGACCGTAACCAAAGGGATGGCTCTCATCTGCTGGCTTTTGACTCCTACGAATTCCTAGCAAAAGCACCAGTTGATCGCCAGTATCTACCACCGAATGAATCCCTTCAGATATCATGGCGGAACTGCCAGTAATGGAGGCGGCGATAAATTTTGTAATAGCGATCGCTAAGTTAGCACCCATCGCCGCAAAGATAGTTTTCTTAGATGAATCAGATGCCATGATAATAAATAATGCTTTCAGTACTTTTAAAACTTGTATTCGCTGTCAGTGTCTGAAATATTTGCAAGACTGGGCGTAGTAATGCTTTGAGTATTGAAATTTTAAAATTAAGTTTAAAATTAAGAAATTATTGATTCAAAAAACAAAACTCTTTACTATCTTAAGGATTTTTAGTATTTTTCCAATCTATCTAGAGAAAGATAAATAGCATATTTTTTACGGAATGATATTTCAATTATTTGTCATTTATGTGACAATACTATGTTGTTTGTCAAATTGTAATTTTAAAGCTCAGATCAATTTTAAGAAAGATTTATGGTATATTCAAAGCAGCTTGGATTATTGATTAAAGTATTTCTATGATTAATCAATCATTAAGATGTAAAGTAAATTTTAGCTAAACTCTAAGAGGGTGTTTGAAAAATTGTTGACTGTGATTTTGATGGAATTATCACCCCCTTAATCCCCCCGATGCATTGGGGGGAAACAAGAAAATCCGGTTCCCTCCCCTTTATAAGGGGAGGGTTAGGGTGGGGTAAAAATATTTGATACATCAATCATGAATTTTCAAACATTCTCTAATCTGGATGAGATGCTTGAGAAGATTAGGTCTAAATTAGAAATAACGATTTTTTTAGTTTTTGTAAATGCCAATTGACATATAATATCAATCACCAACGTAGTTTTTTTAGTAAAGTTTGACATTAGTGAAAATTCTAAGTATGGAATTTTTTATTTCAAAAATTTACTTTAAAGATTTCAGTGCATGGGAAATTTTCAATATTTTTTAATTGGTTGAAATATGGCGTTAGCACAGTATTCTGGAAAATATGAATAGTGCGTTAGGCGGATGGCAATTCCATGCAACGCATCTACATATTTGACCCACGAAGGAGAAAGCAATGCTGGCTCTGTCTCTGAATAACCAAAATTTACCATATCCTGACCCTTTACACCCGATCGTTGTCCATTTTGTAATTGCGATGGTGCTTTTTGCTTTCGTGTGCGATGTGCTGGGCTATTTTACCCGCAACGTGCGGTTATTTGAGGTGAGTTTCTGGAATATGTTTGTGGCTTCAGCAGCTATCTTTATAGCGGTGATTCTTGGTCAATTTGAAGCAGGTTTGGCGAACATTTACCCAGCAGTCCAAGCAACACTGAATTTTCATACGGTGATGGGTTGGTCATTGGCGGCTATTGTCGTTGGGATTACAGCTTGGCGTTTCGTGATTCGCAACAGCACCCCACGGAAAGTATCACCTGCTTACTTGGGTGCAGCAACATTTTTAGTCTGTTTAGTGTGCTTGCAAGTCTATCTAGGGAGTAAGCTAGTTTGGGTGTATGGGTTACACATTGAGCCAGTTGTGCAAGCGATGAAACAAGGAGTTTCGCCATGAACTGGCAACTCATTGAACAGTTGAGATTGAGACTGAATGCAAACGGATTACCTTACGAGATTCCGATACATCCGCAACTAGTCCATCTAACATTGGGTTTATTCATTCTTGCCATTATTTTTGATATTGCCGGAGTGCTTTTTGCTTTAGAAAAACCAATCTTTAAATTTTTAGGTCTAGCTACCCTCCGTTCTGGTTTTTTTGATGTCGGTTGGTATAACCTCATCGGAGCCGCTTTTATCAGCTTTTTCACCGTTGCAGCTGGCTTTTTCGAGTTATTGCTAGCAAATCCACCAGTCGATCAAAAGAGCGCTTGGGGGTTAACTGCTGGTTGGACAATGCTTTTGCATGGTTTAGGTGGCGTTTTGCTGTTAGGAGCGATCGCAGCCATGACACTATGGAGAGGTTTGCAACGCTATCGCTGGCGCAAGGATGCTTCTAGACAGGTGCAGTGGAGTTACTTGTTAGCAGGTATGGCAATAATGGCAATATTATACGCGCATGGAACTTTGGGGGCGCAATTGGGAGAACAGTTTGGAATTCATGTTACGGCTGCGAAGTTACTCCAAGAAGGTAAAAATCCAAATTTACTACTCAAATAATCAAGCGGGAAACAATCTTTTGAATTGTTAATATGTTTAGCATTTTTGAATATGTATTAATAGGATTTTATGTCGCAGTGCTGATGATTGTCAGTCGGTGGATTGGACAGCAAGCCTTTTATTGGATGCCTCCCCAAGCGACAGCAGAAGCACAAAGGGTAGATGATTTATTTAGCTTTTTAGTCTCAATTGGAGCATTTATTTTGCTGGGGTTGATTGGTGTGATGGTGTATGCGATCGCCTTTCATCGCGCCCCCCCAGAAGACTACACTGAGGGACACCCTTCTAGAGGAAATGGGAAATTAGAAATATTGTGGACAGCGGCCCCGACTCTGTTAGTAATATGGATTGCCTTTCAAAGCTTCAATATTTATCAGCAATTAAATATTCTCGGTTTAGACCAAATTGTGCATTTACACGCGCCCCTAGAATCTGCACCCGCCTACGCCGCAACCGTCAGCGATGCCCCCAAACCGGCATCTGAAACAATTGATGTTTTTGTTAGGCAGTGGGATTGGTCTTTCCACTATCCAAATAATCTTACGAGTAAGGAATTACACTTGCCGCTCAATCGCAGCACTCGCTTAAAGATGCAAGCAGAGAAAGTAATCCACGGTTTCTACGTTCCTGAGTTTCGCTTAAAGCAAGATATTATTCCAGGGCGGAACATTGACATTGTGATTACCCCGATTCGTCAAGGTAAATATCGACTGAAAGATTCTCAATTTAGTGGTGCTTACTTTGCCTTGATGGAAGCAGATGTATACGTTGAATCCCTTGATAAATATAATCAATGGCTCGCGCAAACAGTCACTAGCGATCGCACTTCCACTAAAAATCAGGCAGTTGCCGAAAATATCCAACCACCAAAGACATTATTTAAAAGCGGTTGGTACACCGTCACACCCGCACAACCTGCCGTAGCGAATCAAAGGAAGATCGATAATGACACATGATTTGAGTCAAGTTATAGACAACAATAGGGAACCTGAAAATAACTGGCGGGAATATTTCAGCTTCAGTACTGACCATAAGGTAATCGGTGTTCAGTACATGGTGATGACCTTCATTTTCTTTCTTCTCGGCGGACTATTGGCAATGATCATCCGGGCTGAATTGCTTACCCCCGAATCAAATTTAGTCGATCGTCCCCTCTACAACGGTTTATTCACCATGCACGGGACAATCATGATTTTCCTGTGGATTATTCCCTTTAATGCAGGTCTGGCTAACTACCTAGTGCCATTGATGATTGGAGCGCGGGATATGTCTTTTCCCTTGCTCAACGCCATCTCTTTTTGGATTTTACCACCAGCCGGTCTTCTCCTACTATCTAGCTTCTTGCTACCTAATGGGACTGCCCAAGCAGGTTGGTGGTCTTATCCACCAGTTAGTCTGCAAGTTCCAGCCGGTCAGTTGATTAACGGTCAATTTATTTGGATCGTCAGCCTAGTACTAATCGGCATCTCTTCAATTATGGGGGCTGTCAACTTTGTCACCACTATTTTTTGGATGCGATCGCCAGGGATGACATTTTTCCGAATGCCCATCTTTGTCTGGTCAGTTTTTAGCGCCCAAATGTTGCAGCTAATTAATTTGCCTTCCTTGACGGCTGCATTGATACTGCTGTTACTTGACCTTTCCTTCGGTACACAATTTTTTAAACCTGAAGGAAGTGGCGATCCGATTATTTACCAACATTTATTCTGGTTCTACTCTCACCCCGCAGTGTATATCATGGCGCTACCAGCCTTCGGTATTATTGCGGAAGTTCTGCCAGCCTTTGCGCGCAATCCCCTGTTTGGTTATCGGTCAGTGGCGATCGCTACTTTAGGTATTGCTGTGATTAGCATCTTCGTTTGGGTACATCACATGTTCACCAGTGCAACCCCCGACTGGATGCGGATGACCTTCATGGCCACCTCGATGTTAGTTGCCATACCCACAGGTGTTAAGGCATTTGCTTGGACTGCCACAATCTGGAGGAGCAAATTGCACCTAGAGACACCAATGCTATTTGCGATGGGAGGTGCAGCCATGTTTATTTTTGGCGGTGTCACAGGTGTAATGCTTGCCGCCACGCCATTTGATATCCACGTTAATAATACTTACTTTGTAGTCGGTCACTTCCACTACATCGTTTTTAATACTATTACAATGGCAATCTTTGCCGGAATTTACTTCTGGTTTCCCAAAATAACTGGAAGAATGTACGCCGAAGGTTGGGGTAAACTACATTTTTGGTTGACCTTTATTCCTGCCAATATTACTTTTTTCTCCATGCACCCATTAGGTTTACAAGGGATGCTGCGGCGAGTTTCCTCCTACGATCCCCAGTATCAGGGTTGGAACGTCATCGCTAGCCTGGGATCGTTCTTGCTGGGAGTATCGACGCTGCCATTTATTGCTAATATTGTCGGTTCTTGGCTATATGGAGCAAAGGCAGTTGATAATCCTTGGCACGCTACAGGATTGGAATGGACAACTTCTTCACCACCTCCGCGAGATAACTTTAAAGAGATTCCTGTTGTCAATAGACCTCCTTACGACTATGGCGATCCAAAATATTCATTTGTGGAAAATTCTGATAATGGTGAGTCTGACTAGGGAATAGTACTGTGTACACACAAGTCGAATTACCCCCCTTAATCCCCCCGATATATTGGCTACCGTGTATACACAAGTCGAATTACCCCCCTTAATCCCCCCTTATAAAGGGGGGAAACCGGAAAATCTAGTTCCCTCCCCAATGCATCGGGGAGGGTTAGGGTGGGGTAAAACCCTGGTTAATCAGCTATTTCAGACTTGTGTATACACGGTAGTTTATAAGGGGAGGGTTAGGGAGGGGTAAAACCTTGGTTAATTAGCAACCTAACCATATTGCCTAATGCCCAAAATCATGCAACATCGCAGAATCCATTTAGATGAAAGTCCGATCCGTTTTGATCAGTGGCGGCGACGCTTACCGAATTGGTTACAGCGCTTTTTGCCGAGTGGTGGCGGAAGTCATGAAGATCATCATGGCAAAGGAATGTTCGGGTTTACTGTATTTCTGTTGTCAGAAAGCATCATTTTTTTGAGTTTTATCTTTACTGATGTTGCTCTGCGACTGAATACTACTAACTGGCTACCACCCGGTATTTCTGGCCCAGAATTGTCTACACTCGTGATTATTAATACGGTAGTATTACTTTCTAGTAGCTTTGTTATTCAAATAGCAGAAAATGCCCTCAAGCGCAATCAGCTATGGAAATTTCGCTGGCTATGGCTAATCACGATCGCAATGGGAACTTACTTCTTAATTGGTCTATTAATTGAGTGGAAAAATCTCGATTTTAAGATTACTACAGGATTAGTTGGTTCCACATTCTATTTGCTAACAGGTTTCCACGGGTTACACGTTCTGGCTGGTGTTGTGCTTCAGATAATTATGCTGATTCGCTCATTCATTCCAGGCAATTATAATAAAACTCACTTCGGGACAAGTGCGACTACTCTATTTTGGCACTTTGTTGATGTAATTTGGGTCTTCCTTTTCTCACTTCTCTACCTTTGGAAAGCATAAAAGTTTTCAATTCACCAATAATTTTCAGGAGTAACTTTATGAATTTATTCATCCAAGAACTACCAGCATCAGAACTCGCGCCAAAAGCAATTCAAGAAACTCCCGCACCAGGTAAAGATCCACTCATTGCCCGGAATTTACAAAAAGAGCAATATATTGGCATTATCGGATTAGCGATCGCTCTAATCACTGCTGTCGGATTTTTTAGTCGCAGAGTTGAATACGCTATTGGTTTCGCTTTGTTTCTCAGCGTCTTTTTAATTGCGTTATTTTTATTCATATAGCGAATTTGTCATTTGTCATTTGTCATTAGTATTTTCGTAAAAGTCTTAATTTTAGACTTTTTCTTCTTTGCACCTCTGCGCGATCCAAAAAATCTGGATTTAAATGCGTAACATCCTAGAAAATTCCTGAGACTTGGGAGAATATTTCATGAACAGCCCAGTTTACCAAACTGTGATTGTCGGTGGTGGCTTCACCGGCTTATTTACAGCCTTAAATCTAGCTCACGAACATTATCCTCGCTCTGTTATTTTGATCGATCGAAATGAAGGCTTTTGCTTTAAGCCGTTACTCTACGAATATTTCAGTGGCGAGATGGATGCTTTTCAAGTAGTACCGCGTTTTGTGGAATTACTTAAAGGCAGTGGTGTTATTTTTGTTCAAGATACAGTAGAATCGATAGACTTACATGAACAACAAGTCAAATTAGCTTCAGGAAATTCATATAACTACAGTAACTTAGTATTAGCTTTGGGTAGTGTTACTAGTTATCATCATCTTGAAGGTGCTAAAGAATACGCTTTCCCTTTTTGGACAGAAGCAGATGCGATCGCTCTCGATCGGCATTTAGGCGAATGTTTGCAAAAAGCAATCAAAACAGAAGATGCAGAACAACGTCGTCAACTGCTAACAATAGTTGTAGTCGGTGGTGGTGCAAGTGGTGTAGAAATGGCAGCAACTTTAGCTGATTTACTTCCACATTGGTATACTGCTATGGGAGGAAATTCTAGTGAAATCCGTGTGGTATTGCTCAATCACGGTAAAGAAATCCTCAACGGTGATATTAACGCTCCTCTGCGCCAAACTGCTGAGAAAGAATTACAAAAACGCACGATCCCAATTGAAATTATTACGGGTGCAGAAGCGACTACTATTCACGCCAACGCCATTGAGTATAAGCGCAATCAGCAAATTGAGACATTGCCAACACATACCACAATTTGGACAGCCGGTACTTCGATTCATCCACTAATTAAAGATTTACCGATTTCCTCAGAACATCGAGATCGTAGCGATCGCCTTTTAGTTACTCCCACAATGCAACTACTCGACTTTCCAGAAGTCTTTGCAGGTGGCGATTGTACAGTAGTTCAGGATAAACCGTTCTCGCCAACCGCCCAAGTTGCTCTTCAGCAAGGAGCCACTATTGCTCGAAATTTGAAAGCATTAGCCCTGGGCGAAGACCTCAAACCAGTAAAGGTAAATATACGCGGAACTCTCTTAAAATTGGGGTTAAATGATGCTGCTGCTAACCTTTTCAATGTTTTTGAAGTTGCAGGTGAATCAGGGCATTTAATCCGTCAAGGCACTTATTTAACGCTATTACCAACTCCAATTCATGATTTCAAAGCCACTACTGAATGGCTGGATGAAGAGATTTTTCATCATCATCTTGATCCTAATAATGTGGGCAAAAAAGTTGTTCAAGCAGTGGAAGTGGTTGGTGCAGGAGTTATGGGCGTTTTAGCTGCACGAAAATTATTGAAAATGTTGGGTTCGGAGGATAAAAAATGAAGTCGGAAGTCGGAAGTTGCAAGTCGCAAGTATTAAATTAAGCCAGACACTCCGGGGTGGGGTTTTTACCTACCAACAGAATACAAGGACTGTGTACTAGTAATTAGTAATCTGTCAAGCTTAAATTGATGGGTAAAGAAGTTCGTATTAAGCACTTTAGTCATTATTTTTAAGCACTAAAGTGCTTACTACAAACTCTTCATTACTAGCTTGACAGTCCACTCACTAGAGATTGGCAAAGGTAAAGGGGGCTTTAATTGATGAATACACCTATTCATAGCAATGTACAGGTGCAAAGAATTCGAGCTATTGAATTAACAGTCAAAAACTGCGATCGCTCTTTAAATTTCTATCAACAATCGCTGGATTTTAAATTAGTTTCCGATATTACTGTTGAAGGACACAATTACAGCGATCTAGAATATGTGCCTGGGGCAAAAGTTCGCATTGTTACCTTACAACTAGGAGACGAATTTATCGAATTGATAGAGTATCTCAACATTCCGGGTAAACCAATTCCTAGCGATTCACAAAGTAATGACCTATGGTTTCAACATCTGGCGATTGTAGTCAATGATATGGATCGCGCTTATGCTCACTTGCGTTCATTTCCCATTGAACCAATTTCAGATGCTCCTCAAACAATACTATCTGATAATGAAGTATCTGGTGGTGTCCGCGCTTTTAAGTTTAAAGACCCTGATGATCATGATTTAGAGTTAATTTGGTTTCCGGCTGATAAAGGTAAAGATAAATGGCATCAAAACAGTCATAGCTTATTTTTGGGAATCGATCATAGTGCGATCGCAGTTTCTAACACTGAGCAAAGTCTACACTTTTACTGCGACCTTTTGGGAATGCAAATTGCTAGCCACAGCCTTAACTGGCGTACAACTCAAACTCACTTGGATAACTTACCAGGAGCCAAAGTGAGAATTACAGCCCTGCAATCAGTTCAAAATGGTGTCGGAATTGAACTATTAGACTACATTTTGCCTGGAAAAGGCCGTTCTATCCCAAGTGACTGGAAAAGTTACGATATTGCGAGTGTGCAAATTAAATTTGTTGTCAATGATATTGAGCCGCTAATAGATAAGCTACGGCAGAATCAAGTACCGATTATAGATAGCTCATTTTCTGACAAGCAAGGTTATTTAATAAAAGATCCTGACGGACATACAATTTTGCTCATTCGAGAAGGAGATTAGTCAAATTCTCTGGAAGAAGAATTCAAAAGTCAGAATTCAGGAGTTAGGTGGTGACTTCGACTACGCTCAGTGACCAACTGATTCCTGAATTCTGTTTGATAAATTAAGAGCGCAATTTCGTGCGACATAAATTTTAATACATTTAGTCATGCTTTTGTCACAATTTTGCAATATCTTTGTCAAGACAACGTGTGATGCTATAGCTCTGGCTTCGGGAATAGTCTCAGACTAAACCCACACACCAGAATTTACAGGGGAGAATCACTTAAGGCACAGTCCCTTATGAAGATGACTCTTCAAATAGAAATTGCAAAATCTCATACAGTTTGAAGGAACAAGAAGATGAATTGGAAAATACTTGCTTTGCTCCCTGCTTTGACTCTAGCTACTGCTGTGCCGGCTTACTCTTTAACTAATAATAAAACCCACACTACTGCTACCCACATTGCCCAAGCTACTCCGCAAGGCAACACCATCAAAAAGCCTAATGCTGCACCAAAGATTAATGCCAAGCGCAAGTCTAATAATGTGGCAAGACGTAGTACTGGTAGTGTATTGACAGTAGGCAGCAGGGGAGAGACTGTGAAAACTGTTCAGAATTCTTTAAAGCAACAAGGATTCTATACAGGAAGTGTAAATGGTGTATTTGATAATAAGACTCGTGCTGCTGCGATCAAATTTCAGAAGTCTAAAGGATTAAGAGCAGACGGAATAATTGGACGCAGGACTTTAGCTGCTCTTAAATAAAATGGTTGACTACAGCAGATTTCAAGGAAAGTGAGTTACAGAAGCTAAGTCTCAAAACCAGGTATAAAGCGTGTTTTACTCCTGTTAGCGTAGCGGGGCGTAGCCCATTCTGAATTCTGAATCCTGAATTCTGCTGTAAATAATGTATGTTTCAGCGTCCAAAAATTAAAGCATCAACTGAATAAGCACCAGGGCCTAAAACTGCGATCGCAATCAGCATAACGCAATACATAAACGCTTTTTCCCAACTTGGCGGTTCACCTTTTCCTAAAGAGCCCTGATACTGTTCTTCAGGGATTAAGTATGGATCTTGGGCTACAAAGGGCTTGCTCCCAGAAATGTCTAAATAGATCGCAAAAATCATTGAGGAGAGAATCGGTAAGGTTGCCAAAAGTGTGAGGAATCCAATCATGAGAAAAATTCCGCCACCTAACATAGATGCAGCCGATACAAAGCAAAGAAATACAGGTGTTTTTAGTGAATCAGCCCACTGTTTAAGATGCGTTATCTTGGGATAGCCGTGTAGTATAAATAACCAACCAAGACTAACTCTTAATAGTAAAAGTGCCAATCCTGGAAATCCGTCAGGGTATACAAAAGAGAGTGAACTTAACAAGTGTGGACTTAGTTGGGGGAAATTAAATTCAGCTAGAAAAAAGGCGATCGCTAAAGCCAGCCCAAATTGATAAATCATAATTGTACACCACGGGTATTAAGGTCGATAGCATATAAAGAATGACCGGCTGTGATAAATAGGCGATCGTGTTTCTTACCGCCAAAAGTCAGATTAGTGCTTGTCTCTGGGATGAAAATTTTTCCTAGCTTAGTCCCATCTGGGGCGTATATCTGCACACTGTCTTCAGAACTAGTAAAAATATTCCCGTGTTCGTCAACCCGAAATCCATCCGGTTGTCCTGGCTCAATGACTGCAAATACACGCCCATTTTTTACATAGCGATTATCTACAACATCGTAGACGCGAATATGATGAGGCCCGCCAGGAATATTAAACGCGGCTGTATCTGAAACATACAGTAAACTTTCGTCTGGACTGAAAGCCAGCCCATTTGGGCGCACCATATCCGTTACTACAGGATAAATCTCACCTTTTACCGGATCGAAGCGGTAGACGTAACTTCCAGGTTGTTCCTGTTCGCCGCCGTAACCTTGGTTTGGCTCGGTGATCCCATAAGGCGGATCGGTAAACCAAATCGTGTTGTCACTTTTGACTAGCAAATCATTTGGACTATTTAGGCGTTTACCTTGGTAGCGATCGACTAAAGTCTTCCATTCACCATCGTCTTCGCGTCGAATAATAGCACGCAAGCCGGAGGAACAAGCAACCAGACGACCTTCTAAGTCGCGGTAATTACCACTTTGATAATCAGATGGGTTTCGGATGACACTCACATTATTGCTAGAATTCCAGTGCAACAGGCGGTTGCCGTGAGCGTCACTCCAGACAACGCTATCATCTTCATGGAAGTAAACAGGGCCTTCGCTTTGGACTGCACCGGTTGCCAGCTTTTGCAGTGAAGCACCTGGGCGTACTAAGGTAGAAATGCGATCGTCAGAAATTTCAATGGCTTCAAGCATAGGAATCTCCTATTATTTAACTTGGTTACTCGTGAGAAATGGCAGGTTCAAGTTAATATCAATTTGAAAAAAATTTTGACTTTTGACTTCCGCCTTGCGGTACTAGATCCAAAATTCTCAAGGTGTCCAAAGAGGAACATCTAAGCCCAAACAGCTAAGTTATTTGTGCCATAAGGGTTATAGCCATTAATCAACTGTGCGGAGTTGGACCAAAGGTAGTCTCGGAATAAGCCCATGAGATAGGTAGAAGACTCGTTAAATTGGGCTACATTTGGGCTTAATTTTTGTCTAAGTCCCGTTAATGCAGGGGCTTGAATCTAAAATTTTAGATTTTGGATTTTAGATTTATGCCATGAATAAATTCAGGGGCTTGAAACTTTTTTAAATTTTGGATTTTGGATTAAAAATTCAAAATTTAAAATGGTTACTCCTGCCTCCTGAATATTAATGCGAGGAAAAAAGAGTTTCCCAGTCGATTACAGGTGGTCTTTCTGCCTGGTTGACGATTTCAAAAATTTTCCTAGAACTACTTGGCTGAAGAAGGCATTCCACACAAGCGCTTGCTACGTCAATACGGCTGGCATCACCTGAAAGTGTATCTCCAGTGCCTAGTACCACACCGTATTTACCACCTGTTTTTGCCTTCAGGAGGGTGTTGAGGTCGTATGAAGTGTAAGGCCCGTCAATGAGTCGTCCTGGGCGGATAATGGTGTAGGGTAATCCTGAATTAATGATGGACTCCTCTCCCTTCTGTTTGGCATCCAACACGCCAAAAGCATTAAGAATACTAAAAGGAAACTGATTTTTACGGAGAATTCCGCAGGAAGAGACGAAAACGAACCTCTGCAAATTTCGGGGTGCTGCTGCTACTAGGTTGCTGACACCTTGGGCATCGATTTTTTCTGGACTATTCTTTGCTTTTGCTTGACTAGATTGGGGATTAAGGAAAGTGATTCCCCATTCAATCAAGTTCGGGGTTTGGTCAAACTCCCATCGCTTAGAGGGGAAGGCAGTGGTTCCGGTACAATTTATGATGTGGGTGACACCTGATGTGGCGGCTGGCAGTGTAGCTGGCTGGCGGATGTCACCTACGGCAATTTCGACTCTCTGGTTAAACATCTCTTCAGCTTTTGCGGCATTGCGTGTCAGCACACGAACTTTCCAGCCCTTCTCTAGCAGCTTACCTACCACTAGTTGCCCAACTCCACCAGTCGCACCAGCAACTAGTACCAAATTTTCAACTGACGTTTGAAAAGAAGTCATAAAGTGCCTTTGAGATATTCTATTGCTAATCTACTCAAAAAAAGGCGATCGCCATCATTCTGGCAGATGTAGTTACGGAAGATATCGGTACGCGATTTTAGATTGCGATCGCAATGTTTGTAATTACAATCCTAATTAATTCGAGTAGCGGAACCATCGCTAAAAGTCAGCCCAAGTATTTTTCAGCCCATAACTGCGTAGGCATAGCCCGCACTTCTCTGCGAGACGCTCCGCGAACGACTTGGCTCAGTGAACATCGTAGACATCGCACTTAGAGGGGAAATTGCCCCTGAATTGTTCGGTTCTACCACTGTCAACAGTACACAAATAACTATAACGTCTTAAATAGTAGTGAAATGTCTACCCTAGACGCTGTTAGTCGCTCTTGAATTAAGGGGTGAAAGCCTGTGTACAAATGGATATTGCCAAGCCTGAGCGAAATCTTAGCCCAAAATCAATCAAGTGTGGCTGAATGTTCACCTGCGAAAGCAGAGCAGCAGTGGCGCGTCAGTCTCGCAGCGACAGAACATTTGCTATTAAACACTTTAGCAGCTCCTTCACCTGACACAAACCAAGGATTGGTTTTAGCTGCACCAGCACCCTTATTTAGTCAGCCAAAACTAACTCAAAGTTTACAAACAGTAACTTTTACGGCGAAACCATTTAACCCCTTGGCGCTGATGCCATTTCAGATGCCAGGTGCAATGCCTGTGGCGGGCTACGCCAACGCGTCTGTCAATGAAGAGATTGCTCCCCACGAATCTGTACTTCCTTTACTACCTGCCGATCCACTGGGGAATGAACAGTTTTGCTTGGTTTTTACAGATAAATTTAGATTAGTACTAGTTTTAGCAACCCACAAAAACGGTAAAAAAACCTTTTCATTTTCTTTTGAGCCAGAGGTAGTGCAGCAAGCTTGGCGATCGCTAGGGGCAAGGGTGATGCTGGCTAATCCAGACTTGTTTGCCCGCTTGGACGCATTAGTAGAACAGTATTCTCCCGTAGCACCAGACTACCGAATGATTATTCAGTTTAGCCAGTTGTTACTTCAGGAATTAACAGAGCCAGAAGAGAATAGAGACTGTTTACTAGCGACTGGGGAAGAAGCAGGAGAGCAGGGGAACAGAGGAGTAGGGGAGCAAGGAAGAAGAGTTTTCCCCAATGCCCAATGCCCAAATCCCGATGTAGAATTGCTCCAAGCCTTCGCTCACGAAGTCCGCACACCTTTAACAACTATTCGCACCATGACTCGTCTGCTGTTGAAGCGGCAAGACTTAGATGTTAGTGCGATCAACCGCTTAAAAATTATCGATCACGAGTGTACCGAGCAAATCGATCGCATGGAGTTGCTGTTTAAAGCCGCAGAACTGGAAACTACTGCTTCTGCAAAATCGCCAAAAACCCAACTCACGCCGATGTCTTTAGATCAAGTGTTGCAGCAAAGCATTCCTCGTTGGGAACAAGCAGCGCATCGGCGGAATTTAACTTTAAATGTTGTTTTACCCCAGCAACTACCGACAGTGGTAAGCAATCCTACCATGCTGGATCAGGTTCTTACTGGTTTGATAGAAAATTTTACTCGCAGCTTACCCTCTGGTAGCCATATTCAAGTACAAGTTATTCCAGCAGGAGATCAACTGAAGTTACAATTGTCGCCGCAATTCCGGTGCAAAGATTCAAATAAAGCTGCCACACCTGCAACACCACCAATTCGTAAAGCTCTAGGTCAACTGCTGATGTTCCAACCAGAAACAGGTACGATTAGTTTGAATATCGCTGCAACCAAGCATTTGTTTCAGGCGATCGGTGGCAAACTGATTGTGCGCCAGCGTCCACACTACGGCGAAGTTTTAACGATTTTTCTGCCTTTAGAAGTTAGCAATAAGCAAAAACCGGCAGTTACGAATTAGCTTAAGTAGGTCGGCAGATTAAAACCAAGCTATGTAAAGAAAGATAAACGAGGTTAAAACCCTATTTCCTCCTGCCTTATCTCAACGACAAATATTTACGCCTACCTACTTAGGAATAAGAATCAAATAACAGACAATTTATGTTCCTGGCTTACCTCACCCTCAATCCCTCTCCTTATAAAGGCTACGGTGTACACACAAGTCAAATTACCCCCCTTAATCCCCCCGATGCATTGGGGGGAAGCCGGAAATCTAGCAATGCATCGGGGAGGGTTAGGGTGGGGTAAAACCCTGGTTAATCAGCTATTTCAGACTTGTGTATACACCTTAGCCTTATAAAGGAGAGGGAAGCTAGAGACAGTATGAAGTTTTGCATTTTATTTAATCCATATTCCTTAGCATTACACCAGAGGTAACAATATTTCAAATTTTGTACCTATACCCATCTGTGAATGAAAATTTAATTTACCGCCATGTCTCACAGTGATAATTCGATAACTTACTGCTAAACTTGTATTTTTGCCATTCTTTGTTTCAAGAGAAAAAGACTCCATAATTTGCTGTTGTAATTCTTCAGACATTCCAGAGCCATTGTCAGCAATGCGAATTAAAACCCAGCGAGAATCTGGTGCATCTGGGTTACTTGCTTCTTGTGATATAACTTCTGTGGTAATCTCAATTCTGGGTTTTTGAACAGTCTTTGTCTCTTCTAAATGTAACTGCTGTCTCACTGCTTCATTGAGTAAAGTATCTACAACTTCGCTAAAAATATTCATCAAAACTTGGTTTAGCTGTCCCATAAAGCAATACACTGGGGGCAATTGACCGTAGTATTTGACGATTTCAATTTCTCCTTGAAGACGGCTATTAATCAATAAAATAATACTATCTATACAGGCGTGTAAATCTACTGGTTTAGGAAAAAGTTCATCAATATGACAGAAGTTTTGCAAGCTAGTAACGAGTTTTTTTAATCTTTCTGCTCCCGTGCGAATACTAGCAAGCGATCGCGACAAATCTTGTTCTAAAAAATCAAATTCAATTTCTTCTTTAATCTGATTAATTGCTTGAGAAACTGCTGGTAACTCTCGATCGTAAGCCGCTATGAGTTTGAGTAAATCTTGACTGTAGTTTGAAACATAAATTATGTTACCCCAAATAAAACCCACTGGGTCTAAAATTTCGTGGGCTACGCCGTCTACCAAACGACCCAAATTTGCCATTTTATCATTTTGAATCATTTGGGCTTGACTGCGTTCATAACGGATCAGATTATCGATTCCTCGAATTTGCCAAGAAATAATATTTAATTCTTGGACATCTAACAATTTATAAGCACCAGATTCTGTTTGGACGACAATTGGTTCTGCTAATAATTCTGGCGATCGCTTTAAGCTAAGTTGCATCGCAGTTAAAATTGATGTTGTCTCAGCAACTAGCAAAATCGGTGTCCGCGCATAGCTATAGAGAACAGCTAAGGGTTGCTGAACAAATAACTCTTGTCCAAATGGACGAATCAAAAATTCTAGTAGTCGTCGCCGCGAAATCATCCCAATGAACTGTCCCTGTTCTACCAAAATTACTCCTGGTAAAAGAGGGTATTTTTCCAAAAAACTAGCCACTTCCATACCGGTGTGGTTGATTTCCACGGAGAAATTGTACATTGGTAGTTCTTGAAGAGTTGAATCTAAATCAAGATCGCGATCGCTACCAAGAGACAAAAATGGCGGTGAGATTTGGTAACTGAATTCTTCTGGCACTAGACACCCTGATTTTTTCAAACACAGGTAAAGAATAAGTTAATATTTTACATTCTGCCATCCTCAAAATCCGGTTTTACTTTACGTATCTAATAAAACTATTGGTCTGTCAAGGTGAAAATCTTTACTTAGGCGACTGGAAGTAATTGGCATGCGATTTATAATCTGGGTGGAGAATATTGAGAAAGCGATGTCTACGACGGGCTACGCCTACGCAAGCTAAACTAATAAATAACCTTACGAAGAGTGCAAAGGTAGCGTTATGACCTCTGTAACCAATCCACCCAACGCTCTGACTCCTTTTCCCTTCCCCGATCATACTCAACTCCCTGAGTCCGATGGTACGTTCGTGTTCGCGGAGCGTGCCGGAGGCAAAAATTGGCAAGAGCATCCCCAAAGCATCCTCCTAACTGACTCTATTACACCCATCCTCAAGCAATTAAATCCTGAAGATGAATACTGTATAGGGCAAGACTTAGGCATTTACTGGCGCTTGACCGATCCCCTTGAAAAAGGCGCAGAAGCACCAGATTGGTTTTATGTCCCGAATGTACCATTTTTGATCAATGGACAAACCCGACGTTCTTATGTGATGTGGCGAGAATTTATTGCCCCGTTGATTGTCTTAGAATTTGTCTCTGGGGACGGTAGTGAAGAACGAGATAAAACTCCTTTGAAGGGTAAATTTTGGATTTATGAGCAAGTCATTCGTCCTCCCTTCTATGGCATTTATGAAGCGAGTAAAGCCAGCCTAGAACTTTATCATCTGATTGAAAGACAGTATCAGGTTTTACCACCAAATGAACGAGGACATTATCCTATAGTTGCTTTGGGTGTTGAATTAGGTTTATGGCAAGGAGTTTATCAGAATGTGGAATTACCCTGGCTGCGTTGGTGGGATTTACAAGGTAATTTGTTGTTAAGTGGCGATGAAAGAGCCGAACAGGAATCCCAAAGAGCCGATCGCCTAGCTGCCCAATTGCGATCGCTCGGCGTTGAACCAGAAGCCTAATATTGTACTATAAATTACGAATCACGAATTACGAATTACGAATTACGAATTACGAATTACGAATTACGAATTACGAATTAAAAAAGGGCTGGTGTAAAACAGTCATCTGTGGCTTAATTTGTTTAGACACAAATTTTACTGCTACCAGGGTAATCACGATGACAAATAGACCTCCTTCCGAACCGGAGTCATCTCAAAAAACTGCCCTTGGCTTTGATGAATTTATAGCCATTCTGGTTGCCTTCGCCACTATCGGAGCGATTCTTTTTTGGTCATTGTCCCGCAGGGATTCTAGTTGGAACTTAAACGGGCTGCTATTGCCTTCCTCCACTCCATCTCCTAGTGTTCAACCAAATCCAGTATTGCCCTCTGCTACTGCCAAGGTAAAACCTTATGCAGTCCCCGACAACGTTTTGCCCTCTTCTCCACCGGAAGCTGTTGTTGAACCCACGACACGTTCATTCCCAACTAACAGCGCAACTCCTTACCGCGCAGTATTACCATCTATCCTGGTAGTCCCAACTCAATCGCCGCAAGCACAAGCACCTGTATCCTCTCCAACAGAACTTGAGTCATCACTTAAATCATCAGCGTTGCCTTTAGTAACTCCGGCAAAACCAAAATCAATCATTCCACCGCCAATTGCATTTAATGATGTGCCAGATAACTTTTGGAGTCGGCGTTTTATAGACGTTCTTTCTGCCCGTGGGATTCTCAAAGGGTTTCCTGATTATTCATTTAGACCAAATCAGCCTGTAAACCGCGCCGAATTTGCTGCCATACTAGAAAAAGCCTTTGACCAAGAACCATCTAAGACTGCGATCGCATTTCAAGATGTACCAACAAAATTCTGGGCAAGTCCAGCAATTGACCAAGCTATCAGTGCCGGATTTCTCAAAGGCTACCCGAAAAAAACCTTCAAACCACAACAAAATATTTCGCGTGTGCAAGTTTTAGTTGCCCTTGTCAGTGGATTGAATTTGAAAGCACCTACTTCCCCAAATCAGATTATCAGTGTCTATAAAGATGCTAAAGACATTCCACCTTATGCTATTAGCAAAATTGCGGCTGCTACAACCAATGGTCTAGTAGTTAACTATCCAAACCCCCAAATCCTCGATCCCAACAAAGTAGCTAGTCGGGCAGAAGTGGCAGCGATGATTCATCAAGCTTTAGTAAAACGGGGCAAATTGGAGGCAATTACATCTGCTAATATAGTGCGCTCCCCTAAAATATCTCCAGAACTTTCACAAACTCCAAAACCAAACCCAAAGGCTAAATTGCCCACCAGAGGTTCGTCTCAACAATAATTAGGGCTTGCTGAAAAAGAAAAAGAAGCTCACAGTAAAATGAGCAGTGATACCGAAAGTGGTATTGAGCCGAGATACAAGTAAGTGCGATTCGTTCTGGAGAAACCCAATACCATATACGCGAACGATTTCAAAAAGCGCCTTACGTTGTGAGTAACTCCGGCACGAAGATGTCCTCGCACTTCAGTTGCCGCTGCGAGAGACCTTGTTCAAAGTGATAGCGCAAGAATGTGTCGATCGCCTTGCGATTCGCTTCGACCCCGTAAGGCCACCAATCGTCCGGGAACAGGAGGCGGTTTTCGTCGAACAATTTACTAAACCAGGGAATCATAACGGCCATGTGTTGCTTTAGCGCGCCTTTGCGATATTGCTCCATCGCAACTTCCTTTGAGTCGCAAAAGCCTCGGTAGATGGACTGCGCGAAACCTGAATGTTGCGCGAGAAGCTCTTTACGAATTACGACAACATGCATGATCGGGAAAATGTTGGTGTGTTGGTAGTACGTGCGTTCGACTGGCTCGTAGTCGGGGAACAGTCGCGCCACCTGCGGTGAACGGTTTAGCACGCACTGCGGAACGTCTACCGAGATGAGCGCGTCGATCTCTCCCGCTTCGAGCATCGGACCCAACGCTTTGCCTTCCGGCGCGTGCGTCACCTCAACGTTCGCCGGATGCAGTTGCGGGATGAAATCGAATGGCGGAATGGGATGATCAGTGCCGCCGACGATCCATCGGCACTGATCCGGTGTCACGCCGTACTCGTCCGACAGAATGCCCTTCGGCCACACTCCCGCATCGTGGCCGTATAGAGCGAACTCGCCGATGGTCTTACCTGCAAGGTCTTGCGGCGTTTTGATGCCACTCGATGTGTTGATGAAGATCGCCGAATGTCGGAAATTGCGATTCGGGAACACCGGAAGCGCGATGAACGGCGGATCATCTAGGTCGAGGGTGCGGAGATAGTAGGTCAACCCCAGTTCCGAAACGTCAAACGCGCGTTGCCGCACCATGCGCTCGAAAATTTCCGAGACGATGTGGGCACCCTCGAAGGTGGCATCAACGCCGTCGATCTTTACGGTGCCATCGAACAACGCACGCGTGTGGTCGTAGTTGTAGCAGCCAATTTTAAGTGCGAGATTGCTCATTGCTCTCGTTCCTTCAGAATGCGTTACTTCATTTGGCATCTCGGTGCAATGCCAGGTTCACACCCGACAATTATTAGTTTCCAACTAATCCGACTTAACGCAGTCGGCACAAGCCAAGCATCCAGTTGATACGCATTATTCTACACCAAGCCCTAATTACTAATTCGTAATTAAACCAGGATCGGAGTCAGCAACCTCTAGGGTGAATAGCATTATGTGTGCAGTCTTGATATTACAAATTGTTAAAAAATCTCTTCAGGAATTTTGAGAGAAGTCTGAATGCCAGAGTCGGCGTTCAGACTTCAGTGATTGGCAATTAGAACGTACTTCTTACAGGAGCAAGCTATGCGTAGCGTCTGTCTGCGACACGCTGTTCGCGTTCGTAGAGAAGCGATAATTAGATATTAAGCTTCTGGAATGTGTTTACCGACAACTTGTGATTTAAGAGTGGTGATTTCACTAGTTAACTCTTTCCTAGTTGAGGCTTTGAGTAAATAGCGGTAAACAAACCAGGCAGAGTAACCAATACCGATCAACTCAAAAGTAGGCGCTACCAAGGGGATATCATTCAAAGCATCTAATATTGCCAAGAGTACCTTAACTCCAACAATTGACCCTACAATTAAACCAACTGTCACCAGGGGTTGCTTATATTGATTAAAGAAGCTTCCCAGATATTCTGGTAATGTTGCTAAAAAAGTAGAAACTTGCTCCCCGTATTTTAGCCATTCGTCTTGAGACTGTGCGGGAGGCTGGAGTTTGGTAATGGTTCCTGTTTGGCTGTTGATCTCTGCCACTGTAGTCTCTTTAGATGCGGTTTCGGTAAATTCTTGTTCTGGCATTTTCACTCCTATTAATTTGACAGTTGAGTTTTTCTAATCTGGATAATTACAACCAAAAGGTTATTGATTAGGTAATGCACTTGTGCATCAGTACAATTTGGTAAAAGGCACAAAAAGATTTGAGTGTCCTATAACCATAGTTGCCTCGTACTATCTACTGCATCTAACTACAAGGTAGACAGTCAGTAGGAGGATAGAACTCAGAAGGCAGCAGGATGTATTATAATCAACTTCCTGAGTTCTATATTTTGGAATCAACTGGAATCATCAGGTTGTGATTATCCCATTTCGTGTGATTTGCTAATAATCGTACTAAATCTAAGTACAAATCATGCAAAAATCAGTCCACCTCTCATTTATATAAGCTTAGAAGTCGATTTTAGCCGATATTAAAGCTATCTTAAGCCGCGTTCGTCAATTAACGCATTCGTATTGATATTAATACGTAATAAGAATTTTTGTGTGTTCACATAGACTAGACTTTTAATCTATTTTATGGTATTTGGGATTGGGGGGATGAGGGAGCAGGGAGTAGGGAGCAGGGAGATGAGGGGACAAGGGAGACAAGGGAGACAAGGGAGACAAAGAGATAAATAAAACTCCTAACCCTTGTACAGACAAAGATTTTTCGCGTCTCTACTTTTAACTCCTAACTCCTAACTCCTAACGCCCAATAATCGTCAAACCTTTTGTTTTTTCCTGATTGTATTAATTTTATAAGGAAGCAGTAAGGTAGAGTAGTGGCGTAGGCGATCGCAAGAACTCATTACTTGCTATCAACTGCATATTTAGAAAAGTAGTGTACTAAGGAGAAGAAGCTCTCAAGCAGGTTTTTAGTGCAGGAAACTATATCGTTGCTGATGAAAAAGGTAAATTTAGTTACAAGTAGTAATTATACTTAAAAAACTTGTTGCAAAAATAACTTATAAAATGTAAGGCTATGCTAATTATCTAGTAAGCAATGATTTGCTCTGGCGATAAAAGAAGATAATGTAGATGTTAATGAATAATTAAGGTATTTTCACAAGCTAGACTAATTTGATTATTTTTGCGGGAAGGCAAGGAGGTTTGAGAAATGCCAACTCAAAAGCCAACCCCTACCTACAGCAGTTCAGAAAGCAAAAAAGTGTCAGCCGAAGAGTCATCGACAGACGAACTCCCAACCATAGAATTTCCTTCACGAGGGAAACTCAAAGCTAGTTCTTGGCGTATCCATCAAAAAATTGGCTATGGGTATTTTGTAGCGATCGGAATTGGCTTTTTTGGCTCACTGACTGGGTTAGTGATTGCTAATTACTACCGGGGAAGGGAAGTTAGACAGTTTAATCAAGCTTATGAACAAGGGCAACTACTGAGTAATTATAAAGATGCAGTAGTAGGGGCGCAATTACATAGTTCTAATTTAGTTGCTGTATTAGAAAATTCACAACAACTGCAAAGCAAAAAAGCTGATTTTCTGAAGAATGTTGAAAAAGCCAAGCAACTAGAGTCAAAAATTGGCGGATTTATCGACAGTAAACCTAAAAGACTAGCAGCAACAAGTTCGACTTTACAGACGTTATTGCTGGATTATAAGACTAATTTAAAAGCTTACGTTGACCAAATCGAGGTCGTCTTACAGAAAATTGACTCCCAAAAAGTGCAGCCTCAGAAGATTGCCTCTGCCCGATCGCAATTATTAACAATTATGCGTGGTGAAACAGCCATGCGGCTAGATCAGCTTTCTCAAAGCTTGACTAACATCTTGCAAACTGCTGAAGATCAAGAGCAAGAAAGGCAAAAAGCCGTTGAGCAAGCGAGAATAGTTGAGCGATTTATCGTGATCGCTAGTATGCTGGTTTCGGTAGCGATCGCAGCGATCGTAGCTTGGCGTACCAGTCGAGCGATCGCAGAACCAGTTATCACTGTAACCCAAGTAGCTGAACAAGTTGCCAGGAAACATAATTTCGACTTGCGAGCGCCCGTCACCACCGATGATGAAATTGGCCTACTCGCCAAATCTCTAAATCGTCTGATTGAGCGAGTATCTCAGCGAACCAAAGAACTACAACAAGCAAAAGAATTAGCCGAAGCTGCTAGCAAGGCAAAAAGCATATTTTTAGCCAATGTCAGCCACGAATTACGCACACCATTAAATGCTGTCATTGGCTTAAGCCAACTACTAGAAGACGACGCTACCGATCTTGGTTTATCGGCAGACTTTATCACAGACTTAGAAACAATTAACGCTGCTGGTAAACATCTACTACACCTAATTAACGAAATCCTCGACTTGTCAAAAATTGAAGCGGGGAAAATGACCCTCTATCCAGAGACATTCGAGATTGCAACGCTGATTCATAACGTTGTTCTCACAGTCAAACCAGCTATAGAAAAAAATGCCAATATTTTAGAAGTGGATTTTGATCAGCAACTTGGCACTATGTACGCCGATCAAACTAGAATGCGGCAGGTGTTATTAAACTTACTCAGTAACGCCAGTAAATTTACGACAAACGGCAAAGTGACGCTAACAGTTAACACAGAAAAGGATGAATTTCGACCGGAGGCTCCTTTGGGTAGCATTATTTTTACCGTTACCGACACAGGTATTGGTATGTCTAACCGTCAACAGCAGCAGTTATTTCAACCTTTTACCCAAGGTGATACCTCAACTACGAAAAAGTATGGAGGTACGGGACTAGGGTTAGCAATTAGCCGTCACTTTTGCCAAATGATGGGTGGTGAAATCATTGTCAAAAGTCAGCCAGGAATTGGCTCTACTTTCACCATTCGTCTGCCAATGACTGTACAGGATTGAATTGGGGATTGGGGACTTGTACTGAGCGTACCCCTTCCCTACGGGACGCTATGCGAACGTAGAGAGCGTCATTTTGAATTGATTGCTCCCTCATCCCCTAAATTAAGTAATAATACTAACCCTACCTGTATCTAAATCGTAACGACCCCCGACAATTTTCAATTTACCCGATTCCACCCGCTTAGTTAATAGCTTTGAGTGCTTCAATCGTTCAATTTGATATTGCACATTTGCCACCACAGCATTTTCAACCGCATCACCCG
>NZ_JABXKI010000388.1 GCF_017115095.1 Nostoc sp. NMS4 | reverse complement strand
TGATAGTGCCTATTCTCGCTATCCAATTTGTCAGGGAGGACTTGACAATGTGCTGGGTGTTATCCCTGTCACCGACTTATTAGCCAGGAGTTTCCGAGGAGAACCGCTAGACTTGACAGTAGGATTGCGACAGCCCGTATTTGTCCCAGAAAGCACCCGTGGTTTGAAAGTTTTGGAATTGTTCAAGCAAACCATCACTCACATGGCGTTGGTAGTCGATGAATACGGCGTGATTCAAGGATTAGTCACTCTCAACGACATCATGAGCGAAATCGTCGGTGATGTTCCTTCAACGGATGGACAAGATCAACCACAAGCTGTACAACGCGAAGATGGTTCCTGGCTTTTGGATGGGATGTTGCCTGTAGAGGAGTTTTTGGAACTTTTCGGTATGGAAGAGTGGCAATCTGATGAACGCGGTAGCTATCAAACTTTAGGCGGTTTTGTGATCACCCATTTAGGCCGCATTCCTGCCGCCGCAGACCATTTTGAATGGCAAAGTATGCGAATTGAAGTGATGGATATGGATGGTAATCGTGTTGATAAGGTGCTAGTCGTACCGAAGGCAGTTAAATCAGTAGATATGAAAAAATCTGATTAGGATTGGGCATTGGGCATTATTGTTTATATTTTTCATCCAGTATGCCCAATGTCACTTGGCGTGTTAGCTTAAACCCGTAATGTACCCTACCAGCTTATCGGTTGGGCATCTTATCTTGCCCACCCTAATCAACATCAGACAATTGAATTATGGATGACTATATTAAACGAAGAATTAAAGAAAATCTGAAAATTTCAATTAGAAAATTTTTTAAAAATCAAAAAGTCAAAAATTACCAAGTATTAGATGATATTTTTCCTAAAGAAAGACGAATACGTTCTCTGATAGGTGGATTAGAAACAAGTCTAGGAACAAGTTTTTGGGAACCTCTAGCTAAAACATTAGCTGAAATCAATGGATTTAAAATTATCCAAGATAAGATATTAGTTCCAACTGAGTTTCCTCCAGCTTTGCAGAATGAATTGGATAAATTAGTTTATGAACGCGAAAATAAGCCTAATAACAGGAGAGTTTCAACAAAAGAATGTATAGAGAGACTAAGAAACGCCGCAGCAAAAACCAATTCTCAAGACATTGCCGCCTATATGTATAAATCTCCTCCAACCGGAACTGGAGTTGATATTCATTTGTCTAAAGATGGAATTGAATATCTTTTTGATATAAAAACTGCACAGCCAAATCTAGCGGGTTTTCAAACTTTTAACAAACAAATGCTACAGTGGTATGCTTATAGACTTGCTAAAAATACAAATGCTAGGTTAGAAGCTCGCATTGCTATTCCTTTTAATCCTTTTACCAAATCTTGGTATGAAATACAAAAAGGTAAGTTATCTAGTTCTCCTCTAGATATTTCTCAAGATATATGGGTTGAAAATGAATTTTGGGATTTTTGTTCTGGAAGTGAAAACACATTTGAGCAATTAAAAGCAATTTTTGTTGAGTTAGGACAAGAAAACTTTGCTGCTGAATTTAGTGATATTTTTTACCAAGACTAGTTAAATATCAAGAATACTTAGTAACTCTTTAGCTACATACTCAACAACAGGTACAGGAACAGCATTACCAAACTGTTTTCTGGCGACATCATCTTTTTCGTGATATTCAAAATTTTTCGGAAAACCTTGTAATTTACAAGCGTGTTTTGCCATGATTGGAATAAAATTTTTCTGTTTATAAATTTTTTCTAAGAAAATATTTTTATACTCCTGTGGATGATTAGCATGAATTGATGCTGTAGCTATGTAGTCTTTAGCACCCGTAGCAGTTAAAGTTGGTACAATATCAGCAGTAGGTAAAATAATTCTATAAATATCATTAATACCTGTCATATTTTTAGAATTAACAAATTCATACTTATGATCAGCAGTAAATCGGAATATTCCTTTTTGGACTAGTTCATTTAATTCATTTACCTCTATATCACATATTATTTGTTTAAAATTATCAAAAGATAAGGGATTACCGTCTTTCTCTCCATATTTTTTACTTCTTCTATTTTTTAGAAGAGTTAAGCAAATCATTTTTTCTCTATCAGTGGTTTCTATAATATCCCAAGAGTGAATTGTTGTATGTCCATTTCTTAAATCAGAAAAAATGAAGAAATCATTTAGTTCATCATCTTTTTGAAATCTAGTTCTGGATGGTGGAATCATACCTTTAAATAAAGTATGTCGATCTAACTTCACTTTTTCAATAACTTTTGCAGATTTAATATCATCCAATATATCGAAAACTTTTGGATGAATGTTCAAAGGAATAGGAAATTTATACTCTTGGCATTTTTCCAGATCATTTCTAATTCCAACAATAAAAACTCTCTCTCTATTTTGAGGTAAACCAAAATCATAAGCATTGAGGACTTTCCATTTAACACAATATCCGATGCTTTCCAATTCATGTACAATCAGTTCCAAATTATCTATATTTTTTGGGCTTGCTAACCCACTGACATTTTCAAATATAAAGGCTTTAGGTTTATTTTTATTAACTAGTCGAATTACATCAAACCATAACTTTCCTCGCTTGTCTTCAAACCCTTTTAAACGACCTGCGACTGACCAAGGTTGACATGGAACACCACCAACCACTATGTCAACACAAGAAGGAAGTTCACTAATTTTTGTTATATCTCCTAATTCAATTTCATCTTTGTTTAAGTAGCTGATAAAATTTTGTTGATAAACTTTTATAGCTTGTTTGTCTATTTCAGAATAGCCTAAGCATTGACCACCTAATTTTTGTAAAGCAATTCTAAATCCCCCAATACCAGCAAATAGATCGATGAAAGCAAATTTATTTTTAGAGCTTACTAATTGTAGAGGTAATTCTATTTGTTTTGAATGTTGCGAAAATACAGATTTCATTTTTGTTAGCCAACTTGATTAACTAACTATCTATTGATATGTTATGTAGAAAACTTAGTATATCATCAAATATACTAAGTTTCTAATCTTCAACTCTGAGATAATCGTTTCACCTCTGCACCCGCCAACATCTGATGGGCTTGTTCCAAAAATTGGGGAATTTTATCGGCGTAGGGATTACGGGCGAGAGATTTCCTTAAGTCTAATTCGTCTAGCCGATCGGCTTTGTTGCCAGGAAACCAGTGATCTCCATTACCAAGCAGGTTATAGCGCATTTTAGCGTAGTCTACTAGGTCGTAGGCGATCGCTAAATTCCGTAACCACAAAATCACCCGAATATTTACCTCACCAGGGGTTTCGTCAAAGGTTGGTAGATTTGTTTCCCACGATTTTACCCAATCTTCTCCCAAAGTAGCGATCGCTTCTGATTCCAATCTTGCTAAAATTGGCGGTAAAATTTCTGATGCCCGATCTATTAATTCTAAAGTCTTCAGGTGTTCATCAAAATCTTGTGGTTTTGCAGCTCCCAAACTCAGGGTATGCACCTCTTGATGGCTCAAACAAAACAAATCATTAAACACCATTGGACTCAACGGGGCGCAAAGATTTACTAATTTTTCTGGAGGCTCATACAACAAACCTCCTTTATTAGATGGGCTAATAATAAACACGCCCATATCATGGCGTTTAGCTGCTTCGATTGCCGCCCAATTCCATTGATTAATGTAGTACCAATGCAGGTTCACATAATCAAATTGATTAGTATTAATTGTCTGCACAATCATATCTGTCGAGCCGTGTGTGGAAAAGCCAATAAATCTAACTTTTCCCTCTGCTTGCAACTGCTTCGCTACTTCTAAACAGCCGCCGGGACGGATGCTGTTATCTAACGACTCAGGATGATTGATGCCGTGCAACCCTAAAAGGTCAACATAATCTAGTTGGAGATTTTTCAAGGATTGTTCAAACGTCTCTCGGAATTCTTTCGCATCTGCCTTTGGGTTTATTTTGGTCTGAACAATCAACTTTTCGCGGGCGAACTTGGGTAATATTCTTCCCAATTGCATTTCAGAAGTGCCATAACCACGGGCAGTTTCAATATGATTAATTCCAACTTCGACTGCCCTTCTAATAGTTGCTTCCAGATTCGCCTGGTTGTCAGCAGGAATTTCATGATTGGGAACATCCTGCCATTTGAACTGATATCTCATGCCACCGCAGGAAAACACTGGCATCTGTAATTCTGTGCGTCCAAATCTTCTATATAGCATCAGTGGATTGTTGTGGATTGCTTGCCAACTTAAAATCAAAAACGATAGTCATTCGAGCTTTCAGTGCCACAATCATTTCCTCTGTTCAATCTGTGACACTAGCAATATTCATCGCATTATTAAATCGGTCAGGTCTTTTGGTTATTGGATTTTTACCAATATTCCAGTTCCACAGAATAATTATCTCATCCTAGTTACCACTAGCAAGAATTTTTCTATTATTCTTCCAAGTTTAGACCAAGAAATGGCAAAACAACCCAGCAGTGCTGAGTTGTGCGAAGATGAACTGACGGAAAAGTTCAAATTAATTCTTTGGAGACTGAGACTGCGCCTGAGTTAAGCAATTTCTCAATTTTTCAGCCAACACTTGTACATGGGGTTCCTTAAGTATATCAAGGTGAGATCCGGGAATGTAATGGATATCTAATCCTTCAACTACTACCTCGTCCCAGCCAAATTGAGGAGCGTATTCAGTGCCTATAGCTTCATCCCGATTTTTATCCTCTGTCCGCAAAAGAATAGCTCGACCAAGGTAAGGTGAAAAAATATATTCACTGATTGCTTGAGTGTTAGTATCTATAATCTTTAAATGCTTGTCAGTTTCAGGTACATGAAGTACGTCTTCCAAGTAACGGTTATATGTATTTTGTAGTTCTTGCTTACGCCAATAGCTCCATCTCACAACCTTTTGCCAAACGTAGTTAGGCCCTTGTTGAAGAATATTATTTAAATGCAAAAAAACTCGCTTGAGAAATGGCGCTTGCCAGCTATATCCTGGGCGACAACTATCAAGCATAACTAAAATGCCAATTTGTTCGCCTTGCTCTTGGAGTTGTCGAGCCATCTCGAAGGCAACTGCACCCCCAAAGGAATAACCTCCGAGAAAATAAGGGCCATGAGGTTGAAGGGTCTGGATTTCTTGAATGTAGTGGGCTGCCATATCCTCAATGCGGGTATGGAGAGGGTATTTCCCATCTAGCCCTTGTGGTTGTAATCCGTAAAATGGTTGTTCTGTCCCCAAATGCAATGCCAATTCACGGAAACATAAGACTTCTCCACCTAGTCCGTGAATGCAGAAAAAAGGTGGTTTGGAACCCTTGGGTTGAATTTCTACTAAGGATGACCAGCTAGATTTTGATTGGTCTAAGGTATTTACTAAAGCTGAGTTTGTTGTTAAATCTTCTTCTGGGCAGATGATTTTGGCTAGAGCTTCTACACTACCTGACTGGAAAAGAATCGCAAGTGGCAGGTTTTTACTAAATGTCTTTTCAATTTGCCAAAATAGTTTTACTGCTAAGATAGAATGTCCTCCTAGCTCGAAGAAGTTATCTTTTACACCAATGGGCTGGACACCTAAAATTTGTTCCCAAATCTCTGTTAACTGGCGTTCCACTTGATTACGGGGAGCAACAAAGGTGGCTTCTGGCTCTTGCCTCGATAAATCTGGTGCTGGTAGGGCGCGGCGGTCTACTTTACCGTTGGCGGTTAAGGGTATGGTATCCAGCACGACAAAAGCCGAAGGGAGCATATACTGTGGCAATTTTGTCGAGAGGAAACCCCGGATATCAGTAATTGCAATGGCTGTATCTTGATTCAGTATAATGTAAGCTACTAAACGGCGATCGCCAGGAACATCTTCACGAGCAATAACTACAGTCTGGAGTACATCTGGGTGTTGGGCTAATACCGTTTCAATTTCCCCTGGTTCAATGCGTATTCCCCGAATCTTGACTTGATGATCTTGGCGACCGAGAATTTCTAAAGAGCCATCAGGACGATAGCATCCGCGATCGCCTGTATAATAAACCCAATCCTGGCGATCGTTCCGAAAAGGGTTCTTAACAAACCGAGAACGGTTTTCTTGTTGGGCATTGATGTAACCCAAACTGCGGAATGGAGTTCGGATTACAATTTCGCCTGGTTCACCAATACCGCATGGTTGGTTATTTGCTGTCAAAACCAGTGCTTGAGTTTGAGGCAGGGGCAATCCTACTGGCTGTACTCCTGGTGTACACTCAACAGGTATTTGGTAATAACACTTAGCTAAAGTTGTCTCTGTCGGGCCATAGAGATTAACTATTTCACCTGATTCGGGAAAAGCATCTCGCCAGCGAAGTATAAGTGTTTCCTTCAAAGGTTCTCCAGCCAAGAACAACCAGCGTAAGTTACGTAAAGCGACTCCTGACGGCACATTCGCTAACCATAATTGCGCCAGCGAAGGAACTGTATGAAGTACAGAAATTTGCTCATTTTCCAAATAACGCAGAATTCTCGTCGGTTCTAAGTTATCCTCTTCTTCCGGCAAACATAGGGTTGCACCACTAGTTAAAGGTAAGAAAATATCTCTCAGAACGACATCAAAAGAAAGACCAGTTAATTGCGCAACGCGGTCTTGTTGATTAATTTCAAAAGTCTGTCGCTGCCAGTTCAGAAAATGCGCCAACCCTTTATGACACCCCAGCACCCCTTTGGGTACACCGGTAGTACCGGAAGTAAAGAAAATATAAGCTGCATCGTCGGCAGCGATTTCAGGCAGATTTACGGCTTCAATGCTGTTTTTGGCTAAATTTATGGCTTCTCCTGTGTTTGGGTTGACACAGATGCTAGTTAAAGACTGCCATATCTCTTCGTCTTCTGGGCGTTGACCATCAATATAATCAATATATAATATATATTTAGCTTTAGCTTCCTGTAGCATCAACCTCTGGCGTTGGCTGGGAAGTTTCGGATCGAGGGTGAGTAGCACACCACCACTCAAGAGTACGCCAAGCATACTGGCAATTAGCCCAAAACTTCGTGTCCCAAACACGGCGACGACATCTCCCCGCTCTAGTCCGTGAGATAACATCACCTGTGCTAAGGTTCGAGCGATTTTGCCCAATTCCCCATAATTCCAAGTGCGAAATCCTTGACGAAGTGATGAATGTTCTGGGGTACGATTTACCCAAGAGGTAAACATTGTTGTCGTCAATTCATACTGTGGTTCTGGCAAAACCGCCCCTGGCTCTGGCAGCAAAGGTCGCGCTTCTGGTGTCACCAGGGAATATAAACTAATCTGGCTCTCTGGAGCAGCAACAATTTGATTCAGCAAATGATGGAATTGATGAAGCATTTCCATCATCCGTTCGGAAGTAAACAGATTGGTGTTGTAGACTAAATCAAGTTGGATTCCTTGATTTTTTTCTATAACGTAAAGGGTTAAGTCGAACTTAGAAACTGTTTCTAGAATCGAGACTGGTTCGATCGCTACTCCAGGTAGTTCCAGTTGGATGTCCCTGAAGTTGAGCATATTAAACCATACTTGAAACAGGGGGTTGCGACTGGTATCTCGCTCTGGTTGCAGTTCTTCTACCAGTTTCTCGAAGGGCATATCTTGATGGGCATAAGCAGCTAATGCCATCTGGCGAACTCGACTTAGCACTGAGCGAAAACTGGGGTTGTTGGTAAAATCAGTTCGTAAAACAACGGTGTTAATAAAAAATCCGATTAACCCTTCAATCTCAGAACGGTTACGACCGGCAATGGGAGAACCGATAAGAATATCTTCTTGCCCAGTGTGGCGGTGCAATATTGTCCCAAAGGCCGCCAGTAATGTCATGAATAGAGTGACACCCTCCTGATGCGAGAGTTCTGTAAGTGATGCACTCAAAGTTTGCGGCAGCATCAGAGATTGGGATGCTCCTTGGTAATTTTGCACTGGTGGCCGTGGTCGGTCGGTTGGCAATTCCAGTGCAGTATTAGCACCTGCTAACTGGGTTTTCCAATAGTTAGTTTGCTGAGAAAGTACCTCACCTGATAGCCATTGGTGCTGCCACACTGCAAAATCTGCATACTGAATGGGCAATTTTGTCAAGGGGTAAGGCTGACTGTTCAAAAAAGCTTCATAAAGTGCTATTAACTGTTGCCAGAGAATGCTTATTGACCAGCCATCTGAAGCGATGTGGTGCATGATTAACAAGAGTATATGCTCCTGTTCGTCTACCTGGAGTAAAGTAGCTCGCAACATCAGGTCAGATTCTAAGTTGAAGGGGCGTTGCACCTCTTGATTTAGAAGGAATTCTACTTGCTCTTTTGTTACCTTAATGATTTTGAGTTCTACTGGTCGAGGCGTGGCAATTACTTGTATGGGGCTACCATCAGGTGATGTAATAAAGTTGGTTCGCAGTGCCTCGTGATGGACAACGATCGCATCTAATGACTGTTGCAATATACCAAAATTTAACTTGCCCGTTAAGCGCTGTGCATTCGAGACGATATACGCTGGGCTGTTGGGTTCCAATTGCTCCAAAAACCAGACTCGCTGCTGGGCAAAGGATAAAGGGGCTGATTCCCGGTTGGCTATTTGGGGAATCGTGTGATTTTGGCGATCGTTTTCTGAAGTTTGGTTTTGGACGATTGCTTGAGCTAAAGTAGCGATCGTGGGATTCTCAAATAATAATTGCAAGGGTATTTCTATCCCAAAAGCTTGGCGAACCCTAGACATTACTTGAGTCGCCAGCAGTGAATGACCTCCCAATCCAAAAAAATTGTCGTGGATGCCTACTTGTTCCAGACGCAAAACTTTCGCCCAAATGCCAGCTAAAATTTCTTCTGTCGAATTCTGAGGTGGAACAAAGCTAGTTGACAGCCTAATATCAGATGTATCCGGTGCAGGTAAAGCGCGGCGGTCTATTTTACCATTGGGATTTAATGGTAGAGTGTCCAAAAATACAAAGAAACCAGGTACCATATATTCAGGCAACCGAGTCTCCAAAAAGCGACGCAATTCAACCTGACTAGGAATTTGCTTTGAGCGGGCAACAACATAAGCCACGAGTCGCTTGTCCCCAGGAACATCCTCTCTGGCTATAACTAGAGTCTGCGTCAGTGCCGGATGTTGAGCTAATATAGCTTCAATTTCTCCTAATTCAATTCGGAAGCCACGTATTTTAACTTGATCGTCAATCCGACCAAGGAACTCAATATTACCATCGCTCAAATAACGTGCCAAGTCCCCAGTTTTGTAAAGACGTGCCCCAGGTTCAGAACTAAAAGGGTTGAAAATGAACTTTTCTGTGGTCAATTCTGGACGATTAAGATAGCCTCGCGCTAGACCAATCCCGCCAATGTGTAGTTCACCTGATTCACCAACAGGCACTGGCTGCAAATTTTCATCAAGGATGTGAATCTCTGCATTGGTAATCGGACGACCAATTGGTGCTATAGCATAATTAGTACCGCGTTGGCAAGTCCAAAAAGTGGTATCAATGGAAGCTTCTGTTGGCCCATAACAATTATGTAAAACATTGTCCAAATTCAGTTTGGCAAAGAAGCGTTCTATAAGTTCACCAGGTAAAGCTTCACCACCGCAGGTAATGTGTCTGATGAATCGGCAATTCTCAATTCCTCTCTCTTCCAACAAGACACGCAGTACAGAAGGTACTAAAGCCAGAACACTGATTTGCTGCTCAGTAATTACCTTCACAAGATAGGCTGTATCTTGATGTCCACCAGGGCGAGCTATGAACAATTGCCCCCCAAAGCACAATGGCCAGAATATCTGCCATACTGAGGGATCAAAGCTAAAAGAAATAGTCAGTAAAACTTTGTCTGCGTCAGTTAATCCAAAAGTTGTTTGTTTCCAGTGGAGTTGATTGTAGATACCACGGTGAGGGATTGTTACACCTTTAGGCTGTCCTGTAGAGCCAGATGTATATATTACATAGATGAGATTGTCAACCGTAGTTACATTTACAGGATTTTCTTGACTATTTTGAATATTCCCTTGCCAGCTTGAATCCAGACAAACTACCTGCGCCTGATGCGGTGGTAGGTTCTTGACCAATTTTTCTTGGGTTAACAATACTGCTGTCTGGGTGTCTTCCAAAATGAAGGCTAAACGTTCTGAGGGATATGATGGATCTAAAGGCACATAAGCACCTCCAGCTTTCAAAATTCCTAACAACCCTACGATCATCTCTATGGAGCGCTCCAGGCAAATGCCCACAAGAACTTCTGTCCCAACGCCTAAAGTACGTAGGTGATGCGCTAGTTGATTCGCCCGTTGGTTTAACTGCCAATAAGTAAGTTGTGTATTTTCACATACTACAGCAATGGCTTGGGGCGATCGCTCTACTTGCATCTCAAACATTTGATGAATGCACAGATCCTGATGATGAACCGCTTGGGTGTCATTCCATTCCTGTAGAACTTGAGTGCCTATGATGTGAGTTAGGGTATCTAACGGAATGTTTTTTTTATATTCTGAAGTCTGGCTATTTATGTGCATTTTTATGTATCGGCTCCACCAGGAAATCCAATTTTTTTTAATTATTATTTATTGTAATATGTGTTTATACAACTTCTCTGTGAGGCTAAAAATTAACGCCTTGAGTTTATGAAAATGGCAGTATAGAAACAAAGTCTCTCTACTTGGAAGGTTGGAAACTTATTACTAGCTATCTTCCTTAAAGGTTGCTGCTTCTGCTTTCCAGCATCCAGACTAATTACAATCTATAAAAAAACAGGTGTTTAAACTTTACTTAATCGATTTATTATACGTGTAAAAAATTTTCCTCCGTTTTTAATAAATGTTATCTTAAACTGTTAACTAAATATGAAAATTCATAACAATCATTTGATTTGCCAAAACTTCACCTTTGATTAAAAAAATAATTTTTTCTTTAAGGCGTATAATTTACAGACACAATCCTAAAAAAACTCTATCCTTTTTTACGAAAATTTGCTTAAGCGAAAAATCATTATTACACAATCTTCATTGTATTTATTGATATGTAAAATTAGTGTAAAGCTAGGCTCGTGATTTGCTAAAAGACTTAAGTAAGCTCAACTCGGTGTAAAAAGTTGTCATTAGAATCAAGCAGGGGAAAAAGAGAAGTTTAATCCTCGGCTTCCGGCGTTGGCGCACCCCGCCGCAGGTATCAAAATAAAGCATACATAAAGTTAAATAAGTGAAAGTTTCTTGCAGCGAACACTTAGTTCATCTGTCTATGTAAATTTTTGTAACAATAATCAAACTTTTGATGCATTTAGTTATATGTTATTTGTGTAAGTTTTGTTAATAAGTAATTATGCGTAAAGAAACAAAGAAGCTTTTAAGCAAAACTGAATTAGTATAAGTAAACATGCTAAGGTAATTTACAAAGAGATATAACATTTCTGTTAGAAAGTGTAACTCTGCAATGTAATCCTTCTTTTATCACTTTGGGGAGGAAAGTGTATTGTGGTTATTCTGAATCTTAAGCAGAATTATGGGTTACGCGATCGCTCTCTATGATTTTGTCATTTAAATAACCTTATTGCCAAAGTGCGTAAAGGAAATAAACGTTAGAGATTGTTCTCTGACGAAAGTTTCAAAAGAGGGGTAATCTTGTTACTACATTCCAATTATTTTATACACGTGTAATTAAAAATAAAAATATTGTTTACCTGTCCAAGTTGATTGTTAATGTCAGGAATGTTATTAAAGTAGCTAAGTTAATTAATTTTCCAACAAATGCTTTCCCCTTTCCTTAGCATCAAAGCTAGAAGTTTCCAGACTAAACACGATGCTAGCATGCCAACAAAAGTTAAGCAGTAGAGTATTAGCTAAACTTAAAATAAACCCTGAAATATGCTTTTAATAAAGAACTTGAAGTTACTCTGAAAAAAGTTTGATAGCAGACTATAAAGATCGGGTTTCTTTGAAAGAAAAACCTGAGTAAGATGTCCCAATTGTATAGGGTTTTATAATTTTTTTAACTACATCCGGCGTTACTAACTATGACTAATCAAAGCATTGCAACAAACAACAAATTAAGTGAAGTGCCTTTAGATTTACGTGCATCTGCATTTGTCAGGGTACGCAAGGGTTCTTGGTGGTTAAGATTAACAACATTGTTTCTCGTAGATTATACTTTGTTGTCGTTAGCGTGGTTTTTTGCTGGATATCAATCTTCTTATGAAGACTTTTCTTGGTATGTACCGAGTCAGTATTTACCGATTTTAATAACTATTGGGATTCAAATCGGATCGCTAGCTCTGCAAGGTATTTATCGAGAAGGTCAAAACCGCTATGACTATTGGAATATTATCAAATCGTTAACTTTTGCTCATGGATTAATACTCCTTGTTTGTTCTTTGTATAAGCCAGTTGTTGATATCACGCGTCCAAGATTAATATTATTATCTTGGTTGCTAAGTATATTGTTTATTTGCACTGGTAGATATGCTGTAAATGTTACTCTTGAATATTTGCGGAAACAGAAAAAAATAGTTCGTTCTTCTGTATTCATTATTTGCGATCCTCAAGATCACGAGCCAATTGCTAGCTTTATAAAAAAAGAAAAGCATTATATTGTCTCTGGAACAGCAAATGCTAACTCATTAGACAGATATAAACGTCAACAAACATTGAGTCAACTTAATGAATTAGGTGTAACAGAAGTTTTCATATCTTGGGATGCTCTAAAAAATAGAATGTTTTTGTGTTGGTTATTTCAAGCATCTGGTATTCAAGTACATATCTTACCGATGGAATTAAAACCAATTTATAGAAATGTAGAATTTAATAAAATAGGGGGAATGCCTTGTCTGAGTTTAGATTGCCCAATAATTACAGGTAAAGATTTTTGGATAAAGCGTATTTGTGATTTTTGTTTGGCAACTTTATTTGTAATGTTATCATTCCCAATTTATGTAGCTATAGCTATAGCTATAAAACTTGACTCTTCAGGCACAGTATTTTACAGACAAACTCGTATAGGTTTACATGGACAACAGTTTAAAGTATGGAAATTCAGAACGATGAGGTCTGATGCAGAAAAATTACAGAAGGAGTTAGAAGTTTTAAATGAAACAAAAGATGGAATTATCTTTAAAATAAAAGACGATCCTCGTATTACCCGTGTTGGAAAGTTTCTCCGTCGTTACAGCTTAGATGAATTACCCCAACTTTTTAATGTTATCCTTGGAGAAATGAGTATAGTAGGACCTCGCCCTTTACCTACTAGAGATGTTGATAAGTTTTCTGAACACCATTTTATTAGACACGAAGTTTTACCTGGTATTACAGGTCTTTGGCAAGTCTCAGGTCGCTCGGATATTTTAGATTTTGAACAAGTGATTAATCTAGATATGAACTACATCGAAAATTGGTCGCTTGCATTAGACTTTGAAATTCTCCTCAAAACAGTTATGGTAGTTTTGAAAAAAGACGGTGCTTACTAAATAAAAAATCATAAACGTACAGCTTATGATTAGAGAATTTAAGTTATGTGTCAATAAAAGTATTGCAGTCTGGAGTTTAGTTTATAGCTAGATTGAATTTGCATTTTTCTACCTTACCGAGTACATTATCTACCTGTTTGAGGGGCATCTAAAAAATTTCTTTTGATCGTGGTGATTCAAGGTGAACGAATTAAGCTGAATTAAGAATTAGTCAGAATGGTAGAAAAGTACAAATTCATAAGTAATTCCCTCTCAATGATACTCAATCGGTTAGCACAAAGCATTACGGCCTTTGTGTTAACCGCTTCTATTGCTCGTACTTTAGGAGCTGAGGCTTTAGGGCAGTATCTACTAGCATATAGTTACTATTTTATCTTTGTGGGCATTGCCTCACAAGGATTAAAAACATTGTTTACTAGAGAACTAGCTCGTGAGCCACAAAAAACACCAGTCTATTTAATGAGTGGTACATGGCTACAGTTAATATTTAGTTTCTTCAGTTATGCGGCATTGGTGATTGTAGTATTTTTGCTTCCCTATAGTTCCAAAACCTCGACTGTTTGTTACATAATGGGCTTAACAATCATTCCATTTGCGCTTTCTAATATCACAGAGGCAATTTTTCAAGCTAAAGAAAAGATGCATCTGATAGCGATCGCTACAGTACCAATTTATATTTTACGCCTAATAGTAATGATTTGGGCGATGCAACATTTAAAATATGGAATTGAATCTTTAGGGGCGATTCTATTTTTTTCAGAAACCCTAATTTTGGTAATTGAATGGATTTTTATTATCCCGTTAGTAAAAATAGAATGGCAGATTGATAGGACTTTTGTATTAAATACAATCAAAGGTGCGCGTACATTTTTTGCTATTGAAGCAATGGCGGTAGTTAGTGGCAGAATTCAAATATTAATTCTTTCATTATTAGGGAATGAGTTTTTAGTAGGTCTATTTGGCGGCATAACACAATTATTACAACCCTTTTTGATTATTGCTAACAGTATAGCTTTAGCAATATTTCCAAGATTTTCAAAGGCAGTACAGCAAGGACGGGACAAGCAGAAGCAGATAGCTGAAAATATTATCGAAATCCTACTAATCATAGCATTGCCGTTATATCTAGGAATCTTATTGTTTGGCAAAGATTTACTGGTTTTTCTATATAATCCTAGCTTTGCTGAAGCAAATGTATCTCTTAGTTTAGCCGCCGCAGCACTCATTTTTTTGCCGTTTACACGCTCACTAAGTTATTTACTTGTAGCCAATGGTTTCGAGATAGTTAATCTACGCGAAGTAGTTATTACGACTACATTAGGGAGCTTGGGAGGTGTGATATTAGTTTCGCACTATCAGTTACTAGGTGCAGCTTTAATGGCATTATTAATGACTATTTCTGGTTTTAGCCAGTATATTTATTTCACCTATACTCGCCTCTTCTCATTAAATTTATGGCTAATTATGCGCCGACCATTAATAATAACTATTGTCATGCTACCTATATTAATTTTATTACAAAAACTTAGCTTAGACTTTATCTTAACTCTAATTATTTCTACTTCTGCCTATACTTTATTTGTGATCTTTTTAGGTATCCGTGCCTTTGGTGGGTTTCGTTTTTTATGGCTAAAATTTTTAAAATAGTAGTAATTTTTGAAGATAAAATTTTAATATTAAATCATCAAAACTTGATGTAATAAATAATTTCGGTGAGGGTATAATTTTAAATATGATTAAAGTTGCTTTATTACATTTTTGCTTTGAAGACTACACTATTGAGTTAGCAAACAGTTTGGTTAAATATGTTGATTTAACGCTTATTCATCCGGAAAAAATCTCAGAAGTCTGTAACAATGTTCTTGATCCCAGTATCCGCGTGATTACCTTTAAAAAACCACGGATTCGAGATCCGCGCAACCTATTGTCTATGTACGCAATGATGCGTATTATCAAAGACGCAAACCCAGATATTTTGCACGTGCAAGAAACTAACGATCCTTGGTATGATTGGACTTTGTTACTCAACAAAATGCCACCACTGGTGACAACTATCCATGATATATTCCGTCACCCAGGGGACAGTATGTCTGTATTCGGTTCAGAGTATACCAGGCGTATTGCCTTCTACCGTTCCCAACAATTGATTGTTCATACTCATCAACTAAAAAAGATTCTAATTGAACAATTCCGTATACCTCAAGAGCGAGTCAATGTTTTACCACATGGGGAACTTGGTAGTTTGTATAAGCGTCGGGGTAGTCACAATAGTCAGGCTCGCGATCCCAATACACTACTATTTTTTGGACGCATCTGGCCTTATAAAGGATTGAAATATTTGCTTGAGGCTATGCCTTTAATTGCCGAACGTATACCTGAAATCAAGCTGATTATCGCTGGACGGGGAGAAAACATAAAACAATATTTCCCCAACGGTTATGATGAGAAACGCTACGAAATTATCAATGACTTTATCCCTCTTGAAGAAGTAAGTAATCTCTTTCAACGCAGTACGATAACAGTTCTGCCATATATAGAAGCATCTCAAAGTGGTGTGGCAGCCTTATCTTATGGGATGGGAACACTGGTTGTAGCCTCTGAAGTAGGGGGATTAAGTGAGATAATTCAGGATAAAAAAGATGGGTTGTTAGTTCCACCTTATGATGTCCGATCCCTAGCTGATGCTATTATTTGTTTGTTAAGCGATCGCGACTTGCAACAACGTATGCAAACTGCGGCATTAGCTCGTTGTCAGGAAGATTTAAATTGGTCAAATATTGCTGCTCAAACAGCTCAAGTTTATTATCAAGAAATGAATATGCAAAATAAACATTAACTAATTTATTATGAGGAAAATACTACTTTTTGCTGAACATGCATTCACAATTTCAACCTTGCTGATTTATTCAGGGGCAATCTTTGTCGTTATACTGTCAGGAGGAGCAGGACAGGGCGATCAAGTAGAATATGATAGCTCTTTGATTCGGATTGTTTATTCTTTAATCTACGCAGTTACCTTAGTCCTACTAGTTTTGCGTTGGAAAAAAACTCTTTATTTCTTTAATAAAGGCTTCTTACTTTATTTTTTAATTTTATTGTCAGCTATTTCTATTCTTTGGTCTTTTGAACCATCAACAACATTAAAAAATAGTTTTTCTCTCATTAATTCCAGTTTATTTGGACTGTATTTTGCTTCCCGATATACTTTAAAACAGCAATTACATTTACTTGCTTGGAACTTTGGAATTATTATAATACTTAGTTTTGTTTTTGCTATAGCTTTACCCAAGTATGGGATACAGAGCGATTTAACTGGTGGTGCAAAGTGGCGTGGAGTATTCACGCACAAAAACGGTCTAGGAGCAAGAATGGTAACGAGTAGTATGGTTTTCTTTATACTTGCTTATCAAACTAAAAAACGTAGTTGGCTTTTGTGGGGGGGATTTAGCTTGTCAATACTACTCTTACTGCTTTCCGCTTCTGGTTCATCTCTACTTAATCTATTAATTACAATATTGGCATTTTTTGCTTTTCAAATTTGGCGTTGGCCATATCAATTCATGATACCAACCCTAATAATGATAGCTACTATCAGCCAAAGTTTATATTTTTGGGTGTCTAATAACCCTGACCTAGTGTTCAGTTCAATTGGTAAAGATGCAACACTGACGGGTCGAACAGAGTTGTGGCCATTAGTAATTGATATGATTTGGAAACATCCTTGGCTTGGTTATGGTTATGGCGGATTCTGGCAAGGATGGAATGGTGAATCTGCCTATATTTGGCTTGTAGCTGGATGGACACCAAACCACCCCCACAATGGTTATCTGGCTCTTTGCCTAGATTTGGGTCTTTTAGGGTTAGGGGTATTCTTTTTAGGATTTTGGCGCAATTACCTGCAAGGATTCGCTTGGGTGCGTAGTAGCAAAACAGCATACGATGTTTGGCCACTTATACACATGACATTTATAGCCTTATCTAGCCTCACTGAGTCTAACTTGCTGGAATCAAATAGTTTGACTTGGATGCTTTATGTGGCAGTATCTCTTTCAGTCAGAATGAAATTACCAATACAAGTGTAAACAGCTAGTAACTGCAAAATTGATAGCTATTGTAATGCAGATATGCATCTTCTCCACCCAGTTTAGTCATGTATAACTTAAGGTTCAGTAAATTTAGAATTGACAAGTGAGTATTTCACTACAATAACGTTTGACATTTCATTATCTCTCAACCATAAATCAAGGGTTTTGACCCATTTATCGGGTCAGATAATCATTATTTACGAAACTAAATAAAAATTGAAATTACTATGGCATCACCAAAGAAAGTACTAATTATCGTTGAAAATCTCCCAGTTCCCTTTGATCGACGGGTATGGATGGAAGCAACTACTTTGCAAAAAGCTGGGTATGAAGTTACTGTGATTTCACCGACAGGTAATGGCTTTGAAAAAGATTACGAAATTATTGAGCAGATTCACATTTACCGTCATCCTCTACCACCGGAAGAAAGTTCTGTCATTAGCTATCTCCGAGAGTACAGTTGGGCGATTAACTGGCAATTTCGTCTAGCTCAAAGGATATGGCGAGAGCGTGGTTTTGATGTCATACATATTTGTAATCCACCTGATTTACTTTTCTTAGTAGCAGCATGGTTTAAATTATTTCATGGCACATACATTATCTTCGATCATCATGACCTCAGTCCAGAAATGTATGAAGCTAAGTATCGGCGGCGCGATTTTTTTTATCATGGATTGCGCTGGGCTGAACGCTTGACCTATGCCACAGCAGACATGGTAATTTCAACGAACGAGTCACATCGAGATGTAGCTCTTAACCGTGGGCACAAGAAACCAGAGAAAGTATTTATAGTTCGTAGTGCGCCTGACCTTTCGCGCTTTCGCCGAATGCCCCCAAACCCCAAATACCGTAGAGATAGGAAGTACTTGATAGGGTATATGGGTGTTATGGGGGAACCAGAGGGTATTGATTATCTTCTGAGAATGGTATATTACATTGTCCACAAAAAAAATCGCTTTGATATTCACTTTATGCTAATCGGTAGTGGACCTATGGCAGAAAAACTCAAGGAATTATCTAAAGAGTTAAAAGTGGCTGAGTTCGTAGAATTTACAGGATTTAAGCAAGGTGAAGAACTTTTAGAGCGGCTTTCTAGCTGTGACGTGTGTGTGGAGCCTTCTCCAACATCTGCTTATAACGAAAACTGCACCATGAATAAAATCCTTGAATACATGGCAATGGGAAAAGCAATTGTCCAGTTTGATTTGCGAGAAGGAAGACGTTCTGCACAGGAAGCATCTCTTTATGCCAAACCTAACGATGAGGTGGAATTTGCCGAGAAAATTCTGGAACTTCTAGATTATGCTGAACGGAGAGAAAAGATCGGAGCCGAAGGACGACGCAGAATGGAGGAGATTCTTGAGTGGCAATATCAAGCTCCAAAACTGTTAGAGGCTTACGATCGACTTTGGCAAAGTAGTTAGCTACTTTAACTTTCAGAATGACTATATTCAGTAAGTAATCTAAGTAATAAATAAATTTTTATGATCAAAAATTACCAACTGACTAATATAAATTCTTGATGAAGATGGATAGAAATAACCCCGCTACCTGGTTAAGAGGGGCACAAAAAATAATATTATGTAGCTTCACAGAGAATTGGCATAAACGGTGAGTTTTTTTACTTGACTTGACTTAGGAACCAACTGGGGACTAAATTTTTAACTTAATATAGTCTATGCTATTGTTATATTGTAAAATTATACATAATCAGTATTGTTAATTGCACTGGTTTGTGGATAATCAGTATTGTTAATTGCACTGGTTTGTGGCTGCTCTAAGTCAATTTTTAGTTTCTTGCTTAAGACCTGTACTTTGGAAGATTTATGTCAGAAAAATCTATGGAATCTAGAGAATCTATTGATTTAGACCTTAATCGTTACTTGTTGATATTGAAACGGTGGTGGCTACCTGCTGTCAGTATATTTGTGGCTACAGTTATTCTGAGTGCTATATCTACGAAATTTCTGAAGCCAGATTATGAAGCAGAAGGAAAACTATTATTTAGAGTTCCATCTTTTAAAGTGGCAGGAAATAATCTTTCCCCTGGTACATCTGAAGGAGGAGACTCAGGAGATTTGAAATCCCTGGTAGCAACTCAAAACCCCATCAGCAGTCAGATAGAAGTTATTTCTTCACCTAGTTTATTGCAGAGGACAATAGATAAACTAAAACTCAAAGATAACAAGGGCGAACCTTTGGAGGTAAAAGCGCTACAAAAAGCCCTGAACCTAAAAATTGTTGGTGGGACAGATGTATTGCGAATTAGTTATAGCAGCCATGACCCCGAAGAAGCAGCGGCAGTAGTCAACACAATTATGAGGCTTTATTTAGAAAATGATATTTTGACAAATCGCTCTGAGGCAGGAGCAACTCGTCAATTTATGGCCAAGCAGCTTCCGACAACTCAAGCTGCTGTTAATAATGCAGAAGTAGCACTACGTATATTTAAACAAAAGCATCACATTGCAGATTTATCAGAGGAAACAAGGTCAGCTGTTGCGACTATTGGAAATTTAGACAATGAGATGAATACTGTTAAGGCTCAACTGGACGAGGTAAACGCCCAAACCAATGAACTGCGACAGAAAGTAGAGCTAAATTCTCAAGAAGCGATCGCCGTAAGTACCCTCAGTCAGTCACCTGCAATACAGGGGATTCTTACACAACTCCAAGATACCGATCGGCAGTTAGCGATTGAGCGTAGTCGTTTCTTAGATGACAACCCGATAATTATTAACCTAGAAGCAAAAAAAGTTAATTTAAAATCTCTCCTGCAACAGCAAGTTGGTCAGACTATTGGCAATCAAACACAAGTTCCCCCGAATTTATTGCAGATTGGAGAACTCAGACAAAGCCTGATACAAAACTTTTTGCAGTCAGAAATACAACGTTTTGGCTTAACTCAAAGACTCTCCTCTCTATATAATTCTCGTTCTAACTACGAACAGCGCGTGAAACTCATACCCCAACTGGCACAAAACCAACGGGAGTTAGAACGGAAAGTTGAAGTTGCAGAATCGACCTATCAAACTCTATTGAAAAAGGTTCAAGAATTACAGTTAGTTGAAAATACAAATACACCTAGTTCCCGGATTATTGCTCAGGCCTTAGTACCCAAAGATCCAACATTAAGCAAAATAATAATTGTTTTGGTGCTAGGAGTCATGTTCGGTTTGTTTTTTGCCACCACAACTGTACTCTTTCTAGTTATGAGAGATAAATCTCTAAAAACACTTAAGGAAATTAGAGATGTATTTAGATATACTTTGCTAGGAATTGTTCCTTTGTCTGTTAAAAAGCTTCGATTGCGTTATTCAAATGGAGAATCAATATCTCAAACAATTGCTGTCAGAGATACTCCGCACTCTTTAACGAGCGAAATGTACCGGATGATTCAAGCCAATCTGAAATTCTTAAGTTCAGATAATTTGCTCAAAACCATCGTGGTAACTAGTGCAGTTCCTAAAGAAGGCAAGTCTACAGTTTCAGCTAATTTGGCAGCTGCGATCGCTCAACTAGGCCGTCAAGTTTTATTAATAGATGCAGATATGCGAGTTCCTTCTCAGCATCATCTCTGGGAACTAACCAATGAAGTTGGTTTGAGTGAGGTTCTTGTCGGTCAGGCTGAATTTGACATTGCCGTATCTAAAGTCATGGACAACCTTGATGTTTTGACTGCTGGAGTTAGACCTGCCAACCCACTTGCTTTGCTTGACTCAAAACGGATGGCATCACTGATTGAGAGTTTCTCATCTCAGTATAACTATGACTTTGTAATTATTGATGCCCCTCCACTGCTTTTGGCGGCCGATGCTTTGACTTTAAGCCAAATGACTGATGGTATTTTGCTAGTAGCCCGACCTGGGGTAATTGATTCCAACAGTGCTAATGCTGCTCAGGAGATGTTAGAGAGATCCAATTACAACGTTTTAGGTTTAGTAGTGAATGGAATCATTGATAAGAATGAATCTAGTAGTTATCGATATCATGCTCACGAATATTTTAAACCAAGAGAGTTGACAAAAGAGCTTAAGGGACTTGCGAAGAAATAAAGCTTCTAAAAAAATATCTCAAGAGTTCTATCAAGTCTGGATAAATACTTATTAATAAAAACTGATGCAAGACAGAAGGAGTTTTAAATAATAAGTAATATCAAGTCCGGTTAATTACTTATTATTACCGCATCTGTTGCAAAAATCAGGAAAACCTCTTTCTCCCTGCACCCCTGCCGGTCTAAATGATAAGTCTTTACCCGGACACGATATAATTAACCGGACTTAGGACTACATACGCGAGAAAAAAATGGGTTGTAGACAAAAACTCCTGATTTATAGAGAGTTTGGAGTTTGCCATACAACCCAATGCTATACTTTTAACTACTACCGAGTTTCGTATGCTCCTCTATCAGTTGCATAACCGGATACACGAGGGTTGCCTATAAAATCGGTTGTCAAACTATTCCACTTTAAACCACTATTAATTGCCGGACTCGTTGATTTCAATCTAAAGTCACGAGCCGAGGCATTAACAAACTGTGGGTCTGCAATAATATCACGAGGTCCTGTAATGTTGATCCTCGAATTATTGAGATAAACGTTGTAGTTATAAGTGACGTTGACATTTTTCATGTTGCTATTCGCAGCACTACCAGGGGCAGCATACATGATGTTATTGAAAATTTTGACATCAGACGAATAACCAGCATAAATTTCGCCCTTTCCCTTCTTTTTAACTTCTGGACTTTGCTGATTCAAATATGCCGTGTTGTTGATAATGTCGACGTGCTGACTATCATGGGAATGAATACCTGAACCGCCATTATTGTAGATGATATTGTTAGCAACTAAGACCCGTCCTCTGTATCCTTTTGAAACATCAACAATAATGCCATTACCGTCTGTGATCTTTCCGGCATCAATCCAAGGAACGTACATTCGATTGTTGTAGCTCCTGTTATTGGTAACAAATATCTTGTATCCCTGGTTGTTGTCAGAACTCCAATTATTCAGCATGGAAATGCCACTGCAACCATAGAGTGAGTACCAAGCGTTATTGAAAACAGTGTTATTATCCACTTTCACATAATCAGCTTGGATTGCTGAGATACCTGCTCCTCCACAATCATGTATTTTGTTGTTCAGAATATTTATGTGATGAGAACGACCATTACTTCGTCCTTCAATGCTGATGCAGCTTCCGTTGGTAAGCGGATTTGATCTGTTATACTTCTGACTTAACGCATAAGAAAGGCTGATATTAGCATTGTTCCCTATGACCTCCAGCCCGTTAATCTCGATATATGAAGCTCCATTTGAAATCGAGATACCATTCCATGTATTGTGCTGAATTTTTGGAAAATGCCCAGGATATGCTTTAAATTTAATCCATGCATTTGCAGTTCCAGAACGTTTAATACCTAGTACGGACCCATCTTTGGGTCCATTCTTGTATATCCCGTTCATAATAAGTACCGTGTCGCCAGGATTAGTAAGGCCTGCTGCCCTTCTAAGTGTTCTAAAAGCGGATGAGGTAGAGAGTCCGCTATTTCTGTCGTTTCCGTTACCACTAACATAGTATGTTGTCGCAGTTGAAACACGACTTATCAGCTTGCGGCTAGGTAGTGGTGTTTCCTGAACAGTGGATGATTGACGAACATCTTTAAAAAACAAAGATTCTGTTATTTTCTGTCCTTGAACCAGACCTGTTAATGCCCAGGGAAGTACAAAAGATGCGCTCAAACTGAGAAAACCGAAACCATGAATCATCATAGGGAAAAAATAGGGTATGTTGCAAAAACTTAATCGTTAACGGTCAGTAACTCTAGCCTTAGTTATTAACCCAGTATTTGATACGGTCGTATCACTGTCACTTGTAAGTTTATACACGGTTTTATAGGTTTACACCTGCGGATTTTCGCGTAAATATAGCTGAACTGCCTTTTGAGCTTCTGTTCCAAAAAAAGGTAAGCATCAGGTAAAACCACTGAATTAAAATTATCAGTATCTAGAGTTACCCCATTCATGGACACTAAGCAACCGTACAAATGGCGTCATTTCCAATTCGACATCATTCTACTGTGTATATGCGGTATCTGTAGTTAAAATAGTATATCTGTCATCAATTAGTTAATTTACTTAAATAATTCTTATGATAATAAGAATCACTAAATGGCTATAAACAAGTTATAGACTAGTATTTAGGGACTATTGCTTCTAAAAGATTCTCATTATCATAAACAATCCGAGTACCTAGAATAAAGTTTGCAAAAGCCTATCAATGCACATTAAGAATTTATAATGAGAGTTTTAAAGTTTACAGTATTTATCAATGAGTAATATTACTCAAAATTATTATAATGACGGATATAAAATCCAATTTTGGTAGGACTTACGCACAAATAACAGAAAACGAACCACAGAGGACACAGAGTTCACGGAGAAATGAGAGTTTAGGAGGGTTTTTGCGTAAGTCCTG
>NZ_JABXKI010000178.1 GCF_017115095.1 Nostoc sp. NMS4 | reverse complement strand
ATTCTAGTTCCCCTTCTCCCATGTTTGGGAGAAGGGGTTAGGGGATGAGGGCTATTCAGGATGTTGGGTTACGCAAAGCCTCCAACGCCACTTGCTACAACGCGGGGAACCCGCGCAACGCAGTGGCTCCCCAACCTACAATTTTTTTTGCAACATTCATTTTAGCGTGAAACTTAGTCCACGGAGGTGGACTTTGTTTGTGTAGTAGCGAATTATATTCGCCCAATACTTTTCAAACATCCTCATGACTAATGACCAAATTATCATTTTATTTCGGATGAACTGTTATATGTCTGGAAAATATAGATTTATTGACAGGAGATTTTTATGGAAGATGGATTTGAGAGACTAAATCACGATGAAGTTGTGTCTATAGAACCAGACACTTTTAATAAGTTAAATATTGCTAAAACTTTTAAAGTCCGTGATTTGATTACAGCAATTAAGGAATATGTTGGAGCAGTAGAAAAAGATGAAGTAAATTTGTATACCCAAGGATTAAATTGTGAAGTTTTACAATTTAGTACTTTGGGATGGAAAAAAGGAAAAGTTAGGCTTGCTTTAGAATTTTGTCCTGATGAATCGGAATCACCACTTGATGAAATTTTTCAAAAACTCAAACAAGTGGAAAACTAATACCCAATGAGCAAAAGATTCTCGACTTCTTTAATAAGTCGGGAATCTGAACCTCTTGATGTTTGCAAATAAAATAGGATGTGCTGAATTGCGATCGAAATTTATTAATAAAATAAAGATGTACTAATAACTGAGGAAGAGTAAACCCATCATGCTAAAGTACGATCCATTAGCTTGTTTGCCCTCATCTGAGGAACTGCCAGACTCTGACGATACCCCAGTGGATAACGAATTACAAGATTTGATTCCCGGTTTACTTAAAGCGCTTTTGGCAATGGCTTGGCCAGAACGCATGGATTGGTTTTTTGGCGTAGATATGGGTATTTATTATGACCCAGATTTACCAGCAATAGTCCCAGATGGGTTTTTGAGTTTGGGCGTAGAGCGATTTTATGATGAAAACCTCCGCCCCAGTTATGTGCTTTGGGAAGAGAAGAAATTACCAATATTAGTGTTGGAGGTAGTATCTAAAACATACCGTGGTGAGTACTCGACCAAAAAAGCAGAGTATGCAAGATTGGGAATTTTGTATTATGTAGTTTACAACCCATTTCGTCGCCGCAAGCCACGTTTAGAAGTTTACAAATTAGTTAACAATGCTTATGAATTACATGATGTTAATCCAGTTTGGTTGCCAGAAATAGATTTAGGAATTGGCATCGAACGAGGAACTTATCTAGGTGTAACACGGGAGTGGATGTATTGGTATAACCAACAAGGACAACGCTTTTTAACACCAGAAGAACAGGCAAAGCTTGCTCAACAAGAAGCACAGGAAGCATTACGACGCGTCCAATTGTTAGCAGAACGGTTGCGATCGCTCGGCATAGATCCTGATTCTCTGTCCTGAATAACTAAGCTGTTCCACATTATAACTTGCTATCTAAATGTTTTTGCAAAAATGGGATGCTCCCGTAATCGAGTAGCTTTAGATACATATTTTTTAGAGTTATGGGAACTAGCGATCGCTGATAAAATTAGCTGTTGTCACGCCACAATAGAAGAAACTATTGTTAAATATTTACCAGCAATTATGCTAGATACAACAGATTTCAAGTTGGTGAGGTATACAAAGATTCGTCTGTTACCCAGGTATAAAGCGTATTTTATTCCTGAATCGATAATTCTGAATTCTGAATTCTGCTGTATATAGCTAGAAGTAAAATATTTGACCTTCTTTTCTACTAACTTAAGATGGGAAAATCGAGTAATCTGCTTAGGCAATTTCCGCAAATTACTCTTAAAAAACTTGTTTTTATATACGGGTTACAGACAATTTTTCAGTAGCATTACTCATGAAAAAATGTGTTATAACTTTAACTGATTGCGACCTTTTTTGACGAATTGTTAATGGTTAACAGATTTTTCAGCATGATCAATTAAGAAGTTATACTTTCCACTACAACTTAGTAACAATGTAAGACTTTGATTCTGTGAACAACCCGACCGTGGGAAAATCAAAATACCGAAACTCGAAGTTAGAGAGGAAAACCTTATAATATGCATCTGAGCGAAATCACCCATCCTAATCAGTTGCACGGTTTATCTGTTCGCCAACTACAACAGATTGCCCGTCAGATTCGAGATAAGCATCTTCAAACAGTAGCAGTTAATGGTGGACACTTGGGGCCAGGGTTGGGTGTTGTCGAATTAACACTAGGACTTTACCAAACACTGGACTTAGATCGGGATAAAGTGATTTGGGATGTAGGACACCAAGCTTATCCCCACAAACTGCTTACAGGACGTTACGATCGCTTCCACACCCTCAGACAAAAAGACGGAGTTGCAGGTTATCTCAAACGGGGCGAAAACAAGTTCGATCACTTTGGGGCTGGACACGCTTCTACAAGTATTTCAGCCGCATTGGGCATGGCTTTGGCGCGAGACTTGAAAGGGGAAAAATTTAAAGCCGTTGCTGTGATTGGCGATGGGGCACTAACTGGCGGTATGGCTTTAGAAGCCATCAATCATGCCGGACACATGCCGAAAACTAACCTGTTGGTTGTTCTCAATGACAACGACATGTCCATCTCTCGCAACGTCGGCGCGATTCCCCGCTATCTAAACAAAATGCGCCTCAGCCAACCGGTGCAATTTATTAAAGATAATCTTGAAGAACAGTTTAAGCAAATTCCCTTCGTGGGCGAATCCCTCTCACCCGAACTCGGACGCATCAAAGAAGGTATGAAGCGTTTGGCTGTTCCAAAGGTAGGTGCAGTTTTTGAAGAACTTGGCTTTACCTATATTGGGCCAGTCGATGGGCATAATCTCGAAGAATTGATTGCTACCTTCCAACAAGCACATCAGATACCAGGCCCAGTTTTGGTACACGTGGCAACAGTGAAAGGCAAAGGTTATGAAATTGCCGAACTAGATCAAGTTGGCTACCACGCCCAAAGCCCTTTCAACGTCGCAACAGGCAAAGCGATTCCTTCAAATAAACCCAAACCCCCGGCTTATGCCAAAGTCTTTTCTCACACTCTGGTAAAACTTGCCGAACAAAACCCCAAAATTGTCGGGATTACTGCGGCGATGGCAACGGGGACAGGTTTAGATAAACTTCAAGCAAAACTGCCGAATCAATATATTGATGTCGGCATTGCAGAACAACACGCGATTACCCTAGCAGCAGGACTTGCAACCGAGGGAATGCGCCCCGTTGCGGTTATTTATTCCACCTTCCTACAACGCGCCTACGACCAGATAATTCATGATGTCTGCATCCAAAATCTGCCAGTATTCTTTTGCTTAGATCGGGCAGGAATTGTTGGTGCTGATGGTCCCACCCACCAAGGTATGTATGATATTGCCTATCTGCGTTGTATTCCCAACATGGCAATCATGGCCCCCAAAGACGAGGCAGAACTGCAAAGCATGATAGTAACTGGCGTTAATCATACCAGTGGGCCGATCGCAATGCGCTACCCTCGTGGCAATGGTTACGGCGTTCCCTTAATGGAAGAAGGTTGGGAACCTTTGGAAATCGGTAAAGGCGAGATTCTGCGGACAGGCGATGATGTGTTAATCGTTGCTTATGGAACAATGGTCTATCCAGGAATGCAAGCTGCGGAAATTCTCAGCGAACATGGCATTGAAGCAACTGTAATTAATGCCCGTTTCGTTAAGCCTTTGGATACCGAGTTGATTTTGCCTTTAGCGAAGAAAATCGGTCGTGTTGTCACTTTAGAAGAAGGCTGTGTGATGGGTGGATTTGGTAGTGCGATCGCCGAAGCTTTACTAGATGCAGATATTCTGGTTCCTGTCAAGCGATTCGGTGTACCAGATGTATTGGTAGATCATGCTGAACCGAATGAATCTAAGACAGAACTCGGTTTAACTAGTCATCAAATAGCAGAGAGAGTCTTGCAAGCTTTCTTTAAGCAGCAAGTATCGGCTGTGGTTTAGTTAATTCTTTGTAAGATGAATCGCCCACACCTGAGTAAATGCAAGTTACTTCTTTGGTAGTGGGCGATCGCTCTTAAATTCATCTCAAATTTGATTGGAATTTTTATGCCAGTTTTTTCTTTGTGGGTTTCATAAATATAAGTGAGGTTTTGATGATTAAAAATCTGGTTCCTGAACGCAAAACATCGGAAGAAGAACGTTTTCAAGACGACTATTATTCTTACTTTGAAGCACCGGAAAATGCTACACGATATATACCGACTGCTTCTTTTCTGGATAATGTGTTTAAAGATGAATCATTCTCTTTATTAGATTTAGGATGCGGTAACGGAGCTTTAAGCAAATATTTACCTGCTCGATGTGACTACCTTGGAATCGATCACAGTGATTCTGCTATTGAATACTGTTTAAAAGCTTACCCTAATAGAAAGTTTATTAATAATGATTTATCAAATTTTTTGTCTCAACTTGCTGATAAAAATCAAAAATTTGATGCAGTTGTGTTAGCAGGTTTGTTATTTCACAGCGTTAACAAGGAAACTGAAGAAAAAAAAGACGATCAAGAAATTATTCAATTCTGTATAGATAAAATAATAAGTAAAAGAGGATATATTTTCATTGTTGTGCCTTTTTGCTATGGAGATCATCCATCTCACACTCTGTTTGTTAGAGCAGAATGGCTACAAAAGTCAGTAGAAAAAATGCTAAAAATTGCTAATGCAAAAATCGTTCACGAAAATATCTCTCTCCAAATCGGTTTACATGAAAAAGTTCGACAGCAAAAGGCAATTCCTGACTGGTTTATTACCGATAGCAATACCGATTATTCCAGTATCTTTGTTGGAACATATATGGCAAGCTTAACAGTTATTGCCTCACTTTAAGTTTTTTATCTTCCCGATGTCTTTATTAAGGCAAAAATAGAGGAAATCAAGTTGTTTTTTTACCCTTTCGAGGTTAAAAAACTCTTGATAAATCCTATTTTTTACCTTCAGAAAATCCTGCTGTTTGACTACCAAAGCCGAAAGCAGGATCTCAGGTATCATCTGCTGGCATTTCCATCCTTTGCAATTAAAGTAAGAAAATATTGCCTATCCACTAATTACTTTTTTTATGACACCTCCAACAAACCAGGTTTATCCCGTTATTTGGCACAATGACTCAGTGTCACTAATTGACCAAACGCGCCTACCAAACAAATATACATTTGTGGAAATTCACCGCAGTGAAGATATGGCGCGGGCGATTAAAACTATGATTGTGCGGGGTGCGCCGGCAATTGGTGTAGCTGCGGCTTATGGAATGTATCTTGGTGCAAGGGAAATTGAAACCAGCGATCGCACCGAATTTTTGCAACAATTAGATAAAGTAGCCCAGTTGTTACGTTCGACTCGTCCGACGGCGGTAAATTTATTTTGGGCAATTAGCCGAACGATCAAAGCCGCTAACGAAACGCTGGGAACGGTAGAAGACATTAAGCAAATCCTTTTCCAAACAGCGCAAGCAATCAACATCGAAGATTTACAAACCTGTCAAGCGATCGGCGATAATGGTTTGGCAGTCTTACCCAATACCCCAGAAAAGCTGACGTTGCTTACTCACTGCAACGCTGGGGCATTAGCTACTGCTGGATATGGCACTGCTTTAGGTGTTGTGCGTTCCGCTTGGAGGGAAGGACGTTTAGAACGTTTATTTGCCGATGAAACCCGTCCCCGTTTGCAAGGCGCAAAACTCACCACTTGGGAATGTGTGCAAGAAGGTATTCCAGTGACATTAATTACTGATAATATGGCAGCCCATTGTATGAAACAGGGTTTGATTCATGCTGTAGTTGTGGGTGCCGATCGCATTGCTGCTAATGGTGACACTGCTAATAAAATTGGTACATACAGTGTTGCGATCGCAGCTAAAGCTCACAATATCCCCTTCTTTGTCGCTGCACCCCTTTCCACCGTTGATTTTGAATTAGCCGATGGCAGCAAAATTCCCATCGAAGAACGCGAACCAACAGAAATTTATCAAGTTGGTGATACCATTCTCACACCTGCGGGTGTAGATTTTTACAACCCAGCTTTTGATGTGACTCCGGCTGAGTTAATTACAGCCATCATTACAGAAAATGGAGCGATCGCGCCTGGGAAATTGGTGAAATCACAGCTAAAGCAAGTAGTGTAATTGACACTCTCCGATCTAAAGACGCAGAAATTCTGATTTTATCTTGGTGATGCAAAACTGTGGCTACAAGAACCCTTAAGAAGACGTTTCTTCATCGGCAACGACCAAATCCACTCGACATCTTGTAGCCGCTTCCGCTAGCCGAGTATCAATTGTTGCCAATGGCAATCCCAACCGCAATGCTAATTCTAAATAAGCTGCGTCATAAGCTGCTAAACCTTCCTGTCGCCCTAGCACCAGCGTTGCACCCAATGCGTTTGCATCTGTAGCAATATCAACCTGGATTAATAGTGACTGTAACAAAGTAATAGCTTCCTCAGATTGTTCTTGAGTTATGCGGTTACGCCGTTCAGCCACCAGTAGAACATTAGCAATCTCCAGTGACCAGATTCCCGGTACAAATGCTTCAGCATCCGGCATTATTGCTAGTATGGCATTTGCAGTCGGGTTATTTTCATCCACCAAACACCAGCTAATTGCTACAGAACAATCCAAAACAAACTGCATTAAAATCTTCGCCCCTCTTCAATCATGGAGCGGATTGACGTTTTATCCAATGCTACTTCTCGCCGCAGTTGTTGCATCCTGGTAATTGCATTTCTTATTGATTGTTTTGTTGTGGGTTTTCCCCAAGCGTTATATTGTGGTTTCGCTTCCTCAGATGTTACAACTTCTGCATCAGCTAACGGCTGTATAACTACCACTACCTCAACAGAAGTATCTTTTAAATCAGTGGGTGTATGGATTTGCAATATCCCATCTGCCCCAATATGCGATCGCAACTTCATCGTTTCCATGTCCCCATCCAGTAACTCGTACTTAATAATTTTGGGAAATACCTTAATTATGCTGCTAGTCTCTTCACACGCTCGCGCTCATAGGGGAAGTATGAAGCAACTAGGGCAAAGAAAGCATCAAGAAGTGGGAACCACCCACAAGGGGTGGTTCTGGAACCTTCCTCCAAAAATGTCAAAACTGCTACGTTAATTACGAGCTAGATGATGTAGAAACCTCTAGCTTAGGAGTTCGTGCAGCGTGTCGCAGACAAGCCAGCTAGAGATAGTTCATCCAAAATGCTGAATAATTGCCTCGCCAAATTCAGAACATTTTAAGGGTTCAACTGGTGGTTCTAGTAACCGAGCTAAATCGTAGGTTACTTGACTATTTGCGATCGCATCGCTTAAACCTTTCTTAATTAGGTCTGCGGCTTCTTGCCAACCCATAAATTCCAGCATCATCACGCCAGATAAAATCACTGAACCAGGATTAATCCGATCTAAACCGGCGTGTTTGGGTGCAGTACCGTGGGTAGCTTCAAATATGGCGCTAGAATCACCAATATTTGCCCCTGGCCCCATTCCCAATCCCCCAACAATGGCGGCGGCGGCATCAGACAAATAATCGCCGTTCAAGTTCATTGTCGCCAAAATCGAATACTCATCCGGTCTGGTTTGGATTTGTTGAAAAATACTGTCAGCAATCCGGTCATTTACCAAAACTTTCTCTTTCCATTTACCATCACCGTGGGTTGCCCAAATTGTGTTAAGAACAGTTTCAACTTCCTTGACAACTTGCGCTTTCTTGTCTGGAGTCAGATTATCAAACCCAGGTTCAATCTGGTGGGCATTTTCTTCCAAGGAAATATTCGGATTTTTTTCCTTGTTACTCAAAATCCAAGATTCTTGTTCAGTGACAGTTTCTTGGCGAAATTCACTGGTTGCTAGTTCATAACCCCAATCGCGGAAAGCGCCTTCGGTGTACTTCATAATGTTCCCTTTATGCACCAAAGTCACTTGTTGCTTGTTTTTGGGCAATAGCAAGGCGTGTTTGATGGCACGTCTAACTAGGCGTTGGGAACCAGTTTTGCTGATCGGTTTGATGCCAATACCAGAATCCAGAGGAATGCGTTTTTTCCCATGTTCTGGGGTGGCGGGGATTAGTTCTTCGTTAAGAATTTTAATTAAGCGATCGCCAATTTCGCTACCTTGTCGCCACTCAATGCCTAAATAAATATCTTCTGTATTTTCCCGATAAACAATTACATCCAGCTTTTCGGGATTTTTGTGGGGTGAGGGTGTACCTGCATAATAACGGCAAGGACGCACGCAAGCATACAAGTCAAAAATTTGCCGTAATGCCACATTTAAAGAACGAATTCCCCCCCCAATGGGAGTAGTCAAAGGCCCTTTAATTGCGACACCATATTCTTGAATTGCCGTGAGTGTATCTTGAGGTAAATACTGATAAGTGCCGTATAAATCGCAAGCTTCGTCCCCAGCGTAAACCTTGAACCAGCTAATTTGACGCTGACCCTTATACGCCTTGGCGACAGCAGCATCGAGAACTTTTTGGGTAGCAGGCCAGATGTCTATACCTGTACCATCGCCGCGAATAAAAGGGATAATTGGATTATCCGGTACGATTGGTTCACCATTTTTGAAGGTGATTTTTGCTCCGGCTGCCGGGGGGGTAATCTTTTCGTACATTGTTCACACACTCCTAATCGATACGCTGCTAGTCAACAAAACCTTATGTGGCGCGCTTGTATATTTTGCTATGTCTTTTGTTCACCAAGCCATAAGGCACAGATTTTCCCCCTATTCCCCTTGTACATTATTTGGGAATTAAGTGTGGGATTTCAGTGAAGCGATCGCAATTTTGTACGATCAAAAAATAGTAAACTACTTTTCGCTATCAGTGCTTCACCTTGGAGGAGCCAGATAGCTTACCACTCTTTCACTGACCGCTAAAACGAGAATGGCATGACAGACCCAATGATTTTATCAGGCCCTGCAAATGACATCGACTCCCTGCGACGACCGTTAATCGCTGGGTCTGAAAAAGTCCAACAACAGATAATCCCACAGTTAGCTGAGTTGGGTAATGAGGGATTAGACGTGTTGATGGAATTTTTACTGAAACGACGCGAGAACCCAGCAACTTGGATTGATGGCAAAGCTTACCAAGTCCTCTATAACTCTGATGCACCCCAAGCTCAAGAGTTTTTGCGCTCCTGTTTTCCTGAAGGAATTGTACCTCTAAAATCAGAGTGCGGGATTAACTATAATTCTTTGCAACAGCTACTTGCTGTTCAAGACTTCCAAGCAGCCGATCGCGTCACCATCGAAAAAATGTGTGAACTATCAGGGCCAACGGCTGTACAACGAAAATGGTTGTATTTTACTGAGGTAGAAAATACCTCGGCTGTTGACTTACAAACCATTAACAATCTCTGGTTAGTCCACTCGGAAGGTAAATTTGGCTTTTCAGTGCAGCGAGAAATCTGGTTGAGTTTGGGTAAAAATTGGGAGAATTTCTGGCCAAAAATTGGCTGGAAAGCAGGTAATATCTGGACGCGATACCCCAACGAGTTTACCTGGGATTTGAGTGCGCCTAGAGGTCACTTACCCCTGTCTAATCAACTTCGGGGGGTACGAGTCTTTGCTTCTTTACTCTCTCACCCTGCTTGGTTGAAAAATCCAGAAAAATAATGATTTTGAGCTTACGTACAAATAGATTATGATCAATCCCACTAACCGAGAATTCTACGTCATCATTGAACGGGATGAAGATGGTTACTATGTCGGAGAAGTCCCTCAGCTACAAGCCTGTTACAGTCAAGGAGAAACAATTGATGAGTTGATGGCTAACATTAAAGAAGTAATTGAACTTTGTTTAGAAACAAAAATTGAAGAAGAAATACCAGAATTTATAGGTATTCAAAAGGTAGTAATTTAATAATTTCATGAAGTTTGAGTGGGACGAAAACAAAGCAGCAAGAAATATTTTAAAACATCAGGTTTCGTTTGAAGAAGCCAAAACTGTTTTCGATGATCCGCTCTATGTTGAGTTCTATGATCCAGACCACTCTGATGATGAGGAGCGTTACCTTATTATTGGAGAGTCCAGTCGTACACGCTTACTAATTGTGTCGTACACGGAGAGAGAAAATTGGATTCGTCTTATTAGTGCAAGAGAAGTAACGCGATCCGAGCGAAAAATATATGAAGAAGGGTAAGCCAGAAATGGAAGACGATCTCCGATCAGAATATGATTTAAAGAGTCTAAGGGTCAGAAAGTTCGGCCCTGAACGAAAAAGCTTTGGTAAGACAACAATTCGTTTAGAACCTGATGTTGCAGAGGTTTTTCCCAATGCCGATGCAGTGAATGAGGCTCTAAGATTTCTGATTAGAGTTGTGCAGGACAAGCAAGTTTCTGCACTTACAAAGCAGCCTCACAGTTCCTCGGAGGTGGCGGATAAAAGCCCTGAGTAGTGAGTTGGAGGTTAATTACCGCAGATCCCAAACTAAAAATATCAAATTGGATAATGGCAAACGTTCGTCTAGAAGATATTAAACGTAGATTCAATAACGTCACCGCTATTGAAGATATTACCTTTGAAATTCCTGATGGCGAGTTTTGGGTTTTAGTCGGACCATCGGGTTGTGGAAAGTCTACAATTTTGCGAACGATCGCAGGTTTAGAAACCGCTACATCTGGTAAACTCTTTATTGGCGATCGCTTGGTGAATAATATCCCAGCCAGACAAAGGGATGTGGCGATGGTGTTCCAAAACTACGCTCTCTATCCTCACATGAGCGTGGCGCAAAACATCGGCTTTGGTTTGCAAATGCGGAAGGTTGACCGCAAAATAATTCAAGAACGGGTGATAAATGTGGCGCGATCGCTTTCTCTGGATCACCTGCTGGATCGTAAACCCAAACAACTCTCTGGGGGACAGCAACAACGGGTAGCATTAGGGAGAGCGATCGCTCGTGAACCACAAGTTTTTTTACTTGATGAACCTTTATCTAATTTAGATGCCCAATTACGCGATGATACCAGGGCAGAATTGAAACAGTTACATCAAGAATTAGGCATTACAACTATTTACGTTACTCACGATCAAGTTGAAGCCATGACTTTGGCTGATAAAATTGTCGTGCTAAATCGTGGACGGATTCAACAAATTGGCGATCCCCAAACTATTTATGCAAATCCTGCTAATCAGATGGTGGCAAGTTTTTTAGGTAGTCCACCAATGAATATTTTACCTGCAATCTATCAAAATAATCATTTTGATGTGAGTGGGCAGTTATTAGCAATTCCAGCAGTTGTAAGGGAAAAATTACAATTGCGTCAAGGACACAGTTATGACTTGGGGATTCGTCCAGAGCATATTTTTATTAACGTAGACGCTTCGGCTTGCCGCAGGCTACCGCCAAATAGCCAAGAAGGAAACGAGAGTCAACTGGTTGTAGAAGTGAAATTGGTGGAACCTTTGGGAAGGGAAACTTTGATTCGTGCTGGCTTACCTGGTTCGGCGGTGATGTTGAATATTCAGGTAGGTGGGGATGTGCGTCCGCGTCCAAGCGATCGCCTTTCTCTACAACTAGATTTAAATCAGTTGTTTGTATTTGATCCCAAAACTGGGGACAGAATATTATAAGCGCTTCGGAGTGTAAAATATAATTGTTTTGTGTGCGATTGTTGTAATTGGTGGCGAGGGATAGGTTAGCGATCGCATCCAGAATCATCACCACACCGCCGTTAATCCAATTTTTGACCCTAACTCTGACCTTGCCCTTGCGTCGTGCGATCGCGGTCATTTGTTAATCAAATAGCGAAAAATTGCTGTATCTCTTGCTGAGTAAGAACCTTGGCGCGTCCATGCCGATTTACTTTCACCTTTGGCCGCTACACCCCGTTAACTCTTAATTTTCAGGTTACAGCAGTGAGAAGTGTTTATATCCATAATCAGGATGAAATAATGATTCAATCACTACAAAAACTATTTACATTTGATGAATATTTAGATTTTTTAGAAACACAACCGGAAAACATTCGTTATGAATTACACGATGGAGATATTATTCAAATGCCACCACCATCAGGTAAACACGAGCAAATAGTAGCATTTTTAACAATGATGTTAGGGTATGAGTGTCTTCGTCTTAAACTTAATTACGGTATACCTAAAACCGCTACAGTCAAGCCAGAAAAGAAAATGTCAGGGTACTATCCTGATGTTTTGTTAATGAATTTTTCTAACTTGGGTAATGAACCATTATGGGAGAAACAATCTATCCTTAGTAAACCAGCTTCAATTCCATTAGTGATTGAAGTCGTCAGTACTAACTGGAGAGATGATTATCATAAAAAGTTTGCCGATTATGAAGAAATGGGTATTCAAGAATATTGGATTGTGGATTATGCTGCTTTAGGTAGCAAGGAATTGATAGGCGACCCCAAACAGCCAACAATCACAATTTACTCTTTAAGTGATGAGGGTGAATATCGTAGTAAACAGTTTAGAGGAGACAATCGTATAGAGTCGCCAACATTTCCAGATTTAAATCTAACTGTTGAACAAATTTTTTCAGTGCGTTATTGATAAAAACTTATTCGCCGCGCTGATAATCGTCAAAAAGAATGCTGAGGATGATTTGCGATCGCTCTTAGAGAATAGTGCGAGTAGTTTTAAATAAATCTTAGAGGTTTGAAAGCCTCACAACCTACCTCTAGCAATAGTTTAGGGTAGGTTTATTAAATTGGCGATACTTGGTTATTTTTTTAGCAAAAATCAACTTTTCAGTCAATGTCGTCAAACGCGCATTTCCCGACATTGTGGAATCACACAACAATCTAAACCACTTTCTCTAGCTCACCCGTCGCTGGAAACATACAACAAGCTAAATCTCAACAAAACCCTCAAATACTAAGCATTCTGAGGGTTTTGTTATGTGAGAAATACTGATCTAAAAGTTACCAGTTAAACGCTTTTTTGATGCCATAAGCTGCCAACCCTATAACAGCACCCACTGCTACAACTGGAGCTGCACCAATACCAATCGCAATACCAGCAGCAGGAGCGAGTACACCAATACCCCCTAATGTAGCGGCAGCACCACCTCCTAGCACAGCACCACCTGCTGCAAATCCTGCTGCTTCTCCTAAATTATTATCATCATTTTTTGTACTCATTATTAGCACCTCAATGTTTTCTGTATCTATTCTCTCTAGCGGTAGCTTTTTATGCAATAGTATTCTTACTGTACTGAAGATAATTTTTTATGAACTAAATTCCCACTCGCTGGGGATATTAATTGAATGGAAACGAAAGTTGCTGTTTAGTCATAGTGCGGATATGGTTTAAAATTCTCACTCGCTGGGGATATTAATTGAAAGACACCTTAAACGAGTCAGGCTTACCCGACGACGCGCTGTAAAAAATTCCCCATTACTCACCTTAAAACCCTTGTGTTGCGTCTTGCAGCAAGGGTTTATTTTTTGGTGGTTGGGTGCGATCGTAGAAAGGGAGGTTTTTTACAAAATCACGTTAAGTTTTATTTCTATGAACAGCTATTTATTAACAAAATTGGGAACACTAAATTACTCAAAGGTCTATGGAGATGTTTAGTCAAATGTCGAATTTATCGGGTATTGAAAGAATCAAACTAGAAAAATTATTAGAGATGTCAAGTGGCTACGTTCTTAATTTTTCAGATAGAACATTTGATGATTATGTTCTAGAAAATACAGGTCTTAATATATATGAAGATAAATACATTGGCGCAGGTACATCAAAAGCAAAGAGGCTCAGATCATTTTGGAGACTAGAATCTAATCATATTGTTGGAAAATTGTTATTAGCTCTTTTAGAATATTGGAAATCCAGAAATACGTCTGATGATTTTTATCAGATAACAGAAGATAAGCAAAAATTGTTTGATGAATGTTTTCAAATCTCTCAAAGATTGGTGAATGATACACAGCTTGAAGAAATTCAAAACTCAACCTCAAATATCCTTTTTGAGAAAATTCAGAACGAAATAATCAAAGAAATTGAACAAGCTAAATTTACAATTTGGATTGCAGTGGCTTGGTTTACAGATAAGAAAATACTTGATAAATTAATTGTCAAAAAACAGGAAGGTTTAAACATACAGTTAATTATTTGTGATGACGAAATAAATAATAATTCTGGTCTAGATTATACAAATTTTGAAACTTATAAAGTACCAAAAACCGGAAAATATGAAAATATAATGCATAACAAGTTTTGTGTGATTGACTTGAATAGAGTTATTCACGGTTCATATAACTGGACTAATAAAGCTAAATTTAATGGTGAAACAATTGATAATTCTTTGAATCGTCAAGAAGCAGAAAAATTCGCCGAGCAATTTATTAAATTAAAAAGGTTAGCATCATAATAAGAAAATTTGATAATAGATAAACCTTAAAATAAGGAATTGCCATTATCAAGTTTTTAATTGCAACCAACTATTGTACTAACCTTGATATCAACGATATCAACATTTAATTTTTTACGAAGAACGTTAAAAATTGCTGTTAAATTATCCATAGTAGGATTTCCTTTTGCAGAAAGCATCCTATGAAGACTTTTACTTGGTTTAGAAGTTTCAATTGCAAGTTCTTCAAAACCTACAGTCCCATTCACAAGTTCTTTCAATATAAGTCTTGCAGTGTCTGGTTCACCATTAACGAAAAGAGTAATTGCTTCCTTAAATAAAGCTGTTGCAAATTCAGGATCATGTTGAACTCTTAAGTTAACTGTTTCTTTAAAGTCTCTAGTAAGTTCCATATTAGCTACCTCTTCTTAGACCCTTTGCCTTTCTCTTCACTAGATTCTTTTTTTCTGTTTTTGTACTCTTCGTACAATTCCTTAGCCCGATCAATATCAGCTTCCTGAGTTTTCTTTGTTCCGCCACCAAATAAGACTATAAGTTGCTTGCCTTCTTGAGCAAGATAAATTCGATATCCAGGCCCCCAATTGATTTTATACTCGCCAATTCCGTCAAACCATTTTACATTCGATGTATTGCCCAACTCAAGTCGTGACTTAGCCACTGTCACTTTAACCGCAAGAAAAGTATCTAAGCTATCGAACCATTCTTTATAAGGACTAGAACCATCTTCTTTAATGTATTCTTGAACTTTCATACTACACACGACTATATAGTAACTTATATGTTACTATCTGTCAAGCCAGAAAACATACGTCGCCTACGCGAGTTGATGAACAATTCCGAAAGCGATAACGATGACTAGCCAAAAGCCGTTATAACCATATCTGAAAAGTCCCTGTTGTGCGATCCGCAGTCGCTAGCAAGGGAGACGCGGCAACGCCGCCGTCGTCAGCAACGTAGTTGCCAGTCAAGCCACCGCGCCCAATTCAATTCGTAAGATGACCACGCGGCGATCGCACCCCAACATCTAAGAATTTTCCAATATCCAATCATGCACATAATCAGAAAATGACAGAAAGAGAAGTTTCCCCGGCATCTCTCGAAAATTTGAAATTAGGAGCGGCACGATGTAAGGGCAAGGTGAGAGTTACGGTAACGATACTTCCACAAACTAAGAAATGGCTAGCGCGTGGTGGTAACGTTAGCGAACGAATTGATGAGGTGGTGCGGCGAATTATCGCTGGTGAGCTTGTGAAAAAATGGGATTAACGGCGGTGTGGTAATGATTCTGGATGCGATCGCTAACCTATCCCTCGCCACCAATTACATCGCTGGTGAGCTTGTGAAAAAATTGGATTAACGGCGGTGTGGTAATGATTCTGGATGCGATCGCTAACCTATCCCTCGCCACCAATTACAGCGATCGCACACAAAAAAATTATATTTTATACTCCGAAGCGCTTATAAATAGTTTCTTAAACTGCCAGAAATAATCACAATTAACAATTTTTTGTAGCCAAAATCTAAGAAAATAAAAACGGCAATAGAGACTTAATGGATTAGCTGCAAAAACTTATATGGCTATTAATCGACGTAATTTCTTGTTTTTATTCACAGCAGGTGTGGGTACTTTTGCATTAGATGCTTGTGCATCAGCAGAGACATCTCCTGAGAGAAACACTGCAATTCCTGAAACAACACCAAACACAATAGCAAATACAACACCAAATAAACCAGGTACTATCCAACTCCCGCCTTTAGCTTACGCCTACGAAGCACTAGAACCACACATCGATGCCAAAACGATGCAGTTTCACCACGATAAACACCACGCAACTTATGTAAAAAACCTGAATGCAGCGTTAGCCAAACACCCAGAACTCAAAGGCAAAACTGTTGAAGAACTGTTACAAAAACTTGACAATGTACCACAAGATATTCGTAAAGCAGTACGCAATAATGGCGGTGGTCACGTTAACCACTCAATGTTCTGGAAAATTATGAAGCCGAAAGGTGGGGGAGAACCAACAGGAAATATAGCCTCAGCGATTAATCAAAATTTTGGCTCTTTTGCAGCATTCAAAAAACAGTTTAACGAGGCTGGGGCTAGTCGTTTTGGTAGTGGTTGGGTTTGGCTAGTACGTAACAAAGGCGGGAAGTTAGAAGTGACAACTACAGCTAATCAAGATAGTCCCTTAAGTGCAGGTAAATATCCCATCCTGGGTAATGATGTCTGGGAACACGCATATTATCTAAATTACCAAAATCGCCGCGCCGATTATTTAGATGCTTGGTGGAATGTGCTTAACTGGGATGAAATTAATCAGCGCTTTGCAACAGCAAGTAAACTTGCCTAAAACCAGACAATAATTTAAAGTTATAGGTGCGTAAAACTGGCAACAGAAAAAATATTCTACTGCCAGTTTTTTGATGCGAGTTCCTAACACTAATTAAAAAAAGAATGCGACAAATAGACCATTTGTAGAGACGCGATTCATCGCGTCTTTACCCAAGGATGTGTTGCAATCATTAATTGAATTGGTACGAGACATAAAAAGCGATTCCCAATCCAAAATCAAAATCCAAAATGGCATAAAACCCTACCCCTTAGCAAAGAGAGGAAAGACAAGTGTAGTTTTAGCTTGGTGGGTTGTTGTTTGTGATTTATGCAACAGGTCTGTTTTTTGAAAATAACTCACTTTAATAATTAGTCTCCTTGAACCATTGCACTTATTTTTTTTATTTTTTGGAGATTTAATATAGCTTGATTTTACGTAAAAAATCTGCATATATCTCAACAAATATTGTAAGTAAGCTTACATTGCTAATGCTAGTATTACTGATGCTAGCGGTTATATAAGATTGCAATTAAAGATTGCATCATCACAATCCATAAAACTGGAATCTTTCTTTAAAATGTTCAATTTGAATAAAAACATTCTTGAGTCATTTTAATTATAAGGAGAATATTCATCATGAAGATTAGTTCCAAATTATTCACGCTTGCTTTAACTGTTCCATTATTACTTGGAATTTTCAATTTTAAAGCACAAGCTGAAGTTACAAGACAGTGGGGTGTCGGTGGCGATATTCCCGTTCCCGGCGATTATGATAATGATGGTATAACTGATTACGCAGTCTGGCGACCAAGTAATGGGACTTGGTATGTAATTAACAGTTCTACAGGTCTAGTAGTTACAAGACAATGGGGTGTCGGTGGCGATATTCCCGTTCCTGGGGATTATGATGGCGATCGCAGAACTGATTTTGCAGTCTGGCGACCGAGTAATGGCACTTGGTATATAATTAACAGTTCTACAGGTGTAGCAGTCACAAGACAATGGGGCATAGCTGGCGATATTCCTGCCCCTGGCAGATACGATAATGATGGTAAAACTGATTTTGCAGTCTGGCGACCGAGTAATGGGACTTGGTATGTAATTAACAGTTCTACAGGTCTAGCAGTCACGAGACAATGGGGCGTAGGTGGCGATATTCCCGTTCCCGGTGATTATGATAATGATGGTAGGAATGATTTTGCAGTCTGGCGACCGAGTAATGGAACCTGGTATGTAATTAACAGTTCTACAGGTCTAGTAGTCACGAGACAATGGGGCGTAGGTGGTGATATTCCTGCCCCTGGCAAATACGATAATGACGGTAGAACTGATTTTGCAGTCTGGCGACCGAGTAATGGGACTTGGTATGTAATTAACAGTTCTACAGGTTTGGCAATTACTAGACAATGGGGCGTAGGTGGTGATATTCCTGCCCCTGGCAATTATGATTTCTCTATTAGGAATGACTTCGCAGTATGGCGACCAAGTAATGGCACTTGGTATATTTCTGGGAATTAACCAAACTTTGGGGGTTTAAGTCCCCTGCCTAATTCGCGCAGCGCGTTTTGTGACGGGGATTTAGACCCCGACACAAAACGTAATTGCGAATTGCGTTAGCGAAGCGGTAGCGAGTCATCGAGCGTCATTGCGAATTGCGAATTGGTTTAATACTTCGCTTCCCCTCAAAGAGGCTTTTGAGTAGGTACACCTATAGGACGAGGAAAATTAGCTGGTGTGTTAGCTACCTTACGCAAATATACACAGTGGCGGATGCTGTGACTCAGGGGTGTTGTAAATTGTTCAATTGATTCAATCACGCCACCCAACTGGTTCACAGCATTCTGCAAAGCAGTTGTTTCATCCTCTGTCCAATTACCGCGATAAATTATCGCTAAACCTCCCTGTTTGAGGAGTGGTAGGGTATATTCTGCACAGACAGAGGCTGCCCCTACAGCACGAATCAATGCAATATCATAAGCTAGTCGATGCTGGGGGTGTTGACCGATTTCTTCTGCCCTGCCAACAAGAGTTTTGGCATTGGTAAGGGCAAGCTCATTTAATATATTGTCGAGAAAAGTAATTTTTTTCCGAGTGGAATCGAGAAGAGTAATTGTGCAATTAGGTACTGTAATTGTCACTGGAATACCTGGAAAACCTGCACCTGTACCAATATCGATGAGAGCAGGGTAAGCAGGGGAGAAATTTGCTGATAATAACAGAGGTGCAATCCCTCGCAAAGAATCCCAGAGATGTTTTTCCCAAAACTCTTGGGGATCAGTGATCCGAGTTAAATTAAGTTGGCGATTAGCTTCTAGGATTAACTCATAAAGCTTTTGAAATTGTGCTTTCTGTTGGACAGTTGGTTGCCAATTGAGAGTTTGCTGCCAGATTTCTGCCATCTCAGGCAATAAGTTTGTCATTTGTCATTTGTCATTTGTCATTTGTCATTTGTCATTTGTCATTTGTCATGGAGCATAGTTATTCTCCTTCTCCCCCTGCTCCCTGCTCATACCACTGGTAGAGGTTCTTTAACTTGGGATTCTAGTGTCTTTGGGTCTACTGATTGTAATTCACCGTGGTTAAGTGTCCAGCAACGGTCTGCGATCGCTAATAGATCCCCAGCATCATGTGTCACGATTAACAATGTCCAATGTTGTTTCAGTTTCGCTAATAAATTTACCAGTTGCCGACGCATTGACCAATCTAAACCAGCAGTGGGTTCATCCAATAACAGTAAATTTGGTTGGCGAATCAATTGCACTGCTAAAGCTAAACGCCTCTGTTGTCCACCACTCAAAGCATGGGGAGCAGCAGAAAGTGATAAATGTTCTAATCCCACCTCAGTTAGGGCTTGTCTAACTCGTTCTGACCCTAACTCAGGATGTCCTAAACGCAATTCTTCTAAAATTGAACCACCGCAAAAGTGCCGCTCTGGAAACTGAAATACTAACCCAGCTAATTGTTGTAACTGTTCGGCTATAAGTTCTTGTTCCCGCCAGAAGAGAGCGCCAGTAGTGGGTTCGGCTAGTCCTGACAAAATTTCTAGTAAGGTACTTTTACCAGAACCACTTGGGCCAATAATCAGACCTAGCTGCTGGGGTGCTAATTCTAAATTGATCGATTTGAGAATCGCTGTTGGACACGCTGTAGGATGATAATTTACATTTCGGAGATAAAGCATTTGTTAAGATTACCAAAAAGTCAGCAAATTACTGATTAGCTACACTGAGAGTATCTGGAAAATTCTGAAAAAATTTATCGAATAGAATTCAGGAGTCAGAATTCAGAATTCAGAATGAATTTTGACTGAAAAAGCGGTGCTTCGCAGTGTTAGCGAGTCCGCGTACTCTGTAAAAGTTGCAAGCTACGCTTTTAGCGTCTTGTAGAGAGCGTCTTGATTCTGACTTCTGACTTCTGAATTCTTCTCCAAAGCGCACTACCTGGATTAACACCTTAATTTAGCAGCAAGAATCATTTACTTTTTCTCCATTGTGGCAGACTAAGCCTGAAATAATGGCTAGAGCAAGCCTGGAAACATGGAAAGATTAGCAATATATAAGAAAATTTTGGTTGAAGCAAAGGCAAGTTGAAATTAACCATTTTTGCATTCTAAGTAACACATACAACTATTTCAACCGCAATTCTTCTGAGGGTTAAAATGACTAAAAGGTTTTCTTCGCCTCGATTAGTAGTGTCTGCTAAAGTCACTACCTTTGCCCAGACTGTTTTTGCAGCTGCGATCGCCTTTGGCGTTGCCCCTTGGGCGATCGCACTGAATTTTGGGGTAAATCCCTCTCTGGCTGGCGATCCATTTCGCAATCGTGAACCTCATCAAATTGGCGACCAAACCGAAGCAGCCTTTAAAGCGATTTTCCAGCAGGGCAATTATCCAGCAGCAGATCGTTATCTGCAACAAGCACTATCCAAAGAGCCAAATGAACCTCTAGCTTATGCGATGAAGGCATCTTTAGCATACGGAAATAAGGATTGGGCTAAACTTGACACATACAGTCACAAAACTCTAGAAACAGGACAAAAACTGATTCCTAGCGATCCCTTGCGTGGTAATTTATACACTGCTGTTGGTCATTTTTTAGAAGGTGCAGTAGTTATCAGCCGTGAGGGTACTGTCAACGGTTTGCCGCAAGCCTTTAGTCGGTTGCGACAAGTTTATGAATATTTAGACAAAGCCGAAGCAATTTCTGCCAACGATCCAGAACTGAATTTAATCAAGGGTTATATGGATTTATTATTGGCGGTTAATTTGCCTTTTGCTAGCCCAGATCAGGCAATTGGACGTTTAGAACAAAATGCTTCTCCTCGGTATTTAGTGGATCGGGGTATTGCTCTTGCTTACCGCGATTTAAAACAGTACTCACAGGCACTAGAGTATGTCAATCGGGCAGTTACAACTACATCAGATAATCCAGAAATTTATTATCTCAAAGCCCAAATCCTTAAACAACTGGGGCAAAAAGAAAAAAGCCAGCAAATTATCCAAGAAGCGATCGCTAATTTTGACAAAGCATTGACTAAAAAATCCCAACTCCCAGGCGATTTAGTTAAACAAATTGAGCGTGAACGCAGCAGGGCTGTTAGCTTGAAGAATCCTGGATAGTTGGGCATTGGGCATGGGGGATGAGGGAGATGAGGGAGACAAGGGAGACAAGGAGATAAACAAAACTCCTAACTCCTAACTCTTAACTCCTAACTCTTAACTCCTAACTCCTAACTCCTAACTCTTAACTCAGCACTCCTAACGCCCATTCCCTATTTTGATATGCTTATTTGCAGAAGAGTAATTGAGATATTAGACCAAAATGGAGATTCAGTTCCGCGAAATTAATCCTTTTGATATGTGGATTTGGCTGAAATTCAGCACAAACCCTTCTGCGCGTGAAAAGCAGTATGTAGAAGAAGTTTTCAATTCTTGGTTTTATCTGGGTAAATTGGGTGCATTTAATGCAGAGAATCTTCAGGTGCAGGACACTGGACTCGATATCAGCTACATGAATTATGATGAACAAGGGTATGACAAAAGCTTACTAGCACTGATGCATAACATCGGTGAGTTTGAATATGAGGGACAGTGGGGGCGTTGTTGGTTTGACTTAGGAACCAGTGATGCGATCGCATTGGATATTTTAATCAACGCTCTCACACAGCTAAGTCAGGAATATGTCACCATTGAAGAATTGTACATCGGTGGCGAAAATTCAGATTGGCCTATTGAGGATAGCGAAAGTCGTCCTCAGTCCATCTACGATAATTAACAAAAATGAATAAAGCAGGGGAAATTCGGGTAATAGCCTTGGGACTAATTCGCAATGGCGAACGCATATTTCTTTCTGAAGGCTACGATCCCGTAAAACAAGAAACATTTTATCGTGCTTTGGGCGGTGGTGTTGAATTTGGCGAAACCAGCCGCGCCGCCTTAGAACGGGAGTTTCAAGAAGAAATTCAGGCAGACTTAACGAATATTAAATATCTAGGTTGTATAGAGAACCTGTTTACATTTAATGGTAGGCAAGGTCATGAAATTATTCAGCTTTATCAATGTGACTTTGTTGATTCCAAATTTTATCAACTGGAAAGTTTAGTTTTTTCCGAATCACAACATCATAAACATAGAGCGTTATGGATAGATATCTCTCGCTTAAAATCTGGGGAATTCAGATTAGTACCTGAAGTATTTTTTGAATATTTATAAATCATCTGGAAATTGCACTCAACAAAGACAAAATATACTGGTTGAGACTAACGCCTTCCCGTTCAGAAGTCTCAGCTAAACGTCGATGTAAAGATTTCGGCATCCGTAGTAGTAGTTTACCGCTATAGCTATCATTATTACTTGGTAAGGGAATATTATCGCCTACTTCATAAGCTGTCTCAATCCACAATTCCCGCGCCTCATAAGATGCGGCTGCCAGTTGCTAGACGACTTTGCTGCTGACCATGTGATTCCTTACTCTGTGAGCAAGCAAACCAATTTTCACCAAATGTAAGCATTATGTCACAAATGTAATAGGGAGAAAGGTGCAATGCAATTGAGAAAACACCAAGCTGATATGCTGCAAATTTGTGAACAAATTAGAGCTGAAGTTAGCAGCGTTAGAACAATTATTGTCAGCGTAACTCCAGGAGGTGGTAAAAGTTTCTTACCAGTAATTGCTGCCGCTCGTTTAATTCCAACTGTAGCTGATGCCATCTGTTGGATTGCACCGCGTCAGTCACTACAGAAACAGGCTGAAGAGGCTTTTGCCGATGGTAGATTGAGGAATTTTTTGAGGCACAATCAATCATATTATTCGTTCTGCGACTAATGAACATAACCCATGTCGCGGTCTTTCTGGCTATGTTACAACTTATCAAGCCTTGAGTTTTGATCGAGCTACTCGCATTAACGCTCAAGAATTTGCTACGAAGCGATATATTTTATTTTTAGATGAAGTTCATCATGCTGAACTGGATAGCGCCACCCATGAAGCAATTCAACCTCTGGTAGATAGAGCAGAAGTTGTAATTTTAGGAAGTGGCACTTATGAACGTGGTAACAGTCAGCCTATTGCATTTTTACCTTATCAAAAAGTTCAGGGTGGAATCACTCTCAACCTTGAAAATTTGAATGATCCTAAAATTGCTGTGATTCGGTATACCCGCCGAGATGCTTTGGTTGAACATGCTATTATTCCACTGCATTTCCAACTTCTTGATTGTCGCGCTGAATGGATAGATAAGGAAGGCGAAGCTCGGACAATCGACAGTTTGGCAGAAGCTGGAGATGACAGTGGGGATGGTTTGCATACCGCTTTAAATACTGAATATGCTTTTGAGTTATTGAGGCGCTGTCTTGATGATTGGCAAGCTCATAGACAGTTAAATCGACGAGCCAGAATGCTGGTAGTAGCCGCCAACATTCCCAATGCCAAGCGTTTTATAGAGTGGCTTAAAGATATGAATGTTATGGCTGCTATCGCTACGAGTTCTGATTCCAAAGAAGCAAAAAAAGCAATTGAACGTTTCAAAACTCACGGTAAAAATGCTGTAGATATTTTAGTAACAGTGGCAATGGCATACGAGGGTTTAGATGTACCGGCTGTAACCCATATTGCTTGTTTGACCCATATTAGAAGTACTCCTTGGATTGAGCAAATGGTAACGCGGGCTGCGCGTGTTGATCGTGGCTCAGGCGCTCTAATCTATGAACACCAATTGGGATATATTTACGCTCCAGACGATCAATTATTTCAAGATTGTATTGCTAGTATTCAGGTGGAACAAGAACCGTTTTTAAGAGAACAACAAGAAAAACTCAGGAATCAATCAGTTGACTCTGGTAATGAACAAAACGAATCTAAGTTAACTATTA
>NZ_JABXKI010000061.1 GCF_017115095.1 Nostoc sp. NMS4 | reverse complement strand
GTATTCGCCAAGCTGTCTTTCTACGGCTGCGATCGCTTCTCTTTCTGAGGAGGCTTGAATTTGACCGGTACTAGTCCAGGAACCTGTACGGAAGCGCCGTTGATCTACGTGTTCAATGCTAATTTTTGAACCGCTAGCCAATAAATGCCGGAGTTGGTCTACTACTTCAGAACTCAAGCGGTTACTGCTAGCTGTTCCCGTTGCAGAGGGTGCTGCATTACTAGTAAATGATTTCTGACTACCAGAGGAAGCTACTTGACCATTGGGACGTTGAATAATTGTCTCTAATACCCGCCGTTTGGCTTTGGTGTCAATACCAATTAAACGTACATACTCACCTTGATGGCTTGCTATACATTCTTCCAAAGCGGAGATGACTTGATTTGTAGAAGTTGCTTCAATTGGCTTGCAACTAGTCCAAGAACCTGTGCGGAAACGACGCTCATCTACGTGTTCCATACCAATTTTGTAACCACCTGCCAAGAGGTGGCGGATTTGCTCTAGAGTTTCGCCACTGACTTTGCCACTGCTAGAACCGTTACCGTTACCATTACTGCTGCTATAACTGCTATTGCTATGACTAGTCGGGGCTTTAAAGCTGGTAGCTGGTTTGGCATCATCATCGGGACGTTGGATGATGGCTTCTAGCACACGCCGTCTACCTTTGTCAATGCCAAACAGTCGGACATACTCGCCGCTATGGTCATTTAAACAGCTTTCTAATGCTGCGATCGCTTCACCGAGCGATCGCGGTTCAATTGGTTGGCAACTAGTCCAAGAACCTGTGCGGAACCGTCTCTTGTCTACGTGTTCCGTACCAATTTTATATCCTTGCCCCAATAGATACCGCAACTGATCTATTGTTTCTGCACCCAAGCTATTGCTCGACACTTCACTACTCCTTTCCAACTCTAAAACAGTAATACCATTACCTGTATAAGATTTAGCGTTCTCATCCCGAATGGGTGCTATACATTTACTATCCGCAGCACAGAGATAACCAGCTCGTAATGCCTGATTAATCCCAACCACATGATGAGCAAATTCCTTATCCTGATCTTGCACATCTGGCAAGCGGTCAGCTTGCTGCTGGCTGGTAATTATCGCTCCCGAAGGTACATATTTACCAGAGGGAATCTCTACGTCTTGAATCAAAGCGTGCATCATCACGATGCAACCTGCGCCTACTCTGGCATTAAACACCGTAGAGCGAAAGCCAATGAAGGAATTATCACCTACATAAGCTGGCCCGTGAATTAGAGCCATGTGGGTAATGCAAGCGTTTTTACCAATCCATACTGAATATTTATTTTGGTCATCGCCAATTACTCGGCCTTGCTCCAACCCATGAATGACAACACCATCTTGAATATTGGTGTTTTCACCTAGATAAAAAGGTGTGCCTTCATCCGCTCTAATCGTAGTCCCCGGAGCAACGATTACATTTGCACCTATTCGCACATCCCCAATCAGATTGGAGAATGAATGTACAAAGGCAGTTTCATGGACTTTGGGTTCAGCTAAATTCCTTGACCACGGGGTTGGGGGTGCCGCCGTGCTGCGGACTGCCATCGCAAGATTCCTCCTGTATTGTCTGCCATTAGTCATTTGTCCTTTGTCACTTGTCGAGAACTAATGACTAATGACTAATGACCAATGACTATCGATATTGATCTTTTTTGCTATAAATGAGGCGATCTTCAACGTAAATAGTATCTATGATCGCCACGACTGCTGCATCTAATGGACGCTGTTCATTGCCAACAATTTGACGAGCGGCACTACCACGAGTGATGAGTACCCACTCATCTACTCCTGCTCCCACAATATCTGCTGCTACTTCATACTCTGGTAGGATGTTGCCGTTTTCATCTACTAATTGTAACAACAGGAATTTTACACCCCTAAGAGTTGGATCTTTTTGGGTGCTAACTACTGTGCCGCGAACTTTGGCAATTTGCATTACGAATTACGGTCTTCTACCAAAAGGACGAATTGCATTCACGTTTTCCCGGAACTGTTCTACATCTTCTGTATAACGAATTGGCAGAACGTATTCTAAGTTTTCGTGAGGACGAGCAATGATGTGAGTTGAAAGTACTTGTCCGCCATTGACTCGCTTTACAGATTCAACTCCTGCGGCCACAGAAGCTTGCACTTCTGAAACGTCACCCCGAACAATGACCGTCACCCGACCACTACCAATTTTTTCATAACCTACTAAAGTGACGCGGGCAGCTTTCACCATCGCATCAGCAGCCTCTACTACTGCTGGAAAGCCTAGCGTTTCAACCATTCCCACTGCAATTGACATTAGTTTTAATCCCTATTTCAAAGTTTATCGCCTTGGACAAAAGTGATGCTCTTTTCAGGCAAAGAGCGTTAATTACTTTGTTTAAACAGCTTTTAAGTACGGAATTGTTCTACCGCTTCTGTGTAACGTATCGGCAAGACGTATTCCAGGTTTTCGTGAGGACGAGCAATGATGTGAGTGGATAACACTTCACCACCAAAGACTCTTTTCGCCGCTTCAACCCCAGCTGCTACAGAAGCTTGCACTTCCGATACATCTCCCCTAACTATCACGGTGACGCGAGCGCTACCAATTTTTTCATACCCTACTAAGGTGACACGGGCGGCTTTCACCATCGCATCAGCAGCTTCCACTACTGCCGGAAAGCCCTTCGTTTCAATCATTCCAACTGCAATTGGCATCGCAGAACTCCTACAAAATTAATGCAATCTGTACTGTCGTTTGAATTTTTTGACGGGGAGAGCCTGATCTTATAGCTAAGAAAACACTTCCAAATTAAGCATAGGAAAGCTTGGCGTTCCTGGCAATATAAATTACTATAATAGTTTATGATAAGAAAGTTTTAAAAAACTTAACATAAATTTATCTAGCCTTCTGAGCAATTAAAGTTTACTGATTCCTTGAGCAGCCACTTATGCTTTATAATTTCTTTATTACATTTACAAAACGACATTCATAACCAAGGCTAATTCTATCTGGCGAGGGGTAAGCAGCGTCTGGATGTTTTGCTGTATCTGTCTTTTCTCCAATATTGCTAAGTGTACAAGGACTAGGTGAAACATATATAATTTTTTCAAATATATCGTATAAATTACTCTGGTCAAAGTAGAAATACAAATGTAAAAAGGTAGGTAATGTTAAGGCAAGTAAATGCTTTTGCTTATGTAAAGTTATATTTTTGTTATATTTAATAGGGTAGTCGTTAAGTAAAAGTACTTCTGGAAGTTTAGTTAAAATACTAGTAAAAAAACATCGATATTTTGGTAAATTAATTTTATTAAATAAATAATTGTTGGGAATTTTTTTTAAAATCAAGGTTGAGTCATCAAAGGAAATTTAAATGGAGCAATTTCTATTTTCAACAAGTTGGTTTGTGCCTTTTTATAGCTTATCAGGCGCAATTTTGACCTTGCCGTGGGGAATAGGAATAATTCGACGGACAGGGCCAAGACCTGCGGCATACTTCAACTTGTTGACGACCGTTTTAGCTTTTGTCCATAGCCTGTTTCTATTTAAAAGTATCTGGGATAGAGAACCAGTAAACTTACTAATCAATTGGTTCAAAGCAGCAGATTTAGACTTATCTTTTTCCTTGGAGCTATCGCCAGTCAGTATTGGGGCAACAGTTTTAATTACAGGGTTAAGCTTACTGGCACAAGTTTATTCTCTGGGTTACATGGAAAAAGACTGGTCATTAGCGCGTTTTTTTGGGCTGCTGGGATTTTTTGAAGCGGCGCTGAGTGGTCTAGCAATCAGTGATTCTTTGTTTCTCAGTTATGCCCTTTTAGAAGTCCTGACGCTTTCGACTTACTTACTGGTGGGGTTCTGGTATGCTCAACCACTAGTAGTGACGGCGGCGCGGGATGCGTTTTGGACTAAACGGGTAGGAGACTTGTTGCTACTGATGGCTGTTGTTACCCTTTCCACCTTAGCCGGGAGTTTGAACTTTTCGGATTTATACGAGTGGGCGCAAACAGCTAATTTAAGCCCAATGACATCGACGTTGCTAGGGTTGGCGTTAATTGCTGGGCCTGCTGGTAAATGTGCCCAATTTCCACTACACCTGTGGTTAGATGAGGCAATGGAAGGGCCTAACCCCGCCTCGGTAATGCGGAACTCTCTAGTCGTAGCTGGTGGTGCTTATTTACTGTATAGATTTCAACCATTGTTAGCTCTATCACCGGTTGCCTTAAATGCCTTAGTAGTTATGGGTACGGTGACAGCGATTGGGGCGACATTAGTATCCATAGCTCAAATTGACATTAAGCGATCGCTATCTCATTCCACCAGTGCATACATGGGGTTAGTGTTTTTAGCAGTGGGGTTACAGCAAGGTGGTGTAGCCTTGATGTTGCTGTTAAGTCATGCGATCGCTAAAGCATTATTATTCATGAGTTCAGGTTCAGTAATTTTGACTACCCAAAGCCAAGACTTAACAGAAATGGGCGGTTTGTGGTCACGGATGCCAGCCACCACCACTGCCTTTGTGGTCGGTTCAGCCGGAATGGTGACAGTGCTACCACTAGGAAGTTTCTGGGCAATGTTAGCATGGGCTGATGGTTTCGTGAATATTAGCCCTTGGGTAATTGGGGTTTTATTATTAGTCAATGGTTTGACAGCATTGAACTTGACCAGAGTATTTCGATTAGTCTTCTGGGGGAAACCACAACAAAAGACCCGTCGCACCCCAGAAGTTGCTTGGCAGATGGCCTTGCCAATGGTAATTCTCACAGTCTTAACTCTGCTTCTACCCCTGATGCTACAGCAATGGTACTTGCTACCTGATTGGGAAAGTATTAATTGGTACGTAGCATTAGCGTTGTTTGGGTCTACCTTTGTAGGCGTAGGTGTAGGGTGTACAGTTCATCTGCACAAAGCTTGGTCAAGATCGAGAATCTTGGCATGGAGATTTCTGCAAGACTTGTTAGGTTATGATTTTTATATTGACCGAGTTTATTATGTAACCGTAGTGAGTGCAGTAGCATTGCTATCTAAAATTTCTGCTTGGAGCGATCGCTACTTAGTTGACGGTTTAGTAAACTTGGTTGGGTTTGCGACCATTTTCGGCGGACAAACATTAAAGTACAGCATTTCTGGCCAATCTCAGGGCTATATGTTGACCATCCTAGCAGTTGTCAGCGTCCTGGGTTTTTTCATCAGCTGGTCATTGGGTTTACTAGATAAATTGCCTTTTTAAGCGAGTTAGGAGTTAGGAGTTAAAGAAGTCGCAAGTACAGTTTTCCCTTGTCTCCCTGCTCCCCCTGCTCCCCCTGCTTCCCCTGCTCCCCTTACCTAAAGTCTATGCTTAGTGTTTTAATTCTAGTGCCGTTAATCGGTGCAGCTTTAATTGGTTTCTCGCCCTCTGGCATCAGTGGTAAATTCGCCCGTGGCGTGGCTTTTGTCTTTGCCATTATTGCTTTCTTGTGGACAATCGTATTACTAATTCAGTTCCATCCCGGAGAAATCACTCAACAGTTTGCTGAGTCTCTTCCTTGGGTAGATGCTTTAGGTTTGAACTATAACCTTGGGATAGATGGTTTATCTTTGCCGTTGCTGGTTTTAAATGGATTGTTAACTTCCATTGCCATCTATAGCAGCGATGAATCCCTACAGCGTCCGAAATTTTATTACTGTTTGATCCTATTATTAAGCGCTGGGGTGACAGGAGCCTTTCTAGCACAGGATTTACTACTATTTTTCCTGTTTTACGAATTAGAACTGATTCCTCTGTATTTGCTGATAGCGATTTGGGGTGGCGCTAAACGAGGTTATGCTGCGACCAAATTTCTGATTTATACAGCCGTTTCGGGAATCCTGATTTTAGCAAGTTTCCTCGGCATGGTTTGGCTGAGTGGTTCCTCTAACTTTGCACTAGCAACCTTGAACACCACAACTTTACCTCTAGCAACACAGCTTTTATTGCTAGCGGGAATTTTGATCGGTTTTGGGATTAAAATTCCCTTAGTTCCCTTCCATACTTGGTTGCCAGATGCTCACGTTGAAGCTTCCACACCGATTTCAGTACTATTGGCTGGAGTGCTGTTGAAGTTGGGAACTTACGGCTTATTGCGGTTTGGTATGAACTTGTTACCAGAAGCTTGGAGTTATATGGCTCCTTGGTTGGCGACTTGGGCAGTAGTAAGCGTACTGTATGGTTCATCCTGCGCGATCGCCCAAACCGATATGAAAAAAATGGTAGCATACAGCTCCATTGGACACATGGGTTATGTGCTTTTAGCGGCGGCGGCGGCCACACCTTTAAGTGTATTGGGTGCTGTAATGCAAATGATTAGCCACGGCTTGATTTCCGCAATGCTATTTTTGCTAGTAGGGGTTGTGTATAAAAAAGCCGGAAGCCGTGATTTAGAAATTATTCAAGGATTGCTAAACCCAGAACGGGGTATGCCAGTAATCGGTAGCTTGATGATTGTCGGAGTCATGGCCAGCGCTGGTATACCGGGAATGCTAGGGTTTATCTCCGAATTCGTAGTTTATCGGGGGAGTTTCCCAGTTTTTCCAGTGCAAACCCTGTTATGTATGCTTGGTACTGGTTTAACAGCAGTTTACTTTCTCATACTCGTCAACCGCGCCTTTTTTGGGCGCTTGTCCGCATCAGTTAGCAACTTACCACGTGTGTATTGGAGCGATCGCATCCCACCTGCAATTTTAGCTGTGCTGATTGTGATTTTCGGCATTCAACCTGGTTGGTTAGTGCGCTGGACTGAACCAACAATTACAGCAATGGTAAATACCCAAAACGTAGTATTAGCAGTGTCCTTGGATAAAACAATGGGGAGTAGTACCGCAAGGCGGAATTAAAAATTAAAAATTAAAAATTAAAAATGAATACAGCGTAAGCGTTTCATAGATTTGAAATGGGTGGTTTACTTCCGCCGTGCTGTACTAGGGATTAGGGACAAGGAGAATAACCATGCCCAATGACAAATGACAAATGACAAATGACAAATGACAAATGACAAATGACAAATGACTAATCCCTAAACTTTTTGGAGAGATGGCAATGGTAATTATTAAAAAGAAAGCTACTCACAATCCCTTAGCTGAGTATATTGAACGTCTACAAAAAGGAGATGCATTACTCCCCGATAGTCCTGAGAATGTGCTGGAAGTTGTTGGTATTCTTAAAAGCTATGGGGTAGTTTTAGATGCTTACTCAAAAAATCTTAACTATATTGCCGAACACCAGTTTTTAGTATTTTTCCCATTTTTTAAATACTTTAATGGAGAGGTTTCTTTTCAGAAATTACTCCGTCACTGGTGGCATGACCGAATTAATTTTGAATATGCCGAATATTGCATGAAAGGCATGATGTGGCACGGTGGCGGCGGACTAGATACCTATTTAGATACACCAGAATTTCAAGAAATAGCGCAAGTCGTGATCGCGGCAAAATTTAAAAATAATCCCTTCATTTTGGGTATTAACCAACTGTTTCCAGATTTCTTAACAGAACAGTTGCGCGTCTCTGCTTACTATACCGGTTTAGGCCAATTCTGGCGAGTCATGGCTGATATGTTCCTCAAATTATCAGACCGCTACGACCAAGGCGAAATCAAATCGATTCCCCAAGTTGTAGAACACATTAAAACAGCGTTAGTGGCAAATGCATCAAACCCAATTACCTACACCGTAAAAATTCGAGATCAAGCCTATGAAATCATTCCCAAAAGCGTTGGTTTGACTTTCTTAGCAGATACAGCAATACCTTATGTAGAGGCAGTATTTTTCCGAGGAACTCCTTTCCACGGCACAGTTTCATACAACGCCCAAGGATATCAAATTCCCCCAGATCAAAGTCGATTCCAGTATGGCGCATTGTATGCCGATCCTTTACCCATCGGTGGCGCAGGTATTCCTCCCACCTTGTTGATGCAGGATATGCGTCATTATCTACCAGAGTATTTGCACGAAATTTATCGTCGCAGTCTTCGCGGTGAAGATGATTTGCGAGTCCAAATTTGCATAAGTTTCCAAAAATCGATGTTTTGCGTGACAACAGCAACGATTTTAGGACTGATGCCTCATTCTTTGGATACTAAAGATCCAAATGAGCAAAAAGATAATCGAGTTTATTTAGAAAAGTGGATGAGTCGGTTAGAAACTTCGCGGTTACTGGATGTGAATAAATAGTTAACACCAGTCAACAACAAATTACCTCCCAAATCCCACCAGATTCTGATATTATCCCTGCCAGAGACTTAACTCAACCCCTACAGGATGTATAGGATAATGTCGATATTCATTTCATGATAAAAATGTTAGCTGAAAACTTGATGGGAATTGAGACAAGCTTACAAATTAATTGGATTTGGCTAAACGCCAGCTTACAGTTTGCTAGTTGGGGACTCTTCTCACTTTTACTCGCCGAGGTTTTGAGAGACAGCTACCATGCATTATGTCACCAAGTCAATTGGCTTGCTAAATGGCACAACAAGCACCATAGCGCCTATCGCCGCGATTTATCGATAGTTTCCCTGAAAATTTACCAAGAATCGCAACTCTATCACGACATTTTAGAGTCGAGTCTACTGCTGGTGGTATTGGTAGTCATTGCCTTAATTGTCCAACAATGGGGGTTATGGTTGGGAGTAGCTTATGGTTGCACCTTCTTGTATGGCGCGTCTGTACGATACTTTCAGGGAAAAATTGATACAGACTACAACCACCTACCCGGCCCTTTACAGACAATTCCATCCATTTGGTGGGTGAATCGTTCTTATCATTGGCGGCATCATTTTGATGATGTCAACGCTTACTACAGTGGTGTCTTTCCCCTAGTAGATAAAATTCTGGGTACAGGATTGTCTCTCAAAGGTAAAACCATCGCTTTAACTGGAGCATCAGGAGCGTTAGGGCAAGCGTTGGCGGCTGAACTTGTAAATAATAATGCTAAAGTTGTGGCATTAACCACTAATCCAGAAAAATTAGTAGAGCAAGTTGGAGTAAAAGTGATTCCCTGGCAGTTAGGCAACGAAGCCAATTTGAGGGATAGTTTAGAGAAAGTAGATATTTTAATTATCAACCACGGAATCAATGTCTACAGCAGCCGCACACCAGAGGCTATCAACTCCTCTTATGAGGTGAATACTTTTTCAGCGTTGCGGTTGATGGATATATTTTTGACAACTGTAACAGGCCCACAAGCAAAAGCAACCAAGGAAATTTGGGTAAACACTTCTGAGGCTGAAGTTTCTCCAGCACTGAGTCCGCTTTATGAACTCAGCAAGCGATCGCTAGGAGATATTGTTACCCTCAAGCGTTTGGATGGGGATTGTGTAATTCGCAAGTTAATTCTTGGCCCATTTAAGAGTCAACTCAATCCTTATGGAGTCATGTCTGCACAACAAGTTGCTCGTGCAATCTTATTTTTGGCACGGCGCGACTTCCGAAATATTATTGTGGCAATAAATCCTCTCACCTATCTGCTGTTTTCCTTAAAGGAAACTACTACGTCGCTATACTATCGAGTCTTCAGCCGAACGGCGAAAACTGAACAGGACTTAGGCAAACAATAGTGAGCGCGTTTAGTGTTGCGTAGGCGTAGCCCGCCGTAGGTATATATCATGTTCGGATAAATAATTGTCATTGCGAGTGAAGCGATCGCAATGACATTTTATTTGAGCAATTATTACTCTAATATAAAACAATACAGTTCAGTTAAGTAATTTTTTCCTTCTATTTCTTTTCTCTGCGTCCTCTGCGGTTCGTTTTTCCGTTACCTGTGCGTAAGTCCTGATAATATTGTAAAAATTCAATTAATTTTATTTATAATTCTGAAAAAAAAGAATGATTGCTTATATAAATACGCTTAGGTAAGCTGAAAGTAAATATTTTGAACTTAATTAATAGGAAATAAAATTTTCATATTTAACTCTGCAACTAAAGACTTGCAGAATAAAAAGTGTGGATATATGCCAAAAATTGCTTTTTCTACTTTCAGAATTTGTGAGTAAATTTAAATTATTTTTATCAAAAAAAGACATATTTTATTCATAACAATGACAAGTTTATATTAAATCTTTTCTCTATTATTTTAGACAGGAAATGTTTTAGTTTACGGCAATAAATTAAGGATTTTGAGCTATGGATAACATTTTGCTTTGTCTAATTTTGGGACTTATTGCAGGAATAGTAAGCGGAATGACCGGAATTGGAGGCGGAATAATTATTCTACCTGCTTTGATTTTTATGTTTGGTTTTTCTCAACACCAAGCTCAGGGTACAACATTAGCTTTGCTTGTTCCTCCGATTGATATCTTGGCTGCATGGACTTACTACAAGCAAGGATATGTAGACTTGAAGATAGCAGCATTGCTCTGCTTAGGTTTTATATTAGGTGGATGGCTTGGTGCAAAAATAGGAACGGGATTATCTAATGTAATATTGGCGAGAATATTTGGAGTTTTGCTGCTTGTTAGTGCTATTCGAGTCATGTTTACAAACGTAGGCGATTCAGCTTTGTAACTTAGTCCCTCAAAATTAGCAATTCAAGTAATATAAAACTCACGAACGTGAACATTTTAGAATTCTCCTTATTAGTTTGGCTTGGTTCTTTAACCGCAGGTTTTCTGGGTTCACTGACTGGTTTAGGAGGTGGAGTAGTAATAGTACCCTTGTTAACCGTGGGGTTTGGGGTTGACATTCGATACGCCATTGGTGCTTCATTGGTATCTGTGATTGCCACTTCTAGCGGGGCTGCATCCGCCTACGTTAAGGAAGGTTACACTAATCTGCGGTTGGGGATGTTCTTGGAAGTGGCGACAACAGGAGGAGCTATAGTTGGGGCAATTGTAGCGGGGATGATTTCTACTAGAGCGATCGCTATTGTCTTTGGCATGGTTCTACTATATAGTGCCTACCTATCACGTCAACACCGTGTTGAACACCTAGAAAGCGCACCGCCAGATTATCTAGCAACTTCTCTCAAACTGAACGGTAGTTACCCAACTCCTGATGGACAAAAGTTTTACAATGTCCGTGCAGTACCCGTTGGATTCGGACTGATGTTTGTCGCCGGGGTACTTTCAGGGTTACTTGGCATTGGTTCAGGAGCTGTTAAAGTGCTGGCAATGGATCGAGCTATGGGTATTCCATTTAAGGTTTCTACCACCACTAGTAATTTTATGATTGGCGTAACGGCAGCAGCTAGCGCTGGAGTTTACTTAAAGCGGGGTTACATCGATCCGGGATTGGCAATGCCAGTAATGTTGGGGGTACTGCTTGGTGCTTTGTTAGGAGCAAAAGTACTGGTAAGAGCAAAGATTGGACTATTGCGAAATATCTTCAGCCTCGTTATTTTGGGGCTGGCAATTGAGATGATCTACAAAGGTTTAACGGGAGGGATTTAAAATGTCTCAACCCAAGCGCAGATTGAGCGAACATCAAGTTGAACAGTTTGTTGGCAACCTGTTAAGATTTGGGGTTCTTTGTGCTACTACCCTAGTTTTAATAGGTGGAGTTCTGTATTTGATTCATTATGGTAATAGTCCTGCCAATTACCAGTTTTTTCGGGGAGAACCCGCAGATTTTCGCTCTCTAGGAGGAGTAGAAACAGCAGTTTTAGTCGGTCGTCGTCGTGGCATCATCCAATTTGGATTACTGCTATTAATTGCCACACCGATCGCACGAGTGGTATTTTCTCTGTTTGCCTTTGTGTTGCAAAGGGAATTGACTTATATAATTGTGACTTTGATTGTACTAGCTGGATTATTTTACAGCCTTTTGGGTATCTGAAAGTAGTAAACACAAAGAATTGTTCTAGAACCACTTTGCCAGAATCTGCGATCGCTGTTAATGGGGCAACACTTCGGCAGTGATCGGGGCACAGGAGGCAGTGTTTCGACTACGCTCAACAACCAGGTAGGAGGAGTAAACCAGTAAGGATCAAATCCCTCTACTGATTTATGCCTTCCTCTATAAGTAAGTTTTATAACTATCATTAGTCTTTTTTTGTCAAGTCATGTTGACGATTTGTAACAAAACTGTTAAATTTATTTACATAAGGAAACAAAAAAGAGAAAAAACTATGTATACCACCACTAACGAAGACGGCATTCTCAACAACTACGCAGCAGAACCAAAGATGTACTACGCTGAGTACCCAGCAATTTGGGAACAACGCAAATACGTTTTACAAAGTCTTTTTGCAACTTTAATCGTCACCGCTTTAGTTTTGGTTGGTTTGAGTGTTAGCTAAGATTTTTAATTTCCGTATCGCTTCTCATCGTTAATCTCACTTCTCTCTCTTACCTCGGCTAGTTTCGCCGGGGTTTTTTGTGTTTATAATTTTGCAAGAGGTCGAATATTTGACCCAGATAAGATTTTAAGTTGGGATTCCGCCATGCTGTACTAGTTGAACTATACCTACCCACTGGTAGATTTTTGCTATAGTAGCAATCCTCGAATCCGAATTGAGTCACAATGAGAATAGGCAATATTTGAAGGTGTTGTTATGCTTCGTCTAACTCAAATTATTCGGAACTTATTCCTTCGTTTTGAAGGCTTATTTGGTGTTTTATTCCAAAGTATTTCTAATTTTTTCGGAAATTTATTTGGTTTTTTTGCCAAGCTTTTTGGCTTCTCTCAGTCTGGTTATTTCTTGGAATCTGATCAGGTGCAAAGCATAAAGCAAGCTTCAGCTAAACAGCCAATTGAAACGAATCGGGATAACACTACTAAAATTCCTGCCACTAACCGCCGTCGTTCTAATGCCAAACTTGATGACTACTATCTCAATATGGCTCGTGATGTAAAAAAGAACTAACACAAGCCATAAATTAGATTTTTATCTCATGAATAAGTTTGTAGTAAGGACTTTAGTCCTGGATTTTTAAGCACTGAAGTGCTTACTACAAACTCATCATATTTAATAGGACAAGCCACTAGTAATTAACAGATTTGTATGTGCGTAGACATCGCACCTTTAAGAAAAATTTTGTCCAGTTTGAGGCTGGACAATAGCTAGAAATATTTTTGAGATTGAAATTTACTTGATTTTTAACTTACCAAATCAACTAAAGCGTTGCTTTGGAAGCGGACTATAGATGAAACTGAGCAACCGCGATAATTCTCAGATGTGAATACTGATAGTGTAATATTAGCTTGACCTGGATCTAAAATGCGTTTTACCTTGCAGGTTTGCATTTTATTGTTGCAGTAAGCAATAATCCGATCGCCAGCCTTGACTTCCAACGCTTGAATTTTCAATTAATACCAACCTTGCCAGGAATTTGCTTTGTTAAAGGAAAAATATATTGCTATATCTTACTCGTTTAACAATAGCAATGTTCTTTTACTGTACCACAAAAAATTAAGGATATCAATGCTATCAATTTAATCTTGATGATGTCAAGTTGATTAATGCTGCAAATAGTAGTGCAGATTTTTTGAGGAGAGATTATTCTCTCGATGTTTTTGTTACAATCATTGAAATTTTTACCTAAAAATACCACTATGGCTTTATATGCTGAATTACATAGACATCTGGGCGGCTCGGTCGTACCACGAGTTTTATGGCGATATTTCGAGCGACATTCTTCGGAGTTAATTTCCCGCTTTGCTGACTATTCAGATTTTGAAGATTTTTATACCCGCCCACGTAATACCCTAGATGAGTATCTAGAATTACACACCTTGGTAGAAAGTGTGCAGACTGTGGAGACTTTGCCTTACTTTATCTATCGTTTGGTGCGGGGTGCTTACATATTTGAAAATTTGGCTTATCTGGAACTGCGCTACACTCCTTATTTGCGGACACCTGAGCATTTGAGTCAATCCGAGAGAATTGACAAGATGGCAGAAATTGTGCGAGTCGTAGGACTTGCTAGCCACCAACCAGAATATCCGATTGTGACTAGCCAAATTCTCTGTATGCACACGCGCCTACCTTATGAGGTGAACAAGGCGATTGTTGATTTGGCGGCGCAAAATCAACACTATGTCTGTGCAGTAGATGTAGCCGGAGGTGATAGTTATTACGCCGATCGCTTAGAAGAATGGATTAGCTTATATGATTATGCGCGATCGCTGGGCGTTAACACCACCGGACATCTATATGAAACCACTGCTGGTTGTTACCCAGAACTGTTACCATATTTGATGCGGATTGGTCACGGCATTCAAATTCCCCTACTATATCCAGAGCTACTTAATGATGTCGCTAAACGCGGACAATGTTTGGAGGTTTGCCCAACAACTTACCTAAAAACTGGAACTTTGCAGGATATACGTCAACTCAAATTAGTTTTTGACCGTTGTCTTGATGCTGGGGTTGATATCGCTATCTGTACTGATAATGCCGGATTGCACAATGTCCGTCTACCGTTTGAGTATGAGAATCTCTTGACTTACAACATTATTAGTTTTGAACAACTACAAGCTTGTCAAGATGCAGCTTTCCGTCATGCTTTTGCATGGCCTTACAGTCAACCTCCTGCATCACTGTTGAACGGTTTGCTCAAACCCGAACCACCGAAAATTTTGTCCATGAGAGATACTAATTAGCGATCGCCTGAAGATATTCATAAATTCAGGTGATTTAATGTTAATTAATGTTGCGATTACTAACTTTTTCTGATGCTGTAGAAAAAGTTGTAATCCACGATAGATATCTTGCAAAAATTAATGTTTTAGAAATGAAACCACAGATGCACACAGATAATTTATCAGTGTTTATTTGCGGTTCTTTTTCTGATAGAAATGATTCTTGTATAAATCCTATATAGCGTGTCCCCAGAAGCTATAAAATATAATTTATGGCATCTACTATTCAAGCTCTACCAACAGAAGTCGTATATCTCATTACAGCTGGTGAGGTAATCGACTCTTTAGCTTCTGTGGTGCGGGAATTGGTAGAAAATTCCCTAGACGCAGGTGCAACGCGAATTGTGGTTTCTCTATGGCCGCAGCAATGGCGAATTCGTGTGGCAGATAATGGTTGTGGAATGACCCTAGATGATTTAGAACAAGCAGCCACAGCCCACAGCACCAGTAAAATTCGCTCTAGTGCAGATTTGTGGAAAATTAACAGTTTAGGGTTTCGTGGTGAGGCGTTGCACAGTTTGACGACTCTGGCAGATTTGGAGATTTTGAGTCGTCCTTTGGGCGGAAAATTAGGATGGCGGGTAATTTATGGTGATGGCGGGGAAGTTGTACAAGTTGAAGCAACTGCGATCGCACCTGGTACAGTAGTTACAGTTTCCCATCTTTTTGGTAATTGCTCATCTCGCCGTCAAGGATTACCCACAACAGCACAGCAAATGAAAGCTGTGCAAGCCACAATTCAACAAATCGCCCTGTGTCATCATCATGTCACCTGGCAGATTTGGCAAAATGATCGTCAATGGTTCACCATCTGTCCGGCTGCCACAACAGGGCAACTACTACCGCAGATTTTACCGCAAGTGCGACAAGGTGACTTACAAGAAGTAAAAGTCAAAATACCCAACCCATTAAAATCAGAAGACAGAATTCAGGATTCAGAATTCAGCACTCCCCACTCAGCACTCAGCACTCAGCACTCAGCACTCACTTTAGTGGTAGGATTACCCGATCGCACTCATCGTCATCGTCCAGATTGGGTACGTGTCGCCATTAACGGCAGAATGGTGAAGACACCGGAATTAGAGCAAACAATATTATCAGCATTTCATAGAACATTACCGCGCGATCGCTATCCAATTTGTTTCTTACATCTTGCCATTTCCCCCGATCAAATTAACTGGAATCGCAATCCAGCCAAAACGGAAATTTACCTCAACGAAATCATTTATTGGCAAGAACAAATTACCCAAGCAATTAACCAAGCACTCAGCATCTCTTCTAACAATCTCAAAGAAGCTGTTCACACAACACGAGTTAGTAAATTACTTAAAGCCGCAGAAGCCAAAGGCGGTTACAATTTCAATCCTCAAAATCCCAAACCTTCTACAGACGAGATTAATCGCGTCTCTCCTAACTCCTTAAAGGCTGTCGCTCAAGTTAGCAACACCTATATTGTGGCGGAACATTCAGGTGGGATGTGGTTAGTGGAACAGCACATCGCCCATGAGCGAGTTTTGTATGAGCAATTGTGTGATAATTGGCAACTTGTCCCCGTCGAACCGTCAATTATTCTTTATCAATTGTCTTTAGCGCAAGTATCGCAACTACAACATATTGGTTTAGAAATAGAACCCTTTGGCGAACAACTTTGGGCAGTCCGTAACATACCCGCACCTTTGCAACAGCGAGACGACTGTGCAGAAGCAATTTTAGAACTTAGTTGGGGTGGCGATTTACAAACAGCCCAAGTAGCTGTCGCCTGTCGCAGTGCTATTCGTAATGGTACACCGATGAATCAACAAGAAATGCAGACACTTTTAGATAATTGGCAACGCACACGCAACCCCCGCACCTGTCCCCACGGACGACCGATTTATCTATCCTTAGAAGAATCAGCTTTAGCTCGGTTTTTCCGGCGTAATTGGGTAATTGGTAAAAGTCATGGAATTTGATGTTTTTGGCAAGACATTACATGTGTCGATTGCCAATTTGTACATTAACTAATTATTTGTCACTGTTAACAGATTGATGTCATATTTAACTAATTAATGTCACTGTTAACATATTAGCTGTCGAATTTATATACTGCTATATCTTTATAATTATGGCAATATTATACTTGTCGATCTAACTTATAATCGGATTCATTATTCACTAATAGAGCCAGAGGTCATTCCCTCCAAACAAAGAATCTGTTGCTCTATCCTTTCAACCCACCTAAAAACTGTCAGCTTGGCATCGAAATTGAGAACCAGTCAACAAAAGGTAGCCACCACTGCGGTAAACCCGCACCTCATCACTTTTGAGCATTTCCAACCAGTGAATTTTGCCTTCTAGTTGGTACTGAGTTAGCGAAGCTCGCCGAAGACATCGCTTCATGAGAGCAAACCATGATTTTTAAACCTTTCTTGCAATTTATGTGTCGTCAATTGAGACAGAAAACACAGTTCTTCTTTTTGAGAGCATAGACTGACCAAAAACTTCAAGAGACCAAGCTTTAAGATCAAGACACCGGACTGTTTCTAAGGCTTGCTTTACAACAGATGTTGTCAAATTCATAGTAGATAAGCCAAATTTTCAGTAATCTTTTGAACGGAGAGGGGGGGATTCGAACCCCCGTTGAGTTTCCCCAAAACGCATTTCGAGTGCGTCACCATGAACCGCTCGGACACCTCTCCAACTATTTATTCAGACATTTGAGTATCTATTCTACATTCAAATGCTGTAATTTTGGGGAAATCTTGCCGGATTCCCTATAGTACTATAACATTATCGCTTTTTTTGCGTAACTCAATGCTTCAGGAACGCCAAGTCAATAATCTGTCTAGTAATTTCAGTTTATGTTCCCATTGCATCAATGGTGATAATAACACCAGTAATATTCAGCAACTCTAGTAATGCAGGAATCGCAGTAATTATTTGTGCCAATACCAACCTTTGTTCGCTTCCCCAAGCACTGATGACATGAAGTGCCGAATATTTCTTCGTATTTATTCTGAGTATTTTACACTTTTGACTTAACTGCTTGCTGTGATGCTTGTAAAGTCTGAGGCAAACTCCAGTCGGGACGTAAGCTAGCGGCGTTGCGTAAATAGATATGATGAATTGAGGCGGAGGCTGGCAGATAGGCGTGGATTAAGAACCGAATGCAGCGCTGTAAGCTGCCTTCGACGTGCATTTGCTGCACATCCAACATGGCCACATTATCCCAACCAGGACGCGCTCTTGCGATCGCAGCTGGAAAAACTGCATCCAAATCCCGTGTCACTGAGAAAGTCACACTAATAATGTCTGTCGGCTGGAATTGATTCCGGTTTTCCAGTTCGTTTAGTAGTTCTGTCACTACCTCTTGAATTGTCTCAACAGTATTTTCTGAAGCGGTTGTTGCTCCGCGAATAGCCCGCATTTGCCAGTCCACGCCAAAATCCTCCTTAAAACACAAAGGTGAGGAGTTAGGAGTTGAGAATGAGAAGTTAAGATTTTTAACTCATAACTCCTGTACAGAAGCGATTAATCGCGTCTCTCCTAACTCCTAACTCATATTAGGGTCGATATAACCACAGAGGTAAACCACTAGTAGACATTTCAAATTCGAGCCAATCAATACCAGCCCCAATTCCTGATGAAAATTGACGACTCCCTGGAATGAAGCGACTCAATAAAGGTTTACGCTCTTCTAGGGTATAGCAGAGAGTTTTTTCTGGATCGAGACCAACCAGTTCTGCTGTCCAGCGACGAGCATCTTCTTCTGTGCCCAGGCGGTCTACAACACCCAGGGCTAAGGCTTGCTGTCCAGTAAAAATCCGGCCATCGGCGAAACTTTTCACAGTTTCTACCGCTAAAGAACGTCCATCAGCTACCGTTTGGACAAACTGCTGATAACTTGTGTCAATCAATTCTTGCAGGATGTTTTCTTCTGGTTCGGTCAGTTGCCGATCAAAAGCCAAAATGTCTTTGTAAGGGCCAGACTTAATTACCTGGAAGGAAACACCGATTTTTTCTAGCAAGCGTTCCAAGTTATTCCCACGCAGAATCACACCAATACTACCCGTAATTGTACCTGGGTTGGCGACGATGTGTTCGGCTCCCATACCGATGTAGACTCCTCCAGAAGCCGAAATATTGCCAAAGCTAGCAACGATTTTGATTTTCTCGCGCAAACGCTTCAGGGCGCTGTAGATTTCTTGGGAATCGCCGACTGTACCGCCAGGACTATCGATACGTAATAGTAATGCCGGAAACTTTTTTTCTTCTACAGTTTTCAGGGCTTCTAGGACACGTTTGCGAGTAGCACCCGCGATCGCACCAGTAATTTCAATCCGCGCAATTTGTTTTCTAAACTTGGGCTTAAACGGCCAAATCATGAGCTGTCAACATACCTCGTAATAAATTCAATATAAGATGCCCAACGGTCAGATGACCTGCTTTGCTCTGTTAAGAAACATGAGCAGCCATTGTACTCGTCAGGATTTTAAGGAAATTTTTATATTTTTCAGTGAGTTTTATTTGATATTCTCAATAAACATTGCAGCTAACACAAAATGCCAAACTCTAGTTTAGCGTTAACGTGATGATTTAGAAAGGCTATTTTAGCTATTTTGCCAAATTAAAAGTTTTCAATGCCTTCTTATTCTGGCTTTTTGAATCTTTTAGGACTGGTTTTGTACGGTCGCGCACGTTTACTAGTTGTCAGTAATTAATCACTAATAACTAATAATATATATAAATATTTATTGAAGAAGAATGCAGAATTCAGAATTCAGAATCAATCCTAACGAAGCTATTTTCACTACTCAAGGGTCTATACGTAACATTTGATATCGGTAATAGACAAACATATCAAAAAGTGCCCCAACGAAACTACAGGTCAAGCTAATGACGAATAATCCGCATAGGGGAGTTCCACTGCCGAAAGTGGCGAGAAAACGCATAATCTGAGTTGCGATCGCCTCGGTTAACTCTTGTAAGCCAGGGATGTTACCGATGAGGGATAGAAGAAGCAATCCGCCGCCAACCAAAAACATGGGAACGACAAAACTAAAAATGATTGTGAGTAGTAGAGAGCGGAGAAAGTTAGTAAAAATAGTCATTTAAGACAGACTCCGTGAGTAGAGATGACAAAAGCAAGATAGCGGGTTGTCAATTTCTACAATACGAGCGATCGCTCCAGAGCAGACAATCTGTCAAAAATCTTAAGTTTTCATTAAAATAAGCGGCTAGCAGTTACAGCCCATGCTGGGGATATAAAAAGCAAATTAAATCTACAAAAAGCTTGCAAAATGGAGGTTATAACTAAGAGTACTACTTATTTATTGCTTTGCAGCACGTTTAATAACAGCTTTATTTTCTGAGAATATCTTTAATCTAAGTTAATATTCAGCCTTCTTGAGGGAGTGGAGATGAGGGAGATGAGGGAGACAAGGGAGACAAGGAGATAAACAAAACTCTTAACTCCTAACTCCTAACTCCTAACTCCTAACTCCTAACTCAGCACTCAGCACTCAGCACTCAGCACTCAGCACTCCTAATGCCCCATTCCCCATTCCCATGACTTCCGCTATTCTTAAGGCAGTTACCGAGTTAGCTACAGAACATTGAACCAGACTACATCCAAATCCAGTTTAGGGGAATGGAGTCAGCGTCTGCTGGCGGCGATATTTCTGGGTGGGCAAGTACTAGTTCACCTATTGAAAGGCAAAATCCATCGGCGCAACACCTTAGAACAAATGGCAGCAGTTGGGCCAGATTCCTTATTTATTGCCCTATTGACGGCTATTTTCGTTGGCGCGGTGTTTACCATTCAGGTGGCGCGGGAATTTATCAATTTTGGTGCAGGAAACATTATTGGCGGAGTGCTTTCTATAGCGTTGACACGAGAACTCTCTCCCGTGTTGACAGCTGTGGTTTTGGCAGGGCGAGTCGGTTCTGCCTTTGCAGCAGAAATCGGTACCATGCGAGTCTCAGAACAAATTGATGCCATGTTGATGTTAAAAACAGACCCAATCGATTATCTAGTTATCCCCCGCGTCATTGCTTGCTGTTTAATGTTGCCAATTTTAACCCTCCTGTCTTTGATAACGGGGATGTTCGGAGGATTCATCATTGCGACAAATATTTACAACCTGTCTGATACAGTATTTCTAGATTCAGCCCGTAACTTCCTTGGCATCTGGGATATTTTTAGCGCCATGATTAAGGCGTGTTGTTTTGGCATTTTAATTGCTGTAATTGGTTGCAGTTGGGGGCTGACGACAACAGGAGGTGCAAAAGGTGTAGGACAGTCAACTACAACTGCTGTTGTGACTGCCTTGCTGATTATATTTGTGAGCAACTTCTTTCTTTCTTGGTTAATGTTTCAGGGGACTGGCAGTGCATTCATAGGGCTATAGAAGTGAGAAGTTAGGAGTAGAGACGCGATTAATCGCATCTGTACAGGAGTTATGAGTTAAAATTCCTCACTCCTAACTCTTAACTTCTAACTCCTACTTCTGACTCCTAAAATAGGAGAGATGCCTACTAAACAAAGCAGGATTTAAAACTGTGACCAGTTCATTTGTTTCTAACTCCACATCAACTGTGGAACTCAAGCCTAGTTACAATATACCCATAGTGTTAGTAATTGCCGCGATTCCACTACTGTTGGTACAACCGTGGATAGGCTCTGTTTTCACGCTGTTTGGTTTGTTTCTAATGTTTCAGGCGTTAACGCTGCGTTTGCAATTTACCGTTACCGATTTAGATATTTACAGAGGCGAAAAATTGATTCGGCGCTTTCCCTACCGAGAATGGCAAAACTGGCGGATATTTTGGAATAGAGTCCCCATTTTGTTTTACTTTAAAGAAATTAAAAGTATTCACTTTTTGCCGATTTTATTTGACCCCAACACCTTGAAAACTTGCTTAGAACAACGTTGTCCGCGTATTTAGGGCTGAGTGCCATCTGTGCTGAGTCGTTTTGATATAAACTCAGAACTCAGCACTCATGCTCAGGACTTTTATGCCAGTCAATTGTAATATTTCTGAAAGCTATTTATTCGCGTCATAGGAATTACACTATTGTTTATGAACCCAGAGGCATCTCAAACCCCAGAACCAATTGATGAGCGGTTGGCAGAAAAACCAGAAGAGAATAATGCAGTTGAACATCCAGTAAATCCATCAGTTGAGTCAGTGGTAGACTCAAAAACCATTAGCTCATCAGAAGACTACACAACTTTTGAGCCACTCATCTCTAATGCAGAAGTGGTAGATTCTACAGTAGAGCTAACAGAAAATTCAAATGGCGAGTTTGTCGCCCAGCTGGAAGCGGAAAATGTCGCCCTGGGGTCTGAAATAGGATTGGAAAATAATTCTTTATATGTAGAAGCAGAGCAGAGAATGGCAGAATTGCAGAGTGCTGAAGCAGCTCTCAAGTCAGAAATAGCCAAGCTGCAAGCTGCTTACGAAAAGCTTCAGGTACAGGTGAGTGAAACTCAAACCTCATTGGGGCGACTCGTGCAAGAGTCGCTAGTGCAGTTAGAACAACGCAAACAAACTCTGCAAATTTCTGTAGAACAATTAGAACGCCGTCAAGAACGTATCCGCAATGAGATGCGAACTACTTTTGCTGGTGCATCCCAAGATTTGGCAATTCGGGTGCAGGGTTTTAAAGACTATCTCACGGGTAGTTTACAGGATTTGGCCTCTGCCGCCGAGCAGTTGCAATTAACGCCAAGTGTGGTGGAACGAGAAAAACCATCTGTAAAAGAGGCTAAACCAGCTGAACCCCAATCTGGAATACCCCAGTTTGCCCAACAGCAGTTTCAAGATACGACCAAGCAAATTCGCCGCTTAATTGACCAATACCGCAATAAACCAGATTACTACGGCGCACCGTGGCAACTACGCCGTACCTTTGAACCAATCCACGCTGAACGAATCTCCAACTGGTTTTTTACCCAAGGGGGACGGGGTGGTTTGCGGACAATGGGTAGCCGCTTACAGAATATTCTGATTGCCTCAGCTGCAATTTCGATATTACACAAGTTGTATGGTGATCGCGTCCGTACTTTAGTCTTAGCTAATACACCAGAGCGATTAGGCGAATGGCGGCGCGGCTTGCAAGATTGTCTGGGAATCGGTCGCCCAGATTTTGGCCCAGACCGGGGTGTGGTATTATTTGAGGCAGCTGATGCTCTCGCTCAAAAAGCAGACCGATTGACGAAAGCCAATCAACTGCCTTTAATTATTATTGACGATTCCGAAGAACAAATTAGTCTGTCACTGTTACAATTTCCCCTGTGGTTAGCCTTTGCTCCTGACCCCAAAATAGTGAGAAACTATGATGATGACTTTTAAATGAGTCATTGGTCATTGGTCATTAGTCAAGAGGCATCACTCTTGACTTTTTTGAATTTTGAATTTTGAATTGTATTATGGCTATTTGGTTAACTCTGTGCGCGACAATTGTAGTCATAGCTTACCTGCTGGGTTCTTTTCCCACTGGCTACATTGCGGTGAAGCAGTTAAAAGGTATTGATATTCGGGCAGTTGGTTCCGGTTCCACTGGCGCAACTAATGTACTAAGAACCTTGGGCAAAGGGCCAGGAGCATTGGTTTTAGTACTTGATTCCTTAAAGGGAGTATTAGCGATCGCTCTAGTTTATTGGTTGTTCAACTTTGAACCAATTCATAATTATATCCCTCCAACGGTCGATGCACAACTGTGGCAACCGTGGTTAGTAACAATATCTGGGTTAGCTGGCATTCTGGGACATAGTAAATCAATTTTCTTAGGCTTTACTGGTGGTAAATCCGTTGCTATCAGCTTGGGGATTTTGTTGGCAATGAGTTGGCAGATAGGTTTAGCAACAGTAGGTGTGTTTGCCGTCTTTATGGCGATATCGCGGATTGTTTCTTTAAGTTCAATTGCAGGTGCGATCGCAGTTTCCATTTTTATGGTACTTTTCCACAAACCCTTACCCTATATTCTGTTTGGGATTGCCGGTGGGTTGTATGTGGTTTTACGCCATCGCGCTAATATTGAACGACTGTTTGCGGGAACAGAGCCAAAAATTGGTCAACCTGTAGCGACACCAGAACAAACGACATAATGAGTTTTTGGTACATACCTCGCCCCAACCAATGCCCTGAGCAAACCGTTAGGTGAACGTGGTATCTTTTAGACAAATGACAAATGACAAATGACTAATGACTGACTTTGCCTTTAATTAAACGGTGGAAAAGGCGGCAAGGCCACAAAAAAGCTCCACAAATACTGACTGAGGCGATGGCGGCCACAACTCGCCAACTTGAACTAGACTCAGTGTCAGACTCTGAAGGATGAGCTTGTGTGTTTTTAGCTAGTTCTGGCATTGAATGAGATAGCTGACTGGCTGTACTCACCCCTTCAATCGCTGCTCCAATTAGATAAGCTACTAGGGCAATTACTAGCCAGTTATTCATAATATTCCACTGTTTGAACTCTGAGCGTATGCTTGGCAGCGAGCAATCATTTGATTTTTCGGACTAATGATTGCCGCCTTGCCCTAAAGATAATCGGCCCTCAGCCGTATCACGAATTAGGGGCAGTTTAGATTTTATATAAGTATTGAGAGTGCTGTCTGCCTGGGCATCAAGCCCCTG
>NZ_JABXKI010000170.1 GCF_017115095.1 Nostoc sp. NMS4 | reverse complement strand
TTCTCATTGGTCTTTCTTCCTACGTAGTTTTTCTCACTTAAAAGAATACTACTATGATCACTCGACAGTCTTTAAAATTTTAGATACCACATTCAGCGATCGCTCCTCTATCCCCAGTGAAACACTATCAACAACAATCCAACGCTTTCCCCAGCGATTACCTAAACAACTTGTGGGGAGAAATCCAAGCTTGTCCTTACTTTGCTATCAACAACCTCAACCGCGATTTTGTCGCTACTAAAGGATTTTCTGTGGTATTTCAGCGTTCTGGATTAGCAAAAGTAGAACAGCAGTTTCCCTACTTCAAACCTTATCTAGATTTGGCTCTCCAGTCGAGTTGTAACGCTTTTTACCTCAATCCTTTACAACTCAAAGAAGGCTCCCGCGTCGATCCGCATATCGATCGCTCCTTACGTTCCTACTCCAAAACCATTGAACCGCCTGCGGTTGTAAGTGTCCTCTATGTACGCGTACCAGCAGATATGGAAGGGGGAGAACTGGTATTGCGATCGCACAAACGCCAACTTGGGCAAATTAAGCCCCAATTCAATACTTTAGTTTATTTTCAAGGTGATTTAACCCACTCAGTTAACGCTGTCAAAACCCCAGGAAATCGCCTAAGTCTCGTTTGTGAACAGTATAGTTTGAGTGATACTGAACTCCAGGAAATCCCTGAGTTTACTGTAGAGTCAAGAATCACTCAGTCTACAACCAAAAAGAGAAAGTATGCCTCATAGTTTAGTGTTGAATTTGCTACCTCAATCGCCCATTCCACCACAGTATCTTACAGGTAGACATCTCCACGCCCTATTTTTAACCCTCGTTAGTTCTGTAGATACCACATTGGGCGATCGCTTGCACGATTCCACCGCAGATAAAGCTTTCACCCTCTCCCCCCTACAAATTAGTAATACAAACTCTCCCGTTTTGAAGAGTGGTAAAGGGGGATCTAAATTGCAATATTCACATCAACAACCCATTCCCGCCGGGACTCCTTGTTGGTGGCGCATCTCTTTATTAGATGACACTTTATTTGGCAAACTTACCCAACTCTGGCTAAATCTTAATCCCAATCGCCCTTGGCATCTTGGCCCGGCTGACTTATATATTACCAGCATTCAAGGCACACCCCAATCTATTCAACCTTGGGCAAATGCCAGTACTTATGCTCAATTATACGAAGAAGCTAACGAGCGCAATTCTTCCATCAACCTTAGCTTTTCCACTCCTACCGCCTTTCGTCAAGGACAGTATGATACTACCCTTCCTACCAGAGAATCTGTCTTTAATTCCCTACTTTCGCGGTGGAATAAATACAGTGGTATAGAATTTACTCAGATTGCGATCGAGTCAATATTTCCCTCATTTGTCAATATTCACACAGAAATATTAGCTGACTCTCGCAGCAAATTTATTGGCATTATTGGCGAAGTTAATTACAAGATTTTGGGAGAAATTGAACCGATACAAATTAAGCAACTTAACGCTTTAGCTAATTTTGCTTTGTATGCAGGAATTGGTCGCAAAACAACTATGGGAATGGGAATGACACGGCGGCTATATTCTCCATAATTCTAATAATAATTTAACAATCAACTAAGTTATGAATCAAACTGAATATATTTCCATTGCGGCATTGAATCAATATGCCTATTGTCCGCATCGCTGTTGGCGGATGTTTTGTGCAGGGGAGTTTACCGATAATCAATACACAATTGAAGGTACAACTTTACACGATCGCGTCCACACTACAGGCGATATACAGCGAGGAGAAACTTGGCAAGTGCGGGCGATTTGGCTCAAGTCAGAGCAATACAAACTCATCGGCAAATCTGATTTAATTGAAGCTGAATCTGGTCAAGTTTATCCAGTAGAATACAAACGGGGACGCAAAGGCGAATGGGATAACGATGAGTTGCAAGTTTGCGCCCAAGCCTTATGTTTAGAAGAAATGACAGGACAACCAGTTAACACTGGATATATCTATTATGCCCACTCCCATCAACGGCAATTAGTAGAGATTAATCACGAGTTGAGAAAGAGTGCAATCGCAACTATTCAATCTGTCACAAATCTCCTAGAAACAGGAGCAATGCCAAAACCAGTTTACAGCAAACGCTGCCAAGGATGCAGCCTCTATTCGCAATGTTTACCCAAAGCAACTGATAAAGTCAAAAGTTATCAAGAAGTAAATTAAATCACAACACAATTCAGATAATACCAAAACACTTGTAGGGACGGCGATTTATCGCGTCTTGAAAGACCCAATTATCTACACCATAACCCTTGCTAAACCGTCTTAAATTATAAGCGATAAATTTATTCGCTCAAACCCCAATTATTACTAGGAATCATCAAAAATGGGAACAGTTTACGTAATAGAAACCGATGCTTTTATCGGCAAACTTGACGAACGTCTTACCGTCAAAGCTGAACAAAAAATAATCTTGGATATCCCTTTAATTAAAATAGAGGGAATTGTAGTACTAGGACGGGCTACCGTTTCCCCATCAGCTGTAAGTGAACTTTTAGAACGTCACATTTGTTTAACATTTCTCACACAAAACGGACGATATTTAGGGCGTTTAGAACCAGAAGTTACCAAAAATATCTTTGTTCGTAAAGCCCAATGGCAAGCTGTGGGAGAATCACAACCAGCAATACATTTAGTTAAAGGATTTGTGCGGGGTAAATTAAAAAATTACCGCCATAGCTTACTTCGCACTCAACGAGAACATCCTGATGTTGATTTGAATAATAACATTACTCGATTGGAAAACGCGATCGCACCAATCGAAAAAACTAACAATATTGATTCCCTCAGAGGCTTAGAAGGTGCTGGTAGTGCAGCCTATTTTGGTTGCTTTCAACACCTAATCAAAACCCCAGAATTTCAATTTAAAGCCAGAAACCGCCGCCCACCAACCGATCCAGTTAACGCCCTACTTAGCCTTGGGTATTCATTACTACGCCATGATGTGCAGAGTGCTTTAAATATTGTTGGCTTCGATCCTTATCTAGGATACTTACACGTCGAGCGTTATGGTAGACCTTCCCTAGCTTTGGACTTAATGGAAGAATTTCGTCCTTTAATAGTAGATGCTGTGGTGTTGTCGCTGATTAACAAGCGATCGCTAACCCTAACTGACTTTACCACCGAACCGCTCAGTGGTGCCGTGTCTTTAACCAAAGAAGGACTACATACATTTCTTCGCGCCTACCAACAAAAAAAACTATCGAGTTTCAAACATCCAGTCATGGGAAACAAATGCACCTACCAAGAATCCTTTGAAATTCAAGCGAGGTTACTAAGTAAGTACCTCATGAACGAAATCGATAAATATCCCCCTTTAATTCTCAAGTAATTAGTCATTCTCCCCCATCTCCCTCATCCCATGTATATTGTTGTCAGTTACGACATTCCAGAAGATAAGCGTCGTACAAAAATCCATTCAATTCTCAAGTCTTACGGACAATGGATGCAACTGAGTGTATTTGAGTGCGATATCACTCCTACTCAGTATGCTAAACTGCGATCGCGTTTAGCTAAATTAATAAAACCCGACACAGACAGCGTGCGCTTTTATTTTCTCTGTGGCTGTTGTCAGCGAAAAGTCGAACGTATTGGCGGAGAACAGCCACGGGACGAAACAATTTTCTTTGCTGAGTCCCCTTCTAGCTAGCTTTCTGCATCTTAAATGCGCGGAGGGATAGGTGTACAAATTTCACAGCCAAAAAAAAGTGCCTCTATCCCAACTCCAGCAAGGCTTTCAACCCATTATTTACCTAATCCTAATCCGCGCAATCTCTGAAATACCTATCAAAACAGGGTTTTAGCCTTTAAATTTTTCTGGCATTCTTGCCAAACAAATTCTCTAATGCTACTATTGCTTTTAAATCGCGCAACCGCACCTTGAAAACTAAATACAGCTTGGCTTTCAGGCTCCCGCCATTGCAATTCATCAAAATCCCTATTAGGGATTGAAACTAGGTAGTTCTTCCTTGACATATTGTGTAAGGACTATCGACATTGCAATTCATCAAAATCCCTATTAGGGATTGAAACTTGGTAGTTGACGGGGTAAATCTCAAACTCTGATATTGCAATTCATCAAAATCCCTATTAGGGATTGAAACAACATCGCACCCATAGGAACAAGCGCGACACTAAGATTGCAATTCATCAAAATCCCTATTAGGGATTGAAACCCGCTTTGCCATCTTTTTATTGCTATCCTGTACCTCAGATTGCAATTCATCAAAATCCCTATTAGGGATTGAAACATTTGGGCTGTTGGCTCTCCTCCTATTTTTCATCAATTGCAATTCATCAAAATCCCTATTAGGGATTGAAACTTTCTATTAAATTCTCATTCCTGGCAAGATTTCATTGCAATTCATCAAAATCCCTATTAGGGATTGAAACTTAAGGTTACACTCCGTTATCCGGCTTAACCTTCAATTGCAATTCATCAAAATCCCTATTAGGGATTGAAACAGACATTTATTTAGCCTCTAGTGGGAAGTTCAAATTGCAATTCATCAAAATCCCTATTAGGGATTGAAACGGATGATCTGGAACACTACATAATAGCCAAAGATATTGCAATTCATCAAAATCCCTATTAGGGATTGAAACGATAGGTAAAATCAAACATCCGATTTAGAGGTGAGTTGATTGCAATTCATCAAAATCCCTATTAGGGATTGAAACGTAAAAAAAAGGTGGGCTGCTTGCCCACCCTAAACCATTATTTAATTGGTGTTACTTTACTGGTGCTTCAGTAGCAGTTTTGCCAACTAGCATTGCAGCATTTTCCTCGCTTTCAAGGATACCGAATTCAATCAACAAATCTTCTAACTCTTCCATCTCAATTGGGGTGGGAACAGTGAGATTCCTGTTGTCAATAATCTTAGTAGCCAATGTCCGATATTCGTTACTTTGATTGCTGTCAGGTGCATATTCGTTAACAGTCATCCGGCGCAATTCTGCGTGTTGAACAATGTTGTCACGAGGTACATAGTGAATCATTTGGGTGTTCAAACGTTTTGCCAAGGTTTCGATTAAATCGATTTCCCGGTCAACGTTACGGCTATTACAAATCAAACCACCCAAGCGCACACCGCCTGTGTGAGCATATTTGAGAACACCACGAGCAATGTTGTTAGCTGCATACATCGCCATCATTTCACCAGATGTAACGATGTAGATTTCTTGTGCCTTACCTTCGCGGATAGGCATAGCGAAACCACCGCACACAACGTCACCCAAAACGTCGTAACTTACAAAATCAACATCTTTGTAAGCACCGTTTTCTTCCAAGAAGTTGATAGCGGTGATAATACCACGACCAGCGCAACCCACACCAGGTTCAGGACCACCAGACTCCACACAACGTACATCGCGGAAACCGGTCAGCATTACTTCTTCGAGTTCAATATCTTCTACAGCGCCACGTTCAGCAGCCAATTGCAGAACGCTTGTTTGAGCTTTACTGTGTAGCATCAAACGGGTAGAGTCAGCTTTAGGGTCGCAACCAACAATCAGAATGCGTTGACCCATTTCAGCCATTGCTGCTAGGGTATTTTGAGAAGTGGTAGATTTACCAATACCGCCTTTACCATAGAAAGCTATTTGTCTAATCTTTTGCTCAGTCATGGTTGTGTTTTCCTACAATGATTTAGTTGATGAGTCGGAAGCTTGATGTGAGATATTCACCCTTGGTGCTGTAGGGAAGTAGAGCCTGTTGGCGTAGACGCATAGCGACTTGTCGCTAGACATCGCACCCTGGCAAAAACAGTTAAAATCAGAACATATTTACCCACGAAGCGTAGACGCAGAGCGGCTTGTCGTCAGACATGGCTTAAGAGATAGAGAAATCTAATCTCCTCATAACGAAGCCTTTTAAACCATGACTTCAGCATTATCATTTGTTGTAACCAATTCCAAATGGTTGCTCAAGCCTCAAGAGTGGTTGCAGCAGGAATTCAAATGAACGCAGATTTGTTCCTTGAACCACACAACCAACCAAATTGCAATCCACTCTTAAATGGTTGCTACAACTTTTCTGATTTTGCTGATGTCAAGTCGCCAAGAAAATCTATAGTGCTTCTCGTTTCGTGATTGATGCAGCAGAATAAAATCCAGCCTAAAAGTGGTAGCCACCAGTGCAGTAATATAATACCTACACAGGCAAACCCTGATACTTTGGCTTAGATAATATCTTGATGACTTTTGACAGTATGGTTAAATTCCTCGAAATTATGGAACGACACCATTCTGCTTGAAGTTTTCGTTCCAAAAGTCAGCAACTGCTTCAACTTAGTTTGCGGTTGAAAATGTTTACTCCCGCAAGACTAAGTTAGTAAATATTCTGTATTTCTATTGAATTGTCAGGCTGTACTAAGAGTCTTTCTTCCCAGACTCCAAGAGTAATTGCCTTTAGCGAGTAATGCTCTAGCTAGGTTAGCCAACTCTTATTGGCTTATACCCAGATAAATTTTGATTGACTTCAAGTTGTTACAAAGGCTACTATCCTACTCAATCTAGTTTTAGATTTTCGTTAAAAAAAGATGTAGCTAATTGAAGGGGACTTACCAGAGCAAAAAAACTTTATTGAGCTTGCCTCAAACTTGTCTTGAAGTCTTTTTGTGTTTTCACTTGTTTGATTCCTATAAAAACCATAACATACATCTCACTGATTAATTTGCAGAATCTCAAATTAATTATCTATTTAATAGAAGATTATTCTTACAACCTTTGATAGATATGACTTATGCGCTCATAATTTGCTAGCTGATGAAATTATTTATCATAACTAATATGTGCAATCAGATACTTTTAGATATTTTATAAAAGTATTCAAAACTAACCTTTTGCAACGAAAACTGAATTTCTTATTTGTGCAGTCCAAAAAAATCACAATACACAATGAAGGAGTTTGATATGAGAGGCTGTTTGAAAAATAGTTGGCTGTGATTTTAGGCACTTATTGATCCCCTTAAAAAGAGGGGCAAAACCTTTCAAAGTCCCCCTTTTTAAGGGGGATTTAGGGGGATCTATGTCAAAAAAGAGGAGGCGGAGCCTCTGGGAACCAGTTGGGGCAAGGGTTGTATCTTAACTTAGTGCCATTGGACATAAAGAGTTGGTTTTTACTTCCTTTTTCCTGCCTCAAGACCCGTAGCTTTGTACTTCATGTAAAAGAAAATTGCTGTATCAAAGTTTGTGTGAAAAGGCATGACACCTGTGCAATTAGCGCTTGTGATGATTTCGCATGGATTTATGAATCTTCTTCCATCGTTCTTTCTCAGCTAATTGCGCCCTCTGGTCTTGTTTGCGGGTAAGGTAGTCGAGTTCTTTTTGCAACTTTTGATAGCTAATAAACCTGGAATAATCAAGTTCTCCCTCAGCCAAAGCCAGCTGCACTACACAACCAGGTTCCCTATTGTGCTGACAATTGCGAAAATGGCATTCTTGCGCCAAGGTTTCGATATCTGCAAAAGTTTCTTGCAAACCTTCATCACCTGCCCAAATTTGGATTTCCCGCATTCCTGGAGTATCAATAATTAATCCGCCAGTAGAGAGCAAAATCAATTCACGATGAGTTGTCGTGTGTCTACCTCGGTCATCACCTTGCCGTACTGGTTGCACAACTTGCAAAGATGTGCCTTGCAGTTGGTTAGTGATGGTGGATTTACCAACACCAGAAGACCCTAACAAAGCAACTGTCTGTCCTGGTTGTAAGTAAGGTTTTAAGTCATCCAAACCTTGATGATTGGTGGCACTTAAAACCGCAATTGGTACACCCAAAGCAACTGCCTCTACTTGGATTAAATACTCTTCTAGAGAATTGCACAAATCTGCTTTGTTTAACACAATTACCGGATTTGCACCACTTTCCCAAGCCAGAATGAGATAACGCTCAACTCTTCTTGGGTTAAAATCGCCATCCAATCCTGAGACTAAGAAGACTGTATCAATATTCGCTGCCACAATTTGTTCTTCTGTTTTACTACCAACCGTCTTGCGAGAAAATTTGCTTTTCCTGGGTAAAATCTCGTTGATAGTGGCTCGTCCTTCTGATTCTCTGACAGTAATCACAACCCAATCTCCCACCGCAGGAAAATCTTGTGCTTTAGAAGCTCGATGTCGCAATTTACCTGAAACTTCTGCTGAAAGTTCCCCCTGTTCAGTATAGAGGGTGTAAGTATTTCTGTATTCAATGGCAACCCTACCAACGCTAAATCCTTGTAAGCAATAGGGTTCAAAGCTGCGAGCAAAAAAGTCACTCCAGCCTAAATAATCCAAATTCATTGATGTTTCCTCGATTTGTGCGACTTGTTTTGCACAAGGTTGCACAGAGGACGACACTTCTTTCTATGCAGGGGAATTCCCCGCACCAGAATGTCTGTGAATTCTAGTTTTCATTCCTGTAAAAAAGAGGACTGAACAGAATCTCTGCGCCTTGTGTCCTTTGAATTGGGATGGTCAAAGTAACTCGGACTGCTAGCAACTCAGTCATAGTTCGTCCTCCTTATGTACTACACTAAATAATCTACATTACTACATTAGCCTATTCCAGAAAATTCGTTTAAATTATCCGATTTGAACCCTGATGTAGAGACGCGATTTATCGCGTCTTGCAATACCAATGCACAAGTTTGTACATTATAAAAACAATTTTGGTAAAAAATATCTGCTCATCTTTCACCCAACCTCTAGCAAAAGAAAGAGTTTCAGGCTGAGTATCTCTGTAATCATGAATGCGGACAAGTATTAACCTGCTTAATAACTGATATGCCGCAATATTTCGGAAAACTACCCACTACAAATCAACCTTGGACAATACTTAGCAATGTAAAAGCTGTCAGATGGGAAAATAATATTATCAATTTTGACTGTGGCGACTCACGCTTTACTATCAGCGTCCTTGCGCCCAATTTAATCCGCGTGCGTTTCGCACCAACTGGGGAATTTATGCCTCGCCGCTCTTGGGCAGTGACGCTGGATGATGCAGAATGGGCAATAATACCTTTTACGGTGCGGGAAACTGAAGCAACTGTCGAAATTGAAACAGCACAGATTCGTGTGTGTGTCGAGCGAGAAAAGTGTCGCATTGCCTGTTTTGATAAAGCTAATCGCCCCTTTGCTGAAGATGCAGAGATGGGTATGGGTTGGCGGATGGGTGCAGTTGCAGGGTGGAAACAAATTGCAGCCGATGAACATTTCTATGGCTTTGGTGAACGCACAGGTTTTCTAGATAAACTCAGTGAAGTGAAAACCAACTGGACGACGGATGCTCTAGATTATGATTCACTCACTGATGAAATGTACCAGGCGATTCCATTTTTGATGGCTTTGCGCCCAGAGTTAGGCTATGGCATCTTTTTTAACACCACTTTTTGGAGTCAGTTCGATATCGGTGCTGAACAACCAGGTATTTGGAAAATGGAAACTCGTGGTGATGAATTGGATTATTACATTATCTACGGTCCCGAACCTGCCCAAATCTTGGAGACTTACACTCAGCTAACTGGGAGAATGCCATTACCGCCGAAATGGGCGCTTGGTTATCACCAATGTCGCTGGAGTTACGAATCAGAAACCGTTGTGCGGGAACTAGCAAAGGAATTTCGTCAGCGCCGCATTCCCTGCGATGTTATTCACTTGGATATTGACTATATGCGGGGTTATCGAGTATTTACTTGGAGTCCTCAACGCTTTCCCAATGCGGCAAAACTTATTAGTGATTTAGCACAGGATGGTTTCAAAACAGTGACAATTATCGATCCTGGTGTGAAGTATGAACCAGAAGGTAATTATCATGTTTTTGACCAAGGATTAGAAAACGACTATTTTGTGCGTAAAGCTGATGGTGCGTTGTTCCACGGCTACGTTTGGCCTGAGAAAGCTGTTTTTCCTGATTTTTTGCGTCCTGATGTATGTAACTGGTGGGCTGATTTACACAAAAGCCTAACTGATATTGGTGTGGCAGGAATTTGGAATGATATGAATGAACCTGCTATAAACGATCGCCCTTTCGGTGATGATGGTGAAAAGATTTGGTTTCCTCTAGATGCACCACAGGGGGGAGAGAATTCAAAATTCAAAATTCAAAATGACGCGACGCTCGAATACTCGCTACCGCTACGCTATCGCGGACTCGCTAACGCTGCGCTAACAAAATTAGGAATTGATGTGACTCATACGGAAGTACATAATTTGTATGGGTTGATGATGGCTAAAGCTTGCTGTGAAGGGTTACGGCGGCATCGAAGTTCAGAGCGATCTTTTGTGTTGACGCGATCGGGTTATGCTGGTGTGCAACGTTGGTCTTCTGTGTGGATGGGGGATAATCAATCGTTGTGGGAGCATTTAGAAATGTCTCTGCCGATGCTTTGCAATATGGGACTTTCGGGTGTGGCTTTTGTGGGTTGCGATATTGGCGGGTTTGCTGGTAACGCCACTGCTGAATTATTTGCTCGGTGGATGCAGGTAGGAATGCTCTACCCATTAATGCGCGGTCACTCGGCAATGTCTACTGCTCGTCATGAACCTTGGGTATTTGGCGATCGCATTGAAAATATCTGTCGAGAATACATTAATCTACGTTACCAATTACTGCCCTACATTTATAGTCTTTTCTGGGAAGCAGCAACAACGGGCGCACCGATTTTAAGACCATTATTGTACCACTTCCCCAACGATCTGCAAACTTATAGCCTCTACGATCAAGTATTGCTAGGTGCATCGCTGATGGCTGCACCAATTTATCGCCCTGGAGTTGAGCATCGAGTTGTCTATTTACCCCTTGGCACTTGGTATGATTGGTGGAGTGGCGATCGCTATGAAGGCCCGATTCACATTCTTGCTCATGCACCACTAGAAAGAATGCCTCTATATGTTCGTAGCGGTGCGATCGTTCCCATGCAACCTGTTAGCCAATACGTTGATGAATCCCCACTCGATGAGATCCGATTACGGATTTGGCCTGGTAATAATCAATATCAGCTATTTGAAGATGATGGACAAACAAGCAAGTATCAAGATAATAGCTTTTCACTAACTAATATCCGTGTATTTACTCGGTTAAACCAAACAGTAGTGGAAATTGAAGCAAGAGTTGGAGAGTGGACACCTCAACCGCGAGAAGTGATTGTAGAACTTGTTGGTGTTGGAGAGCAACGGTTTCAAGATGATGGTAAGGGACATACTCTGCAATTCTGAAATACGGACTAGTGGTCTGTCAAACCCATTTTGACGGTTGGATAGACGCGATAAATCGCCGTCTCTACAGCAAATTTGTTCTTTCAATTATTTATTGACAGACTACTAGGGATTGGGCAATTAAATTTTGGATTAAATTTCAATCTAAAATCCAAAATCCAAAATCTAAAATTCTTCTTCCCCCAATCCCCATTATCTTTAAATTATGCAAAAAAATATGCATAGAGGTAGATGAAAAACAAGTCAAGGTGTAGTCTAAAATACAAAGGAAATAAATAGTTAAATCGTAAGAAATACGTAAATTTACTACGCTAGATAGATGCGGTTAGAGAACACTGAATGTTAAACATTAACCGCTTGCGGCTGCAAGAAAGATTTAAAATCTCTACAAATGTACTTGTGGCAAGAGTCGCAAGTGCGATCGCTGTTTTTGTTGGCAGCTTGGTACTACTTGGCTGGTTTCTTGGCATTGAAGTTCTTAAGCGTGGCTTCCCTGGTAGTCCTGCCACAATGAAAGTCAACACAGCGTTGTGTTTTGTGTTGTGTGGTGTGTCGCTGTGGCTATTTTTAAAAGGGGAGCAGGGGAGTACGGGGGAAAGAACAATTCAAAATTCCAGTTCCACAGCCCCCTTGTCCGCACTCACTCTTCTAGTCTCTCAGGTTTGTATAATAGCTGTCACCACAATTGCGGCGCTTACCCTCTGTCAATATCTGTTCGGCTGGAATCTCGGCATTGATGAACTAGTATTCCGCGATTTGCGAACTAGTATAGCGACATCACATCCGGGGCGAATGGGGGTGAACACAGCAGTAAACTTTATTCTGCTCAGTGTCGCCCTACAGATTTTGATTCATCCAAAAAGCCACCGCAGTTATTGGTATGCCCAGATTATCGCTCTGATTACTACTTTAATATCCTTTCAGGCGCTCATGGGCTATGCCTACCAAGTGAAAGTTCTGTATGGATTTGCCCCTTATACAACATCAATGGCGTTACACACAGCCGTATTGTTCTTCTTACTAAGTATGGGGATTCTGTGGGTGCGGGCAGAACAGGGGTTAATGAGAGTTGTTACAAGTGATAGTTACGGCGGCTTACTTGCGCGTCGTTTATTAGTTGCTGCGATCGCAGTACCTTTTATATTAGGGTGGGTAATTGTTGCAGGGCAACGGGCAGAACGATACGATCCGGCATTTGCAATATCAGTGTTTGCGATCGTTCTGATTGTAATTTTTACTATTTTGATTTGGCAAAGTGCCAGAGTTATTGAACGCCTTAGCCATCAACGCGACCTCGCCCAAGAAGCACTGAGAACCTACCAAGCTAAACTAGGAAGTTTTGTAGATGCTAATGTCATTGGCATTCTGTTTAGCGATGTGTATGGCGGTATCCAGCAAGCAAACGACGAATTTCTGAGGATGATTGGTTACACCCAAGAGGATTTGTTAGCAGGTAAATTAAGTTGGAGCAATATCACACCACCAGAGTATCTATACTTGGATGAGCGAGGTGTTGCCGAAGCCCAAGCAAACAGCAACGCTGCTTGTACACCCTACGAGAAAGAATATATCTGTAAGGATGGTAGCCGCATCCCAGTTTTAGTTGGTTACGTGCTGCTAGGAGAAAATCGGGAAGAGTCAGTAGCGTTTATCCTCGACTTGAGCGAACGCAAGCAAGCAGAAGCAGAGCAACAAAAATTAGTATCGCTGGTAGAAAATAGCTCTGACTTTATCAGTGTTGCCACCCTTGAGGGTCAATTACTCTATATAAATGATGCAGGTCAAAAGCTGGTAGGGTTTACCAACCTTAATGAAGTGAGGCAAAAAGCAGTATTAGATTACTTCATGCCCAAAGACAAAGCCTATTTTCAAGAATATATACTGCCAATTGTACTATCAGAAGGGCGCTGGCAAGGAGAATTCTGCTTTTGCCACCTGCAAACAGGTCAACCGATACCAGTTGATTACAACATCTTTACTGTTACAGATAACAACACAGGTCAGCCAATTGCCTTAGCAACTGTGACTCGTGACATCAGCGAGCAAAAGCAGGCCAAGGAACAAATATTACAACTAAACAGGGATCTACAACGCCGCATTACTGAATTACAAACTTTGTTGGAGGTAATTCCCATTGGAATTGGCATTGCCGAAGATCCAGAATGCCAAAATATCAAGGTTAACCCTTCTTTTGCCAAGCAGTTGGGGATATCTTTAGATACAAATGCCTCCCTCAACGCTCCCTTGGATGAAAGACCGACAAGCTTTAAAATTTACCGCGAGGGAAGGGAACTTTCAAATGAAGAACTCCCAATGCAGTATTCTGCTGCTCATGGTGTGGAAGTTCTGAATTCTGAGATCGATGTGGTACATGAAAATGGCAAAATCGTCAAGCTTTTGTACTACGTTGCACCCCTATTCGACGAAGAGGGTAAAAGCAGAGGAAGCGTTGGTGCATTTTTAGATATTACGGAGCGGAAACAGGCAGAGGAAGTACTCTTAAATCAGCAAAAATGGCTAGAGGATGTGTTAAATCTGATGCCAAGACCGTTGCTGTTTATTGAACCCGGAACGGCGCGGGTAACTTTTGCCAATCGCTCTGCTGATGAATTAGCTGGGGGTGAATTTCCCAAAGGTGTACCAGCCTCAGAGTATCACACAGTTTACCACTATACAGATGCGGCTGGCGATCGCATTCCCAATGAGCTGATGCCAGGAGTGCGGGTTGCCCTTGGCGAACGTCTGAATGGATTAGAGGTAGACTGGCATACTCCTGCTGGTATGCGTTCTCTACTAGTATTTGCTGATACCTTGCCAGCAATACACGGTCATCCGGCTACCTGTATTTTGGTGTTCCAAGAAATTAGCAACCTCAAGGCTGCTCAAAAAGCCCTCTCGTTAGGTTACAAAAGGCTAAAGCTACTATTTGACACAGCCAGCGATTTACTATTGAGTCAGCAACCAGTAGTACTAATCGATAGCGTTTACCAAAAACTAAGAGACCAAATTGGTTTAGATATTTACTTTAACTATTTGGTTGAGGATAACTCTCAGGTAATGCGCCTAGAGTCTTACAGTGGCATTTCTCCAGAACTGGCAAACCAAATCGAATTCTTAAGATTTGGTGAAGCAATTTGTGGCACTGTAGCCCAGAAGCTTTCTGCAACCGCTCTAGAGAATGTGCAGCAATCAACTGACCCGGAAACAGAATTAATTCGCTCTTTAGGTATTACTGCTTATTATGCATCTCCATTAATCGCCCAAGGACGGCTATTGGGAACTCTTTCTTTTGGCAGCCGCACTCTGTTAAGCTTCACCGACAATCAAAAAGGGATGATGCAAGCAGTATGCGACCAAATAGCGATCGCAATGGAACGGGCTAGTTTAATTGCTTCTTTGCAACAACAAACTGAGCAGTTGCAAGAAGCCAACCGGATGAAGGATGAGTTTCTAGGGATATTATCTCACGAATTGCGATCGCCCCTCAATGCCATCCTTGGTTGGGCGCAATTACTGCAACGCAGCAAGCTCAGTGATACCCAAATGGCTAGGGCGACAGAGACAATTGAGCGCAACGCCAAAGCGCAAGCCCAGCTAATTGAAGACTTGCTAGATATATCCCGAATGATTAGAGGTAAGTTACGCCTCGATGTCGGTATTTGTAATTTGGTTCCCATAATTGAGTCAGCCATCGAGACTGTTAGTTTAGCCGCCCAGTCCAAAGAAATCGATTTGATATTTTCTCTAATTCCCTTAAAAGAAACGCCAAATTCCGATTGGCGATTAGGAGTTAATTGCCAAAATCTAGAATTTTCAGCAGCACAATCGCAAACCAAGCTGGGTGAAAATTCTCAATTCTTAGTTTCCGGGGATTTGGAGCGCTTACAACAAATCATCTGGAATCTGCTATCCAATGCCATCAAATTTACACCCGTCGGCGGAAGGGTAGAGGTACAATTGTCAGTGGTTAGCGGACAAGGAAAACAACAGACAACGGATAAATATGCCCAAATTCAGGTGATTGATACAGGCATTGGTATCAGTTCTAATTTTCTTCCTTACGTTTTCGATCGCTTTCGTCAAGCTGATAGTTCTAACACTAGAATCTATGGTGGATTAGGACTAGGATTAGCGATCGTCCGTCATTTAGTAGAATTACATGGTGGTACTGTCTACGCATATAGCCCAGGTAAAGAAGAAGGAGCGACATTTACCGTCAAACTACCGCTTCTAAAAAGTACCCCTCTGCGTCCTTGATTTTTTTAGAAATAAAATATGATTCCTGTAGTAATTAACTACTTACTACGTGCTTAGACTTAAGTAGCCCTTCTAATTACCGAGGTTCAGCAGGTTGTTGCAGACGTAATAGAGTATTGTAAACCTGCTTTTTTAAGATAGTATTACTTTGTAATTCCATAGTAATTTTGTTGAACTGTTCAAATTTCAAACCATTATCTTCAACAATTTTTTGAGCGTGGGTACAATAGTTTACTGCAATATCTTGAGCCTTCTTGGGAAGACCATTTATGCTATTAGAATCGTTGCAAACAATCTGGGGAATTTCGCCATTGCCAATAAGTTTTTTAATTTCTTCAAAGGCATTTTGACGGGCTGGCTCCATTGCTAGCACGGCTTGAGCGTAACTGTTGATTTCAGTATTGTTAACTATTGGTGGTGGAGTTTGAGCCTCAGCTTTGGAACTCAATGAAAAACCGTTAGAAATCAAACTCACAGAAGCGATCGCACCGAAAAATAATGATTGCGAAAGGATTCGCTTTCGGCTAGTTCGGGGAAATAAATCGGAAATTTTCTTCATATAGGGTGTGACACAAAACTACATCAGGGATATTATAAGAACTTTGAATTATTTTCGGAGTTGGAAGTTCCAGGAACTGCTCAATACATTAAGCGTTGAGATTTGATTGTCAATTTCCTCGGCATACTTGACAAAGTTCGATTACTTTAGTCTGGAGTGTTGACATTTCTGATGCTCCTTGCTTCAGGCTAACTTCTAATTCCAGGAGTAGGGGTAAACAAGAGATTAACTGTTGCACAGAAAGCAGCTTGATTTCTTGCTGTAAGAAGTAGATCCGTTTGGGATTACCGATATCAGCAGCCTGAGCGATCGCCTGTTGATTCCGTTCCCCACTTTCTATCATAATCTTGACCCACAGCCAGGTGCGAAATTGTCCAATCAGTGTCGCAACTATCCGTAATCCCGGCTCGGAAGCATTGCTCAAATCTGCCAGTGTTGTCAAAGCTTTAGCTGGATCTCCTGTTCTGATTGCTGCTGCTAATTGTAAGCTATTTTGAGTAGTATTTCTTACTAACTTTGTAACAGTATCTGTATCTAAAGGCTTATTGCTACCTTGGGCATATAGCCGTAATTTCTCTAACTCATTATAGAGTAGTCGTGTATCATTGCCTACAGATTCTGCCAATAAGTGGGCAGTATTGGCAGTCAGTTTCACGCCCACCGTCTGGGCTGCTTGATTAACAGATTGCACCAGTAATTCTGTTTTCCAAGGGGGAATGAGGGGAAATTCTCGGAATTCGGTAGCAACCTGTTTTAACAATTTCGTAGATTTGAGGCGTTCATCTGGCTTGTTGCGGCTGGTGAGCAATAAAAATGAGTTTTCAGGAATCACAGATAGCGATCGCCCCAATTCTGCCAACACATTCTCAGGACAGTGCTGAAACAGCGTAGTATTTATCAGCCATACCAAACGCCCACCAGCCCCAAACGTCGGTGTCATCACCTGATTTAAGCCCTGGATAGCAGCATCAGCTTGATCTGGGGAGAATGCAGTGTAATTAAAACTTGTCCATAGAGGATCGAGAATGCGATCGCGCAAAAGTGCGATCGCCTTTTCCATTGCAAAATCATCCTCACCCCAGTAAACATAGATTGGCATAGACTTAACCTCTTAGATGGGGCATGGGGCATGGGGGAGACAAGGGAGACAAGGCAGACAAGGAGATAAATAAAACTCCTAACTCTTAACTCAGCACGGGCTAAACGCCCCGCTACCGCTAACAGCACTCCTAACGCCCATTCATAAAAAATTAAATACTTTATGAAATCATTCTCTTAATCAAGGTAATTTTCCCTAAAATCTATCAAGTGAGAGCATGAGGCTAGAAGATTGGACGACAACTATCAAACTTACTTAAATCGGTTAGCACGACTGACGCTGCCAGAAGCCTACAGATCGCAAGCCCAGCATATTCAGGAATCTTCTAAATTTCAACCACATTCTGGGTTGAGACAAGCAGCATCCTTTCCTGGCTATACGCTAATTACCCCCCCAGCAGAAGAAGAATCACAAAACTCTGCTTTCTATGCCAAATTACAGACTTACCAACAGGAAATTTTACAGTTGCCTGTAAACGGTAATTTGATTGTACCTGTACCTCCTGCTAGCTTTCATCTAACTTTAGCGGATTTAATTTGGGACAATGCTTACCTTGATGCCTACGAAAAAAATTCCAAATTTGACGAGGAGTTACACTCTTGTTTAACCGAAATGTTTCAGCAATATCAACAATTGATGACAAACGGGAGTCATCCGATTAAATGGCAAATGCTGGGGCTGATACTGATGCCAAGAGCTGTAGCCGTTTGTTTAGTACCTAAAGATGAACGCTGCTACGAAGAAATTATTAAATTTCGCCGGACAATTTATCAAAATCCCAAGTTAATTGCTTTGGGTATTGAGCAGCATTATCACTTTACAGCCCATGTTACATTAGCCTATTTCGGGGAGGTTCCATCTGACCTAGACCGCATAAGTTTCAGCACAATGCTTTCTCAATTGAATGACCAATGGCTGTTAAATTTGCCAGAATTTTTAATCGATCGTGTTGAATTGCGAAAGTTTGACAACATGACACGCTATTATCGTCAACCAGACTGGCCGATTTTAGGTTTTTAAGTAATTAGTTAGTAGTTAGTAGTTAGTAGTTTCCACTCACTGACAACTAACTACTGATTAATTAGTTATTAGTTATGTCTGCCTGAAAATAGAGAAATTTATTCAAAGCCCGTTTATTTAAAACCAACTTTTTAATTCCTAATTGTTCAAACCAAATGCAATGCGATCGCTCTTAGTGCAATACAGTTCAGTTAAGCAATTTTTTGCTTCTCTTTCCTTTCTCTTTTTGAAAGAATTGGGATATACCCAAGCGTAAAGACGCTAAAATTTACAGATGTTGACAACAGGTTAGATTGATGAGTCCGTCACTCGAAAAAATTTTAAGCGAGATTGAGCAACTGACTCCACAAGAGCAATTGACCGTAATGGGGCATTTGGTAGAACGCATAAAAAAGCATATTAACCAAGCCCAACCAAAACGCAAGTGGAGCGATTTGAAGGGTATGGCTCCCTATCCGCTATTGGGTGAGGATGCTCAGGAATGGGTTTCGCGGACTCGACAAGAAGGAGATGAGCATCGAGAACGGTTGTTACAGCAATAGCATCTGTTTGTTAATGCTCTAAAGAAAATATCCAGCCTAAAATTTCGGTTGTTGATATCCGAGATAAATTGCTTCTAAAAAAACATCAGGCGTAACAACTTCTGGCAACTTTTCTAAATTAATAATAGCTTTAACTTGTTCAGCTAATTTTAAAGATAGCGACGCTCTTGCCTTTAACGACATTGCACCACGTCGCTGTAAATACTCACGAATCACAGCAAAATCATCTGGCATCAATGGTGATAAATCGGCAATTTGTACTAACTCTTTATAAAGTCCTTTTGCCTGTTCTGAAATTATTAACGTTGCAGATGCAATCGGTGTTTGGGCTTGAATGACAATTGTACCAGCAGCCAAATCACCTAAGCGCTTTTCGCGGCTACCCAACATAATCAGAAAAGCGCCAATAAACAAAGTTTCATCAAAGGGTCGCAGTAAGGCGCGTAGCGTTGACTGTTGTAGCCCGATGAGTCTACCATCATCTCGAACTACGCGAATTTTAGCAAACCGTTTACCAGGAGTTTGCCCAAACCATAAGGTTTCAAAAAATACAAAATAGCCAATGTAAATTGCAAAGGCGATAATAAAGAAAATTGCTAACAACCAAATATCTAAACTTGGTAAATTTGTAAAAAAGTATTCAAAAAAATGTAACAGCTGCGTCGAAAAGATACTCCAGATAAGGACAAACAGAAGCAAACTTGCACCCAACACTGCATAGTCAATCAGCAGTGCCAAAGCTCGATTACCGATTCCTGCTAAAGTAAATTCCAACTCTACACTTTCTGGAGTCTGGAATGTGATGCGATTAAAAAAGCGCATATTTTAACTAATTCAAAATTAATAGAGTTGGATTAAGGTATTGAGTTAACGAAAATCTTGCGAGGGAGGTTCTCGTAATTGCAAGCCTAGACCTTCACGCCGAGTACGCAAGTCCAAGTATAAAACAGCTTTTAGTGTTTGCCAAAATGGCATGACTAAAACTCCACCGACTAAGCTTCCAATCAAAGAAATAACATATACAATCGAGTAGATAGCAGTACCAGGCTCAAGTTTGAGTAGGAATAAGCTAGGTATATAGTTTAATACAAACACTAACGGCAATGTAACGATAAAAGCAACTAAAACAATGCCTTGAATGCGAAATACTGAGGCTTTAGTTAGCTCCCAACTTCTGGCAATACTTTCGCCACCATTAATATTTTCCTCAACTGCTAAGGGCACTTCAGCTACTATCCAACGGGAGTAGAACCAGGTTAGTCCTAACAGTAAAATAATTACCATTAAAATTAATGCCAATGTGGTTGCAACTATAACACCCCCACGACCTAATATTCCTCCTAATAACGCTACCAGCAAAGCAGACAGAATACCACCTGCGATCGCTAATCCTAAATAAACTACCAGCAAAGATATACCTATCTGAAAACCAACTCTTAAAAATGACCAAAGACGTGGATTAATATGGTTGCTGGCAGTTTGAACGCCTTCAGGTTGGTAAATCAATTCTCCAAAAGCCAAGCGTGAAATTAGTCCAGAGATGGCTGCATATTTTGCCCAACCATACACAGGAACTAAAATCCACAAGTGAGCGATCGCAGCTAGATTAAGATAAGTCTTCAGATGAGAACGATACAACCGTACCGCAGCACTGACAACGTTACCGATACTCAGTGGTTGTATCTGGCCGGAAGATCCAAAGTTTTCAGACATAATGCTAAATTTCCCTTGAAATTACGGAGATGAATTTGAGGCTATCTTAAGCTAAGTTAAACTGAGTGTTCCCAAAATTCATGAATATTCAACGTTGGATTGCGCGACGAGAACCAAATTGGCAGCGTTTGGATGCCTTATTAAGGCAGATCGAAAAAAAAGGGTTAAAATCCTTACGGGCAGCAGAAATTAGAGAGTTAGCGAGTTTATATCGTTCAGTCGCGGCAGATTTGGCACGCGCCCGTACTCAGAAAATCGGTAATACTTTGATCCAAAGTTTACAATCTTTAACAACTCGTGCCTATACGCAGATTTACCAAGGTTCGCGGCGACAGGAATGGCAAGCAATCCTTGACTTTTACCGTTGGGGATTACCATCTGTAGTCCAGAAAACATTTGTATATATTGCTGCGGCAACAGCCCTGTTTTTACTAGGGGCATTAGTCGCATGCTGGTATTCTTGGCAAAACCCCAGTTTTATGTCTTTGATTGTACCTGAAGGATTGATTACCAAGGTGCAAGATGAGCATAAATTATGGATGGGTTCAATTGTCGGTGTTGAACCTCTGGCTTCTAGCGGGATCGCCATCAATAATTTGTCGGTGTCTTTTGGGGCTGTCGCCGGTGGGATGACGGCGGGAGCATACACAGCCTATTTGATGGTATTTAATGGTTTATTAATTGGTGCTGTTGGTACTTTAGTTGGTCAAAATAATCTGGCTTATCCTTTTTGGGCCTTTGTGTTTCCGCATGGTGCTTTGGAATTACCTGCGATCTTTTTTGCTGGGGGGGCGGGATTTTTGTTAGCAAGAGCAATTTTATTTCCTGGTAAATATCGCCGTGGGGATGCACTAAAATTCTATGGTTCTCAAGCGGTGCAGCTAGTATTTGGAATTGTGCCAATGTTGATTATTGCTGGTGCGATCGAAGGCTTTTTCTCTCCTAATCCTAGTGTACCTGATGCAATTAAATATCTGGCAGGAATAGGATTATTTATACTTTTAGTGGTCTATTGTAACCGCAAAAAAGCATGAAATGATTAGCAAAAAAATCATTATTACGAAGTGAAATTTATAGTTTACTGTGTACTTCAGGGTGTTTTTCTCCTCTGGCTAATATGGTGGGGAGTGTTGGCACTTCTATTACCATTCAATGAATACGAAGGGTCAAGCATTCCAATTCCAGATTGCGATACTGATGTTGAATTAGTTGCTTGGCTGAGTATGTGGGTAATATGGTTGACTACAATTATTGTGGTAGGTGTAAGTATTCATCTCAGGTTTTGGCAGCATTTGAGAACGCTATGGTTCATCAACATTATTGCTATAATTCTTTCACTTAGCAGTATTGTGAGATATCAAGAATTGATTCATTACAGTGAGCAGCTTCAGCAATATTGTCAATAACGGGACATTCTACCCTAAATAATTTAATTATGATTATTTCTACTTTTGGTGCTGTATTTTAGCTGCAATCAAACATTAAATAATTTAGATGGTGACTGATTGGCAAATTGAAAAAATATTTTAGAATAAGGTAAATACTAACTATGTAAATAGATCATCATAAATTGAAGTTAGGATAATCATGGTACAAGCATCAAATAAAATATTGACTCTAGAAGAGTTTCTCGCACTACCAGAAACTAAACCGTATTGTGAATACATCGATGGTAAAGTAATTCCAAAACCTATGCCTCAAGGAAAACATAGCACTATTCAAGGAGAACTCTGTCCCACAATCAACTCTGTTATCAAAGTCCAAAAAATGGGTTGGGCTTTTCCAGAATTGCGTTGCACTTTTGCAGGACGTTCTATAGTTCCCGATGTCGCTGTATTCTCTTGGGCAAGGCTTCCTATAGACGAGAATGGTGATATTGCCAATACATTCGCCGCAGCACCCGACTGGATAATCGAAATTCTCTCCCCCGAACAAAGCCATACAAAAGTTATAAAAAAAATCTTACACGCTCTCAATCACGGAACTCAAATGGGTTGGTTAATTGACCCTGATGAGCGATTCATTGCTGTTTATCCTGCAAGACAACAACCTTTAGCTTTTGAGGAAATTGAGTCTGTTTTACCAGTGCCAGAGTTCTGTCAGGGGTTACGGTTGACGGTAGGTGATATTTTTGGGTGGTTAAAAGTGACTCTGTAATAAATATTAATCGGATTACTTTAACATTAATGTTTTAGCTAAAGAGTAACAGAAGACATTCATCGGCATATTTTTACTAAACTAATCTATAGCAATCCTAAATTATTTGTGATAAATTAGATCCCCGACTTCTTCGGGAAGTCGGGGATCTGGACACCAATCAAATAGGATTGCGATCGCAAATCAAGTATTACTAAGTGAAAAATTTTTAAAAGTAAGATTTAAATACACCTTAATTCATTGTTAATGAATTCTTAAACGAGTTTAACCGTAAAAAATGTACCTTATTTAAGAGTGGGATTGCAGCAGTAAAATATTCCTTAAATCAGAGGTAATATGATTTTTTCGACCGCCATATTGAATCGTGTTGTTGCTACTTCAATGGTAACAACTTCTATTGCACTGAGTCCATTTTTCGGTGCGATCGCACAAGCTGAAACTCTCAATGGTGCAGGAGCAACTTTTCCGGCTCCGCTTTACGAACGCTATGCTCGTGAAGTGAAGAAGAAATATCCAGACTTGAAAATTAACTACCAAGCAATTGGTAGTGGTGGTGGTATTCGTCAAGTCATCGCTGGAACCGTTGACTTTGGTGGTAGTGATGCTGCAATGAAAGATGGTGAAATCGCTAAAGTCAAGAATGGTGTAATCTTAGTACCCACAGCCGGAGGTGCTGTTTCTGTTGTTTACAATCTTCCAGGCGTTAGCGATCTCAAATTATCCCGCACTACATTACCAGCAATTTATTCCGGTCAAATTACCAAATGGAATGACGCAAAAATTAAAGCTGATAATCCAGGTGCTAATCTACCAAATCAAACAATTAAATTTGCTGTTCGTGCCGATGGTAGCGGTACAACTTTCATTTTTACTAATCACTTGAGTGCCATCAGTGGTTATTTTAAAGGCAGAGTTGGAACTAACACTGCTCCAAAATGGAATCTGCCAAATGTCCTCAAAGGCAAAGGAAATCCAGGCGTAGCTGCTATAGTAGCTCGGACTCCTGGTTCTATTGGTTATGTAGAATATAGCTACGCTGTCCAAAACAATCTGAAATCAGCACTCGTACAAAATAAGAAAGGGGAATTTGTTGCTCCTTCTTTAGAATCTGCAAATGCAGCTTTGTCTACTGTCACTTTTCCAGACAACTACCGCGTTTTTGTAGGAGATCCAGGACAAGGTTATCCTATTGTTGGTCTTACTTGGATGATGGTTTACAAACAGTATGCTAATGCTTCCAAAGCTGATGCAATTAAGAAATGGATTAATTGGGTATTGAAAGACGGTCAACAATATAATGATGACCTTAACTACACCAAAATTCCATCTGATGTGGCAAATCGAGTGCTTCAGACAGTGAATAGCTCTGTCAAACCTTAATCTACAATCTTTAGGAATTACGCACAATAGATCCCCCAATCCCCTTAAAAAGGGAAGGGTGCTTTGAATATAGCAATCTTAAATGAGATTGTGAAAATTTTTGTTATGGTCGTCCTTGGTCATTTAGTCCTTTGTAATTACAAATAGGGAACTCCAAACAAATAAATTATCCAATATTGTGGGGTGGGCATCTTGCCCGCCATATAAGCTGGGCGGGCGAGACGCCCACCCCACAAGAATTAATTGGATATTTGTTTATTTGGAAATCCCATAACAAAGGACAAATGACTAATTACAGACTGAGTTAATAACTCGCTTTACTAGTAATAAAAAATCTATTTTATTGATTTGTAA
>NZ_JABXKI010000157.1 GCF_017115095.1 Nostoc sp. NMS4 | reverse complement strand
AATTACGAATTATGCTGAGGTATTTTGGATCAGGGGAATCTTAATTACAAACTCAGCGCCTTTTCCTAGCTGCGAAAGACATTCTAAGGAACCGCCATGTCTTTCTGTAATAATTTGGTAGCTAATGGCAAGACCCATCCCCGTACCTTGACCGATGGGCTTGGTGGTAAAGAAGGGGTTAAATAGTTGTTTTTTAACATCTTCTGCTATTCCCAATCCATTATCCGTAATCCTAATTGTTACCTGATTTGGCTCCTGTAGTTGGGTGCGAATGCAAATTGTGGGAATTGGGCATTGGGCATTGAGCATGGGGCATTGGATATTAGTTATTCTTTCTCTCCCTACTTCCCCAGTCCCCAGTCTCTTTTCTAAAGCATCGATCGCATTTGACAAAACATTCATGAATACTTGATTTAGTTGCCCTGCGTAACATTCAACCAACGGTAGCTTACCGTATTCTTTGATTATTTCAATTATCTGGCGTTGGTTATTACCTTTGAGGCGGCTTTGCAAAATCATCAGAGTACTGTCGATTCCCTCATGAATATCAACAGCTTTCATTTCGGCTTCATCCAAGCGCGAAAATGTTCGCAAGGAAAGCACTATTTCCCGAATCCGGTCTGCGCCAACTTTCATTGAGTTGATTATTTGTGGGAAATCTGATTTCAAAAAGTCTAGTTCGATTTCTTCTGTAAAATCCTGAATTTCTAGTACAGGTTGAGGGTAATTACTTTGGTAAAGTTGCAAAAGTGAAAGTAAATCTTGGGTGTATTCTTTGACAGGAGCGAGGTTGCCATAGATAAAATTGACCGGGTTGTTGATTTCGTGCGCTACTCCTGCAACTAGTTGACCCAAGCTGGACATCTTTTCACTTTGAATTAAGTGAGTTTGGGTGTTTTGAAGTTCGCGGAGTGCAACTTTCAGTTCTTCGGCTTGTTGTCTTAGTTGCGCTTCTGACTTTAACAGGGCTTCCTTGGCTTGTTTGCGTTCTGTGATGTCTCTAACAACAGCTACTTGACAGAAAGGCTCTGCTGTTTCAGGATGTTTAACCATAAACAGGCTGCAATCAGTGGGAATTTCTATACCTGTTTGAAAATGTCTATGGCGAAACTCGCCTTGCCAGAAACCATTTTCAAGCATCAAAGGAATAATTTGTTGCTGAAACTCGGCAAAAGCTTCTGGTGAATGAAAATCACCTACTATCTTGGTTTTGGCTACTTCCAGGCTACTAAGTCCCACCATCTTGAGTCCGGCGGGGTTCACATAGAGAACTTGCCCTTTCATTGAAGCAATGCCAATAAAGTCGCTGCTGTTTTCAATCAATGCGATAAATTTTTGCTGTTCCTCTTCAGCACGTTTGCGTTCTGTGATGTCTAACACCATTGAAGCAACGCCAATTACCTGGCCATCTGGGGCAACTAATGGATTGTTATACCACTCACCGATTATTGTCTTACCATCTTTAGTGATGTTCTCGTTAACACTAAAACTTCCGCCCCGTTGTGTTAGAAGGGCAGTGATAATCTCTTTTACGTGCTTTCTAGCGTTTTCAGATACTATAGTTTCAAAAGAATTCCCCAGCATTTCCTCTGTGGTGTATCCAAAGATTCTTTCTGCTGCCCGATTCCATGTCTGAACTTCAAAGTTGGTATTCCATTCAATAATGGCTAAAGGTGTTTGTTCAATTAACAACGCTAGTCTTTGCTTTGAAGCCCTGAGTTCTGCCTCCCCTTGCTTGTATTCGGTAATGTCGCGGTAATACCAAATCCTACCGTAATAATAGTCTTCTAAAGGTGATATTTCATCACCAGCCCCTAGCTGTTTACGCACGGGTGCAGAATAGCGCTCAAAAATCTTTCCAGACTTGAGGACAATTTCATCACGGCTGCTTTCGTCTGGATGCTGGTAAAGATAATCCACCTTAGCCAGAAATTGGTCTGGATTTACTACTTGGTCTATTACCCATTCTAGGAATTGGCGATCGCTCCCTATTTGGATCAGTCCCGCCGGAATTTGCCATAACTGGGAGAATTTCTGATTAAATGATGTAACTGTAAGATTTTCATCAATAATCAGAATTCCGTCGATGGAAGCTTCTTGTTGAGCTTGGAGTACAGCATTTATGCGGTGTAGGTCTTTCTCTGTTTGCTGGCGTAAGCGCAGTGCAGCTTGCTGTTGGCTGATGTCGCAAAGCAACCAACGCCAGCCTACCTGCTGCCCCTGTGAATTATACATAGCAACCATCCTGATACTAGCAGGAAAGGCTGTACCTCTTCGTGGCTGTAGATAGACTTCCCAATCCTGCACCTGCTGTAAATTTGCCAGTTGGTTGATGAAGGTTTGGTGGTCTGATTCAGCGATAAACAGGATTAATGGTTTACCTACCAGATACTTTTGTCTCACAGATAATAAGGCTGCGGCTACATAGTTAGCCTCTTTGATGATGCCGACTAGATCGATTACTAAGTAAGCATCTGGGGCGAGATCAAACAAATCCTGGTAACGCCGATGCTCTAATTCAGCCGTTTCACGAGCGATCGCTAGTTCTTCGTTTTGTTGGCGCAGTTGTTCTTCAACTGTCTGGAGTTCTTCTAGGGTTTCCCGAAGTGCCTCGCAGGTTTCCATTAAATCGTTAATACCAATAACTCTACCAGTTGCAACCGGATCTTTATTGACTTTATGCTCTAAAATAATGTCTCTAATAATACCTACTAAAAATTTATTACCAGTCTCATCCTCAAAGCAAGACTTTTTTGTAGAGATGAGATGGGTTATACCCTGAGCATCGGTAAAAAGATCCTGGTTCTCATTAATGATATTTGTGGTAAAAACCAGTTCATCTTTTTCCCGGAACACATCAGCTTCTGCTTGCGGAAAAAAATCATAGTCTGACTTACCAATTAATTCTTCTCGGCTATGACCGACAAAATCACAGTAGGTATCGTTAAGTAATACCCAGCGATGTTGACGATCTTTGACAAAAATTGGGTCAGATATGCTGTTGAGCGTTTGATACAAAAATGCCAAAGACAAGTTTTGCTGCTGTGTGTTTTGTTTTGACGCGGGGTTATTTAAAAATCTAGGATGGTTCATACCGGAATTTATTTCTAAAATTGAGCTAAACAGCTTTTGTTTAGCTTCATGTGTGTCAGCATGAGCAGTATTTATTATTCCCAGACTAACTACCGATGCAACAAGGGTCTGGGGATTGGGAAGATTTTTTTCTCTGGGCAACAAAGAGATTAGTTTAGGTTCAAAGGGCTACGCCAACGCATTGATCGACTGTGGTATGGCTTTTTTGAGTAGCATAATTGATACGAAACCTTAAAATGCTTGCTGTATCGTTAAAATCCTGGATTAGACTAGAACCACAGGGTAACAATCAAAGGAAGATTATGATGAGCGATCGCGACTATACCTTAATCATTGACAAAAGCGGTAGTATGTCCACACCCGACCAAGTGGGTGGTAGAAGTAGATGGGAAATCGCCCAGGAGTCTACTCTCGCTTTAGCCAGAAAGGCCGAACAATTCGATCCCGATGGCATCACCGTTTACGTATTTTCCGGCAGATTTAAACGCTACGATGATGTCACCTCAGCCAAAGTCGCCCAGATATTTCTCGAAAATGACCCTTCTGGAACGACAAACTTAGCAGGTGTACTCCAAGATGCCCTCAATAACTACTTTCAACGCAAAGCAGCTGGTAAAAGTAAGCCAAATGGAGAGACAATTTTAGTGATCACCGATGGTGAACCAGACGATCGCAAGGCTGTGTTTGAAGTCATCATTCATGCTACTCGCCAGATGGAACGTGATGAAGAATTAGGAATTTCGATCGTTCAAGTAGGTTCAGATGCCCAAGCAACTAAGTTCCTTAAAGCTTTAGATGACCAGTTACAAAGTGTTGGCGCTAAATTTGATATTTGCGATACCGTAACTTTAGACGACTTAGAAGAAATGAGTCTTGTAGATGTATTGACAAATGCAATAACTGACTAATGTGTTTGGCGATCGCCCATAATCCAATAACTGTTAATTCTTAATTGGAGAATTGAAGAATGCTAGAAAATCGTGACTATACCTTGATTATCGACAAAAGCGGTAGTATGGCAACCCAAGATCAAAAGGGTGGTAGAACGAGATGGGTTGCAGCCCAGGAATCAACTTTAGCTTTAGCTAGTAAGTGTGAGCAATTTGACCCTGATGGCATTACTATCTACGTATTTTCTGGTAAATTCAAGCGATATGAAAATGTCACATCCAGCAAGGTATCACAAATTTTTCGAGAAAACGATCCCTCTGGTACAACTGACTTGGCAGGTGTTTTAAAACACGCAACTGATGATTATCTTCAACGCAAAGCAGCCGGTCAAACAAAGCCAAATGGTGAAACAATTTTAGTAGTTACTGATGGTGAACCGGACGATCGCAAAGCAGTAATGAGGGTAATTATTGAAGCTTCTCGCCGCATCGATCGAGATGAAGAATTAGCCATTTCCTTCATTCAAGTTGGCACAGATCAGCAAGCTACCCGCTTCCTCAAAGTCTTAGATGATGAACTCCAAAGTGCTGGGGCTAAGTTTGATATCTGTGACACAATTACTATGGAAGATATGGAAGATTTGAGTCTATCGGAAGTGCTACTCAATGCCATTAATGACTAGCACAGTTCGGCGTAAATAAGCCACACATTTTAAATGTCTAAAACCCTTACCCAATAGTAATTACAAATTACGTAGCTTGCTTCGCACTTTTGGCAAGAATTACCAACTTGTACTGAGCGTAGCCTCTCGTAGAGAAGTATTACGAATTACGTTATTAGGAATTGCCAAAATGGATTCCATTGATAAGCTATTAGCTGAACTTGAAACTGAATACAAAGAAGTACAACCACAACAGCAGCAGTCAAAATCAGCCACAGCCAAATCGTTTATTCCATCATCGCCAAAGTCGGCATCTTTTATAGATAACCTTTTGGCAGACGTTAAGGCTGATTTTGCCCAACAGGATGCTGCGATTGAATTAAAAAGACAACAAGAACTAGAACAAGAACGAATTCGACAAGAACAACTCAAAGCCAAACAACTAGAAGCGTTGCAAGTGGAAGCAAAAAAATGGTTAGCCAAAGTAGATCCACTTTCATCTGAAGGACTTTGGTTTGAAAGGTTTGCTGAAAGTTACTCCTCAAAATTAGAGGCTGCGATTGAATATTTACGAAAAAACGAATAAAATAATTCGTAATTCTGAGAAATCGGCAAGCTACAACTATATTAATGGTGATTTGTTTGAGCTAAATGTTGAACAGCCCATTCATGCATAGCATAGAGAATTGGTTGCAAAGTTTCTCCTAAAGGCGTTAGAGAATATTCTACTTTGGGTGGAATTTGGGGATAAACTTCTCGATGGATAATGCCGTCTTCTTCCATTTCTCTGAGTTGCTGAGTCAGCACCTTTTGCGTAACTCCCGGTAAAGCCCTTTGCAACTCACCAAACCTTTTTACGCCTATCATTAATTCTCTAATAATCAAAACTTTCCAGCGTCCGCCAATCACCTTTAGGGTAGTTTCTACTTCACAAGTCAGCCTGAGATGGTTTTCTGCTTCAGCTTTCATAGTTTTTTTGGAGGAAATATATTAATTTTAAATGCTTTGAGGGGAGTTGAAGCACCTCTACCTCCTGCCTGTTCATTTAAGGGAAGATCGATGCTAATGTCGCCAAGTGCCAATCATGATTGTTTACTATTAATATTCTCATAAATACTGGATAGTAATTTTTTAAACACAACTGCTTTAAATTCCAATACGCTTGGGTTAAGGCTAGCAGTCTTTCTGAAAGTCATTTTTTTAACAAACCGCAGAGGCGCAGAGGACACAGAGAAAAAAAAGAGAAGGAAAAAATTGCTTAACTGAACTGTATTGCTTAAAATTTTTCATTATTCATCACTTGCACCCTTGTTCGATGGAGTCATTAGCGATCTTTGAGTAATTAAGTTAGTGTAAGGTATTCTCTATATCTGTAATGATTGTTGGGTAGATGATCTGGGGGCTAGCAACCTCATTTACTCTCGCTGATAGTGTCCGATTCCACAAAGGTAATGCAGGTAAGTTTGGATGGAAAAATTAACTAAGTAAGGTAAACGCTCTCCATATATTGCTTTGAAGATTTACGATCTTAATTTTGAGTAGTAATTGAGTAGCAGCAAAATCAGAAATCTGGACACTCTGCATTAACAACCTGCGGATGGCAGTAGTACCGCAAGACTGTTTCTACTGTGTCCCCAATCCACTTAGCGACTTTATCAGGGGAATTTCCTTTTGTGATTGCCCATGTTGCGAAAGTATGGCGTGTAGCGTATGGCTTGAGGTAATAAGGCAACTGACCCTTGCTCACCAGGTCTTTTACTGCCCCTGAATAGTGGTATCCTTTGCTGGTCTGACCTTGCCAGATTTTTTGTAATGTCTGAGACGATAGAGCGTTGCCTAATCTGTCTGTAAAAATTAAAGTACTAGAGTCAGCGTGCGATGGTCTAAGCTCTAGCAGTAAATTTTGTAGTCGCGATCCTGGTTCAGTAGGAAATACTCGTTTTACTCCGTTTTTTGTACTTTTTAATATGCGGTATGAGTTGCAAGATTTGTTTATACTTATTTGGCAACAATCTTTTGAAATATCGCGCCATGTGAGGGCGAAAGCCTCCCCATGTCTGCAACCTGTCCAAAATAAAAATTTAATTAAAGATGAATAGTGAGAATATTTTGGATGATGATCGAATATTTGGATAATTAAATCTCTCTGTTCCAGAGTGAACGCTCTATAGTCTTCACCAGTGGATTTTCTCTGAGGTTCTTTCATTTTTAAGTTTTCAAAAGGGTTGTCAGGGACAAGATGAGAATTGACAGCCCATTCACAGCATTGACTGTAGTGATTTACTAGCAGCCAAGCCATAAGTTTTGTAGTGTTGTTAACAAGCCAATCTCTGATTTTGGGAGCTTCCTCTAACGATTGAGTCGGAAGTCGTTTTGTGTATCGCAGCACCGAGACATAACGGCTGAGGATGGTTGTTTGCTCAATTTGAGTCTCCTGATAGTCAGTAAACTTGCTCCAAAGGTCTAACAGGTCGTACTCATAACGTTTCTTCGATTTACTGTTCCCGATCGCCACCGCCGGATTTTTCCCGGCTGCTCTAAAGCGATAGCTTTCTAATGTCGGGTCAAACCGCTCTAATGCGATATCGTTAGCGATCGCATCTCTCTTGCTCCTCACAATCTCCCGGTTGCGCTTTGTGTCCTTGAGTCCGGTCGAAATACAAAATTGTTTGCTAAACCCGCGAACACGGAAGCGAATTAGTAACTTCCGTGTTCGCGGATCAGTGCTAATCCACTGGTCGTCAAGCATCAGTTTTCAAAAACTATTCAAGTGAGCCGGTTACGAAAGTTGGTTTGATCCAGTTCCATCGTCTATGGAGCCGCCCTTTACCGACGGCAGCCCGTCGCCAATGTCCGCGCCGCCAGTGGGGAGTGGGGGAGGCATGAGAGGTATTCTCTCCGATATGCCTAGTTTGGTGCTTTTCGCTATCACGCAACCATCTAGGATAGAGACATTTCTCTTTCGGTTCCTTGGATGGACGGAAGCCAGTGCTGTTAATAGTTTCTTTGAAGGTTACATCGTCGTTTCCTGACCTTTCAAAAGTTAAAAACATTAAGCACTGCATGGTTAGCGATCGCAGTTCCCGGACAAAGCTATTGTCTTTCGTGTTCACCTTAGCTGATCCATAAGATATCGGCTTTTGATGAATAACACCATCATCTTCATTAACTCCCCATCCACTAAACCAGAGGGTAGCTTTTGTGTCGATACAGCCGAAATGAAAACTGATATCATGTTCATGCTTTAGGAAATGTGGGCTTATTCCATATTTTTCACCTTGTGACCACTCAGGATGACGAATATCCGAACAATGAATATTTAGAAAATCGACATACCCGCCATCTGGAGACATAATACTTTTACTTGGTAGTAAAAGCATCATTGAGTAAAGAGGTATTTGAGAGATTAAATCTCTAAATATTAGGTTTTCATCCCCAATATCTGTTTGTTGAAATTGTTGAAGTAGTTGGCTATCCAAGCAATATATTGGTGCATCCTTCACTACCCACAAAGCCATGCGATGCGCGGCAAATCTTTGGGCTAAGTCACATTTAGGATGATTGAATAATGGTGCATTTAAGCTAATTAACGCTGCTAATTCTCGCCATTGTATATAGCTTTTCGGAATCTTGTAATTTCTTTTGAGAATAATTTTGTATAGTTCGTTGCCCCCCATCTTTCTAAATGCTTCAGCTTGCGAGTCTCTGCTGTCAGCAATAACAGTAATGTTTTTCATTTTCTAAAAATTGATTTGTACAAGTTTGAATTTCAAAGCGATCGCATCTCTCCTGCTCCTCACTATCTCCCGGTTACGTTTTGTGTCTTTGAGTTCGGTTGACAGGTAGAACTGTTTAGAAAAGCGCCGAACTCGAAACCGAAAAAATAGCTTTTCTGAGTTCGGGTCTTTGTGAATCCAATAATCTTCGTCCTTCATTTTCAGTTTTTAAAAACTGTCAGGTATTGCTGTCGTGTTCCCTGGCGTAGGTGGGTAAAGCTGGTTATAAATAAAAAGTTTTAGGTTTTCAGCGACATCTTCAGGCAGGTCTTCTTCTTCCAAAGATGCCGTTAACTCCATTGTTTCACTCTGGAAATTACCCAGGTTCTTGGTTCTTTTGTAACTTATTGTTTCAATTCTCATCATATTCCTCTTCGTCATATTCTTCTTCCTCTTCTTCCTCAGCCACGGCTTCAGCCTCGACTCTCACGGCTGTTAACAACAGACCGAAATCAGGCATTGACGGTGCATCTGGGTTCAATCCCTGTGCTTTTAAAAATGTTGCAGTTGCTTCCCACTGGTTGCGTAAAATCTGCAATTTTCTTTCTAATGCTCGGCATTCACTTTGCATAGCATCTTTATCAGAATAGTAGTCCTGTGCTTTTTTCCCAACGATATTTTTTGCTCGTTCTCTCAAAGTGATTACGACATCTTCAGGGGTTTCGTTATCATCTAGTTCTACGGCAAAACCTATTCTTTCACTGTTGTAATTACCAAGTGAAAGTGAAAAATGTGCATGAAATGTTTTGATTTTCATAACTTAGGTTATTGTGCTAACTTTTAGTTGGTAGATGGACGTGAGCGATCGCACTAGACTCCTGCCCAGTCCGTGCGATCGCTCTCAATTATCTGGAGATGACTTCTGGCTGTTCAAATGCCACCATGAAGTAACCGGGAAGCATTCGCTGGAGTTTTTGAGCATGAGCTTCAGCATCTCCCCGGTAACGATAGCGGGCGATTTCTTTGAAGCCACATTCGGCAGTGCAGCGCATAACTAACCAAGGTGTTAAGTGAAATTGTTGTTTGGTCATTTTTGATATCTCACACCACTAACTAAACATTCGAGTAGTCCTTCTCTGTCGGAAATCGCTAGTTGGCCTTTAATTGCCAGCATTAGGCTGAACAAATCGCCACTGTGTAGTTGCTCAGTAGAAGCAAGACAAGATAAGTCAGCAGAGATTAAGGCTATGAGACACAATTTATCGGCTCTGTTCAAGCCTTGAAGTTGTGCGCCGTAAATTTCCTGCATTTCTGCCAGCAAGCCACTGTCGCCGGGAGTATACCCGGTGTAGTATCCAAGCGGATGTGTCACAATTGAATATCCTGTTTTGATAGAGATTACCCAGCGCTTGTTTTCAGGCGCTGTTTGTTTTAATTTGTGAGTCTTTTTTAGCCTTTTTCTGGGAGCATCATGGATAGACTAGCTCCGCGAAGAAGTGTCCAAAGTTTTTGGGCTTGTTCACCAGTTACAGAAAGTGGGTCGTTATCGCCGACTGTAAAAACCAAAAGGTCTTCGCCCTGCCACATAGCGAAAGAGATAAAACTTAGGCGGACAACGCATTGAAAGCCTGTTTTTGATTCTAGATGGATGAAATCGTGAGTCATTAGGTACTACAAAAACGTCATTAATAGTACAGGTGAACTGTTGCACTATATGAAGTGCATCAAGGAGACTGAGGTCAGGATTGTACAGCCCAGTTCGAACCATGTCTGCATAGACTGGCGATTGTAAAACGCGCTGTAGGGTAGACTCCAGTAGTTGCAAGTCTTGTTTGATGTCAGCGTATTTGGTCATTTTTAGGTTTAAGGAACCGTCAGCAGATACGACATCTGCTGACGTGGGTAGATTAAATTAAACGTGCTTGAGTGTGGTTTTTCGTCTAAGGTTGCCTCCTGGTAAAGAGTGAGTGGTTTGGTTTATTCGCCGGCTTCTTCCGATTCGTTTTCTTCTTCACTGACGAGAATCGTTAGACCGTTGCCTTTATGGTCAAAACTCACGATGAATAATTCTGTTTCATCTACATCTGTTATGGATATAACCGAGTTGGCAGGGAATTCATTTAGCTTTCCAGTTAGTTGTTGCACCGTTATTGTCATGTTGTTTGCTCGTTAGGTTGGTTAGTCGCTGAATTTGGATTGAAATAAATCACCGCTCGACAAACTCGTTGTCTACGCTCTGTTCTTGGTGATGGCAGGGTGTTTCCGCTCCGAAGTGCGGGTGTTTGCTCCATTTGGCAACGCAAAGGGTTAGGCGTTGGGGAGTGAATAATAGATTTTTGGATATCTACTATTGCTATAATATTGCATATTCAGATACTCTAGTCAATAATGGATTTTTGGATATGCAATAATTAAGTGAGTAAATATGAAAAGTACCAATGGCAAGCAGAGGACGACCGAGGGGCAGGGATACGAAAGGGGTAAGCCTGAAAGTGAACCCAGAGGCATGGGAGCTTTTCCAGGCACTAGCTCAGAATATGGGTCTTACAAGGTCGGAGCTAGTAGAGAAGATAGCGACAAATCAAATACCGTTGTCACAGGAGGATGCACAACTAGTCAAATCCCTGGGAAACTCGTCAGCCAGCTAATAGATGAGACTGAAAAACAGCTGGCTTATTACGAAGAACAAGTTGAAGTCCTAAAAGACAGACTCAAAGAGCTAAAGGAAATTCCTGAGAACCTTACAGATGTAGACCACACCGAATAAAGCCGTCCTGCCTACTCTGGCAAGGACGGCTTTGTTTTGTGCGATCTGCCAAACCTTATGAATTGTTTCTCAAATCATCCAATGGGGAACTAGGGGCATCGGAAGTAAATTCAAGGCAAATTTTGACTCTCCCCTTCTGCCAGCCACCGCCTTTCGTTTGCAGAACCTTACACTCTACCCCTTCTGTTACCCAGTTTTCGACCGTATCAGCTTCTTGTCTGCTGTGGTTGCCCAGAGCCTCACTGATCACCGCCGTTAATTCCTCCACTGTTGATGTTGAAACCTCGGCAAAGTTAGCATCCTGAGCCATAGACACAACATCATCGTTAGTCAAATTAATTTTGTTCATTTCATTTGTCCAATTGACAACAAAGCAGGTCAGGCGCTAACTGATCTGCCTTCCCTAGCTTTCCCGTTTATGACCGCAGCGCGACAGTCGCCATTTTTGTTGATTGCGATCGCGCTGCGGGGGAGAAATGCGATCGCCGAACGCGATCGACGATAAGTAAGGCTGTGTGGTGAATTTAACCCTATCTACTGAGGAGGTGCGATCGCACTGCGCTTACCCCAACGCCCAATGTCCAATATCCAATGAAACAAACCCAGAAATACTGTAGAGCATGCCAGCTATTAACCTTCCCACACAAAACACAAGAAGACCTATACAGGGAACTAAATCGCCTTGGCTGGTACTGGCATTCTCAGAAAAAACAGTGGATGCGAGATGACACCCCAGCAAAACTTGCAACCCAGCTAATCAGAGTTAGAGTCTGGGCGGCCACAGACAAAGTAGAACAAGCCTCTGAATTGTTCTTAGAAAATGCTGAAGCGAACGGCTTGCGATTGATTGAAAAATCTCCGCCTTACATCAATCGTCCGCCCAACCAAAACGACAGCAGAATTTACCTTACTTTTGAAGACCTTAGCGACAATTCCTAACTCCTAATGAATAATGACGAATTACCACAAACCTACGGAACATTGAAGGATGACACCCCATTCAGTCAGTTCTTTCCAGAAAATCAAGTACCGATCATCTCCCTTATCCCCCTAGTCCCAGGACTAGGCGCACCAGAATGTTATGTAATAGACCCTAAACACCTAACCAAGAAACAAATAGCCGATCTAGCTGAACTGGTCTATCAAAAACGGAAACCTGAATGTACCTCTTTAGAAATGGCAATCCAAGCTGTTGAGTCAGGACTTCCTTTGGAGCGTAAATGGTTCTCAGCAGTGACTACTACAGACTTGGCAGAATACATGAAACTAGTTGATTGATATGGAAATAGAAATATCTCCCGCAGAAGCCAGAGTTATTCCCCTGATTGGGAATGGTTACAGCAATAAAGATATTGCCGCAGAATTAATGATCTCTGTTCGGACAGTAGAAACCCATCTTTCAAACCTATATCTGTCAGCTAACGTCAGTTCCCGAACAGAATTATTAGCATTTTTGAAAACTAACTCATTCAAAGTGAATAAACCGAATGGTGTTCAATTAAAGATTGATACAGCACATCGCTTAAAAAATGAAGGTAAAACACTTGGAGATATAGCTCAAGCAATGGGAATTCATCAACATACTGCTAAAAAATACTTAAAAATGCAACCCAAAAGACAATTGTTAAGCTCAGATTTCAGCAAATATTTAGGGTTTGAAGTTATTACTTCTCCCCCTAAAAGCCTTTGCTGGTTTTGGGGAGCATAACTTAGGAGAATCATGAACAGAGAAGAAGAAATAAAGGCTGCGATCGTAGTACTCCCAGAAGAAATTTTATTTGCCTCCCCAGAAGAGAATAACGCCAGTCAAGCCGTCGCATTTTACTCACATCAGTTAACTGAATTCGTGCAAACAGTCGATACCAAACTGACTCGTGCCGAAGCCATATCATTAACCGCCCTCATTATTAAGGATGCCCTTCAGCATTTCAAAGAAGATCCAGAACTGGTTACACAACTGAAACAAATAGCTAAAGAGTTGAGAGGTCTACGGAAATGATAGAAGCTAACTGCTGTTATCTCGCTTGATACTGACAGGTTAAAAAAAAAAGGTGTAACAAGCACCTTTCACATTAGTAATTTATAAAAGAAAAGAAGATGATTTACACCCCGTCTATTGACAACAATTCTATCACAAATATCGCTGAATCCCCTGATAAACACCACTATGAAGAATGGGTAAACAGTGGTGTCAATGACTTGATAATTTCTTTAAACTTCCGAACAATTCATGATGCTTATGAAGTGGATAAACTGCTCAATAGAAACAGCAATGCTCGGTGGAAACACTCTAATCATTTAGTACCTTGCTGGACTGCAATTGGTATAGATCCTCTTACGGAAGAGCCTACGTTGCTTGGTGTTCAAGTTAAGCCAGATATACCCAGCATAAACAAACAAGGGAAAGCTACAAAATATATTGGTGCTAGTGACTACGATTCCTATCCTCTGTTTTTAAGTACGGGTATTGACAACTTTTGGAAAGCAGTCATTGACGATAAGTCTAAGCCAATAATCTTGACAGAAGGAGCAAAAAAAGCGGGTTGCGGACTATCTAATGAATACATAACAATTTCGATTCCGGGTGTTTCCACTTGTAGAAAGAACGGTAGATTGCACGATTCACTCAAACTGTTTACAGGGTTTGGTAGAACTTTTTACTTATGCTTTGATAACGATCTTATGCAGAAGAAACCGGTTCAAAACGCCCTGATAGGAATGGCTAGAGAGCTAAGTGCATCTGGATCTAAGGTAATGGTCATTGAACTACCTCCAGGTGAATTAAAAGGGATGGACGACTTTATCAGCAATAACGGAAAGGAAGAGTTCGACAAGTTAATCGATAACGCCTTGACCATTGAGGAATGGCGTAAAAAACTCGAAGAGCTATGGATTAAGCAGCAACTAGAAGAAGGAGAAGAAACCAAGTGTAAGCTCAAGCGTCAGTTTGATATCGTCCGCCAGGGCTGGGGTGAAGGATTACGGATCAATCAGATGGTAAATCAAATTGAACTAGCTGGAGATCAACTTGATTTAGACCAGATTCGCTTACGGATGGCTCTAGAATTTGGTGAAGCAGTGCCTATTGGCGATGCTCAAGCAATAGTCCAAATGCTTGCCGGACAGAATGCTTACCACCCGGTTAACGATTATTTAGAAACAGTCGCGGCTAGATTTCCTGACATCGATGTGAGTATCTTGAACAACTTAGCGACTCGCTACTTTGGGACAGACAACGAACTTTACAACATATATATGAAGAAAACCTTGCTTGCAGCCGTTGCCAGAATTAAGCAACCTGGATGTAGGGTTGAATCCGTACCTATCCTTGTCAATCCGCGTCAGGGAATAGGTAAAAGTACTTTCTGGCGAAATCTCTTTGGTGAAGAGTGGTTTAGTGATGACATGGGCGACGCTAACGAGAAAGACGAACGGATGAAGCTGCATCAGTTTTGGTGTCTGGAGTGGTCAGAATTTGAAAACGTCTACAAGAAAAAAGATGTTAGTGCTTTAAAAAAATTCATCACCACCAAAACCGATAGCTACCGCACACCTTACTCTCGCACAGTGAAGGCATATCCGCGCCGATCAATCTTAGTGGGAACTACCAACGAACAGGAGATACTCGCCGACCCCACAGGCAGTAGACGATTTTGGGTAATTCCGGTTAAAGGCATGATTCCCGTCGAGCAAGTAGCCGCCGAAAGAGATTCCCTTTGGGCTGCGGCTTATGCCCTTTACAAGTCTGGGGAAAAATGGAATTTGACATCGGCACAAGAGGAACTTGTGGAAGAACTCAATAAAGAGTTTCAAGTGGTTGACCCCTGGCTGGAAAAGATTCAGGAGTATATTGAGTACAAAAACTCTGTAACACGTTCTGAGTTATTCAATCTTCTAGAAATAGAAGTATCAAGGCAGAACTCCTGGGATTCCAAAAGAATTAACGCAGTCATGATCCAATTAGGCTGGGAAACTGAACGGGTGAGATCGTCCGGTGCTTGGGTGAGAATGTGGACGAGAAAAAATCAAAAAGTTGAAAAATATAGTGGATCTCCGGGATCAGCATCCGATGAGGTAGCGCAACATACAAACTTTATCAATACTACTTACGAAAGTGTTAGCAACGATAAAGAGTCGGATATCCGGGTATCTCAAGATACGTATCAACAAAATGATTTAATCTACGGGATCAGCCCCACAGTCATTACCCCAGAAGAACTACAGCCGATAAATTTACAGCCTGATCCCGGAGATCCACTATATTTTTCAACTTTTCAAAATGATCAAAATCATGGGTCTGACCCCTCACCCCATGCACCCCAAAAGCTTAAAATTGGTGATTACATTAGAATTCTTTCCCACCCCACCCGATTGGATGCACTTGGTTTAGTGCAGAAGATCGCCGCAGTGGACAAATCGGGTATCAAAACTGAATCAGGAATACGTCTGCACCCTGGCGAATTTGAAAAAGCTGAAGCGACTACACCAGCGATATCACTAGCAGCCATATCACTGATGAAGACAGAGCCGCCCATGCCTCTGATTCAGGAAAAGGCTGTCTACATGAGCTTGTCCCAAAAGCGCAAGGCTAAAGTATTTTTAATCGTGGACGACCTGGGAACAGTGAGCGCCGATGTTGAGGGCAGAGGCCGAATTACATTACCCTTCAATGATTTAGTCTGGATGGAAGAATCGCCCAGGCACGATCTGAAGGTAGGGGATGAGGTGGTCGTCTTGGTAGGCAAGTATAAAGAGACTTTCGCTACTATCACCAGTATTGGAGCCAATGGTATCTCCGTCAAAGACGATCGAAAACGCCACCATAAGGCTTACTTTCCTCACCAATTGGTCAAGGTGTAATCAAAAGTGGAAGTGCGATCGCTCATCTCCCTTTGGCAGAATGTAGCGATCGTCAAAGGTCAATAAGTCCGGTGAAGTGACAAAAACGGAATTATGACTCACAGATTTGATGATGATGGCGGCGACGATTACGACGGTAGCGATGAGTGGGAACCTGGAGGGCACAACAATCCTTGTCAACTGTATGACGATCGCCCTAGAATTTGCCCTTATTGCAGAGGCACAAAGATGCAAAAAGAATTACTTGATTACAAAGATTTGAACAAGTTCGTTTTGGTAAAATGCGGTGGCTGTTATGGCAGTGGATTTAGATAGGCGAAATAGGAATTATGTATTACGTTATTTCTCAGTATTACGTTGAAGCAGGGTGCGAATTATTGGATATAGTCGAAATCGTTCCTAAAGGGCAGGCTGTACATATCAAGCTTTTTTCAGAGAATTATGACGATTGCGCCGATCTGGTAGATTTGTACGCTCAAGAGCTTAACGAGCAAGTAGCGTTTGAAGAAGCTAATTTAGGATGAAGTTAGAGATGGGTAAAAGACAATTAAAGCCCGGAGATCGCGTAACTTTTGAATCCCACGATGAACAGTGCAAGCCATTTCAGCAATTTGGCATTGTAAAGAAATATATTTATCCAGACTTTCACCCAAATGGGTACATCGAAGTTGTGGACGAATCTGGCAATACAATCCTTTACGGCAACGCAGGTAAAGGGATTCAGAAAGCCAAGTGACAAAATGGAGATTATGCCTAATATTCAATCTGTAACTGGGTAAGCTAACTTGTACCCTTGCTTTTTAGCAATGAATAACTTAATAAAATCAGCATTTGTAGGCTTAATACTAGTGGGGTGTAGCTATTCCAGTAGTTTAGATAATTATGAAATTCAATGGAATGGTGCTAGTGGAAGCGAACTATTTGCAAGCTATGGTATTGCTTCTAAAATTCCGGGTAAAGCTACCAGAATAGAGAAAGTTACCGGGAAACTTCCTCATAAAATAAGTTTCACCGCTCCCAAAAATGCCCTAGTTTCAGCGTCTGGAATGTTGATGAATCAAGGCACTGTAGAAATAAAAATTTTTAAGAATGGTTCAGAGTGTGGGAAAGAAACTATAATCGGAAGTGGAGCGATCGGTAATAAAACTTGCCAATAAATTATTCTATGGATTTATTTCGATCACGCGGGATAAATCCATTCTTACTTAAAAAGTTTTGAATTTCCTTTATCTCTGCCCAGCATCTATCAAATTTATGCTGGATAAGTTCATCATGTCCATGCAATCGATAGTCTAAAAATTCTTTTTTCGCTTCGTATTCTGTCTCATAAATAGAAAGTTTAATCTCTAAAATAGTTATTTTAGAGATAAGAGCATCACTAGAATTATCAATACTTTGTTCTAAGCTGGCTTTTATTGAAGCCAGTCGCCATACCAATCCCCCAAACATAAGAGCAATACTGAAAAGTGTCAAGAGTGCATTTGGATTTTGCATTTTAAAAGATATTTAAGATTCATCATCTATAATCCTGCTAATAGATATTAAAGTTTTACCTAAAAATTTATAAGGGAAGAATTCTAATTGAAATCTTCCTTGCTGTGTAAAATTTATCTGATAGTTTTTGCCTAAATTAATCACTTGAGAACTAGCAACTAGTTTGTTTGGATAATCAATTAAAACTTCATCTAACTTACCAGCAGAAGTATAATCTTTTGTCAGTTTTGATTTCGGTTGGATTGTAATAATTAAGCTAGCATCATTATCAAATAAATAAGGAATGAGTACAGAGTTAACTTTTTTTAAGTCCCATCTGTACTCGTTTCTAAAGACTAATTGAGTCTTAATCATCTATTTTGTAGTAGATAACGGATATGTACGTCCGTCTGGACTTACAAAGCTATCCGGCTTTTTACTTGCTTTCCCTAAAAATGCTTTGATATCTGGAATATTAGCACTTGCGGGTACTGGAATAGAGACATATTGAGTCTTTGTTCCACTGTTGGGACTAGTTGTTTTAGCTGCGGTCTGTCTACTACCCCCGACAGGTACTTTAATATGCTTTGCACCTGCACTTCCTCTTACTGCTACCTTAACCTCTTTCTTAGTGCCACCTTTAGCAGGTTTGCGGGTTATAGTAGCATCTTTCACAATCGTAAATCCGAGTTTTTCAGCTACAGATCGGAGCATATAAACATAAATGCTTTTGCCTCCCTTCCCTTGACCGCTACCAGATTTAAATAAAACTGTAGCTCTAGGTCCTCTCTTTTTACCTTTAGTAGTTGCCATTCTATCGCCTACCTACTTCTTCTCAATAGTGGGGATAACTCCTATAAATAATCGATAGCTATAACAACAACGTTCCCAGTAGTACCGGCGGCGGTGGTGAAGGGCAAGTTTGCGGAAATTGTAGCGCTTGACGTTTCCAAATCGAATACGATTTGTACATTATTAGGCTGATTTTCAGCAGGTGTAACAGCTTTCTCAGCTGCCGCTAAAAGACTTGCAATCTCTAGTAAAGCTTCTGGTAAAGTATCAGAAGTTAAATCGCCACTACCGCCGGCGAAAGCAGAGTAAGTACTTCCTAAATAATCGCTTACTGTCACGCCTACAGATCCGCCGGTTTGAATACCCGCAGAGATAGGAAGAGTAGCAGCGATTGCAATTGTTCCAGTGTCAAAGCTAACCGTTGTAGAGAGGTTTCGACGTGGTGGCAATCCGGGGTTAGCACCGTTTCTGAGGTTTTCAGCCGCGTCTAATGCGCGGGACACCTCGAATAAAGCTTGAGGTAGTTGGGTAGATTTTAAAGTTCCCGCTGTTCCTGGATCAAAAGTACTCATTTTTGTAGGATCGTAATGAATGTAATAGCCATACTTGTAATCAGTTGTAGCTGGGAAACTTCCTAAATTACTAGGAGTAAAATCAATTAGTTTCTTCGAGTTTAAGGATGAAGAAACTAGCTCAGTCGATGAAGATATAGGAACAACAAGCCGATTATCAACTATTACGATATTAAAATTTGTACGCTCTAAATTATCGGTAATTCCCGGTGGTAATTCTTCAATAGCTGATTCCCAATCAGTATTTATACTATCACCTGATGGGGTTGTAGCTTCATTACCACCATCATTATTTTTATTACCATTAGCATTTTGAATAATTGATTTTAGAGGAATACTAGGAAGAAAAATATACCATTCCTTACGCCATTTAAATCCAATTTTAATGCCCTTTTTAATTAATGCCTTAACTAACCTTAACAAATAAATGCTTGAATAATGTAAGAGTTTAGCAAAGGTAACTAACTTAATAGCAAGTCTGCCATTAACTACAAATACAGTATCAAGCTCTAGCGTTCGCATTTTTTTACCTTAATTTCTTACTCCACTCTGGTACAGTGTCTTTTTGTCCAGTTGGAAAGTAGTGGCAATAAACGGGTATAACATTTACTTTTTTATAAACCGTTGGACGTTCGCCACCAATTTTAGGAGGTGGAATATCTTTCAATTTATCAGGATTGATAAACTGCCTTACAGAGTTAATGACTTTTAAACATTCTGTTTTATTTTTAGCATTAACGATAACTTTAGAATTATCGTTTAAAACTAAAATTCCTTCTACGTCTCCTTTAGCGTATTGAGGAAAAATAGGCTTATAGTCTTTTGGCTTATTGTAATGGGGAACAGATAAAGACCATCTACTACGTCCTAATTTTCCATCATCAAGTAATTCAGCGTACTGAACAACTAACTGGGGTTTTTGAAAAGACCTAACCTGCCACCACTCAGGAACAACAGCATAACAATCTTCTTTATTTTTTGCTAAACAAAGTTCAGAGTTAGCTTTAAATAATTCTTCGTGTTCAGACAACACAGTAGCCGCGTCACTTGCTGAACCGTCTTTGTTAGCGATCGCTTTAACTGTGGTTGTATTACGCTTGACTTTCCAAGATCCATCTTCTTGTTGCTCGCAAAGACAAACTGGAACTTCTAAACTTAAAAATTTCACATCAGCGTCCTCTCCAGGTTTACCAGCTAGACCCGGTTGACCATTTAATCCTGGTTGACCATTGGTTCCAGGTTTACCAGCTAGACCCGGTTGACCATTTAATCCTGGTTGACCATTGGTTCCAGGTTTACCAGCTAGACCCGGTTGACCATTTAATCCTGGTTGACCATTGGTTCCAGGTTTACCAGCTAGACCCGGTTGACCATTTAATCCTGGTTGACCATTGGTTCCAGGTTTACCAGCTAGACCCGGTTGACCATTTAATCCTGGTTGACCATTGGTTCCAGGTTTACCAGCTAGACCCGGTTGACCATTTAATCCTGGTTGACCATTTAACCCAGGCTTTCCAGCTAGACCCGGTTGACCATTTAATCCTGGTTGACCATTCAACCCAGGCTTTCCAGCTAGACCCGGTTGACCATTTAATCCTGGTTGACCATTTAACCCAGGCTTTCCAGCTACCCCAGGCTTTCCATCTACACCATTTCTAGGTATGGGATAAGGTTTCAGTACAGCATCTACTCCATCTCTGCCATTTTTACCGGGTATACCTGCAATTCCCTGTGGGCCAACTCTCACAATTTCACCCGGTCCTGCAACTTTAATTTCACGCATTATAGTTACAGTTTCAACTTTGGTAATTGTAATAGTTTTGTATTGCCCATCGCGCCCATCATGTCCATTACGCCCATCATGCCCGTCATGCCCATCATGCCCATTTCTGCCTTCTCTACCTGGTTTACCAATGGCTCCAGGCTTGCCAGTTTGCCCTATTTTGCCTGGAATACCTTCATTACCTTTAGCTCCTGGTAAAGCTTTTTGTCCGGCAGGACCGCGACTACCAGGTAAACCCCGTTGACCAACTATTCCACGACTACCAGGTAAACCGCGTTGACCAACTGTTCCGCGACTACCAGGTAAACCCCGTTGACCAACTATTCCACGACTACCAGGTAAACCGCGTTGACCAATACGCCCCGGTGTGCCACGTTGCCCCGGACTACCAGCTAACCCGCGTAGACCGATACGACCAGTAGCACCAGTATTTCCACCACGCCCCGGAAAACCATTAGCCCCATTTCTGCCATTTTTACCATCCCGTCCAGGCCTACCCGGTGGTCCAGCAGTGCCGATACGATTTTTCAATCCTCCCACAGCAACTTGAAGAACGCTAACAGCCGTGCCTAAAGTTAATCCTTCATTGCGAATTTCATCAATTGCTTGTTTCAAAAGTAGTAAATTTTGAATAAGTCCTAAGATCCTTTCAATTGTTGCGAGTATCTGAGCAATTTGGGAGCTAGCAAAAGATACAGCAGCAGCAGCCGCCGCCGCCGTGACACCTGCCGCCGCCGCCGCCGCCGCCGCCGCCGTTGCAACACCTGAAACTACTGCTATTGAAAGAATTATCCCTGCTAAGGCCGCCTTCAAATCTGCCAATTGCCCCTCAACTTCATAAGCTTTCCCCAGTGCTACCCCGGCTTTAGCTTCTGCTCTGTATCCTTGAGCTAATGCTTGCTTGGCAAGAGTTCTGGCATATTCGTCAACGACTTCCCCACGACTATTATTTGCGATCGCATTCCGTAGCGATGAAATCTCTCCTGAAAGTTGATCACAGGTAGACATTTATTTACCTCTTAAACTATTAGTAATCTCTCGGATACTTGCAGCTATCGCCGTACAATCCAAGCAGCAATATCCGGGGTACTCTGGGATAATACATTTGCAAAATCCTTCTGGACACTCATCTCCACAAGAAATTTGATAATTGCATTCAGACACAGGAATAGTTAAAAGAATATTATTATTTGCATCTTTGATAATTAACCCGCTATTCCCTCCAGAGGTGAATACATTGCTAATAATAGTTATGGCACCACTCCCTCTAGAGAAAGAATTGCGTATCTCGCGCTGACCATCAGGACAACTACCCCAAAAATCATATTGATTCCCGTCGTATGTACCACTTGAGGCAACCGCTTTAAAAAAAACTGATTCATTCTTGAAACTACTAAATGAATAAACGCCATTAGGTGCAATTGGATTAGAACAGCTATAATTTATTTGTCTGATGCCAGATACTCCACAAGTAGAAGTAGGGCTACAGGATACAAAAAATGGGGCTATTGGAATTGCAATTTCTTTAGCAGTTCCTTTGTCAATAAAAGATACTTTACCTTTTTTAGCACCTTCACAAGCCATAACATTACAACTTCCAAATATCGGCTAAAAGAAAAATTTCGTTTTGACCAAAATTACAAGGTTCGCCTAGTCCTGTACCAGTGCCGTTACTGCTACTTACTCGATATTGAATAGATAATTGTTGTCTAGTTTCAATAGTAAATTTTCCCTTTAAAATCGAATAAGTACAAGCCTCAGCGCCATTGTACGTATTAACAGAAAAAACATTTGATATTGCAGCATTATCACTTATATTAAATAGTCTAGTGCGTATAAAATTTCCTTTGTAGTAGGTCGTTATACAATCCAGCCTATAAACTCCAGCGTCTAAAGTAAAAATATCATTAGCTAGTGAAGTAGTTTCAAGCTCATCAATAGCTAAAGTATTAATCTTGCGATTAGCCCAACTACCGATAATTGCAGTTCCCCCGGCGGTTCCATTGGGGCGAGAGTCTAATAATTGAATATATTTATTAGATATTCCCCCGGAAATTCCAGCAATAAAATTACCCCGCTTAATATGGCGAGTAGTTCCCCCTATTTCTTGAATAGGGATTAAATCGCTATCATCTGGAAGAAGCTTTTCAGTCCCCAAGTCTTTAATTTGTAACATCAATTGTATATCCTTCCACAATAATTTGATTATTGATGTATTTCTGATTGTTTCTGAGGATCTGAAATGCTTTCCACTCAATAAGTTTGATTAATTCAAACGCTTCGGAATTATCGAACGTGATTGACTGATTGTTTTCGTCAGAAATAGATTGATTGTTCTCATCTGTGATAGTTCCTTGAAAGCTGTTTAACGCAGTAATTAGTATTGCTACTAATAGACTTTCAGCAGCATTATTAACACTGGGAGACAATCTTAGTAAGGAAGCTTTTTGGATAATTAAAACACTTGCATCCTGAAAAGTTCCCTCACCAAATAACTGAGTGAGGGAGAGAGATTGAAGATTAGTAGTCATCAGGATCAATTGTCGATTGTGTATCTGGTTTCGCCAGATTAACCGTTAGTTGATCTACTCTATAGGAATCATTGTTAGTCCCTCTGAAAACAAAGCCGGGGAACCCTAGATCAATATAAATACTCTGGTCTAGATTTGTATCAAAAGTGGTTTTATCTAAGCCTGTTTTAGCTTTTAGCACAATAGCAGTCAATAAGCTTTCCGGGGTGTTATTGGATGTTGGCGTCAAGCCGGATAGATCAGCTTTGGTAATTGTGATTGTAGTTGCTGTTTGGGTGGCGCTTGCTCCAAATACATCAGTCAGCGTTGGTTCTGCCATATTTTATAAGAAGATTACGGAACTATTACAAATTAAACCAGTTATCTTGTACTGACAAGGTTTTTAAAAATTTAGTGACAAAAATTAAGTTTTGTCACTTCAGATTTTAGCTATTTAGTCCGTGAAGCTGCGATCGCTACGAAGTAAGTAGTATTTTAGCAGTGCGATCTCCTGCAAAGATTCTCAAAACGGGGTTATAAATGCTCTGGATGAGTAGCAAATGAGTAGAATTATGGATCAGAACTAAAAAACCTTGATATGTAGGGGTCATCGGTTTTGGATGGAGAAATTAACTAAACCAGTGCGATTTTGGCTTTGTGTAACTATCATAATTTGGGGTTTGTTCGGCTGCGATCGCTTTATCGGTAATTCTGGAGAACCAGTTGAGCGAGTGAGTGATGGCGATACTTTAGTAGTGAAAGATACCAACGGCAAAAATTTTACCGTGCGCTTTGCTTGTGTAGATGCGCCTGAGATAGCTCATACTAACAAAGAAAAGCAGAGTAAACGCACTAGCGATCGCAATCAATTTACTTGGGGTATAAAAGCCCAAGAACGGGTGCAAGAACTGGTACAACAAGGAGGCGATCGCGTGACTTTGAATATCACCGATAGCGATCGTTATGGACGCAAAATCGCCGAAGTCCGTTTAAAAAATGGCACTTTTGTGCAACAGATATTGTTGCAAGAAGGTTTAGCGAAAGTGTATCGTCCTTATTTAAATAAGTGTCCTAGTAAAGATTTAGTTCAACAAGCCGAAGCTAAAGCCAAGGAGCAACGCCTTGGTATTTGGAGTGATACCAAATTTGTGAATCCTTGGGAATATCGCAGCCTATATAAAAAATGAAAAGTGCTGAGTTAGGAGTAGAGACGCGAAAAATCTTTGTCTGTACAAGAGTTAGGAGTTTTGTTTATCTCCTTGTCTCCCTTGTCTCCC